>NC_009515.1:1187830-1520495 GCF_000016525.1 Methanobrevibacter smithii ATCC 35061
CAACAATTACTCCAACAACATTATAGACATTATGAATTCCATCAAGAAGCATTTTAACTTCTAATTTTTCTTCCGGAGTATGTAATTCAAAAGTTCTGTTTTTTAAATTAATGTTGGTTGCAATATAATCTAGCTGAGGAGTTGTCAGACCACATTCACATAAATAATAGCCGGAACCTGAAATAATCTCTTTAACATCAATGGTTTTACCGCAAACACATTCTTTAGAAGCTACACCTACAGGCATTTCATCTACCCCAAAAGTAATTATTTCACCTGCAAAGTTCAATTCCCTTAAAAGCCCCATGATTGTTGGATCCTGACCGTTTACAATAAGTTGTTTTCCAGCCAATCCTTTTATAAATTCTGCTTTAACATGCGCATACTCCATAAATCCTCCCAAATCATTTAAATGATCAGGAGTTATGTTTGTTATTAATCCGGAAGTTAATTCAGAATTTCCAACTATTCTTTCAATAGTGCCCGGAACTCCAAATGTGCCCACTTCCAATATTCCAACATCCCCATTTAAACGAGACTGTAAAATTGGAATATATTCAGCATTCCCCTGCATTTTTTCTAAATTATGTTCAACAGGTGCAATATTATTATCATAAGCTATTTTTTTCAGAAGGGTTGTGGTAGTTGTCTTACCATTAGTTCCGGTTATTCCAAATACCGGTTTATTTACTTTAAAAATATCAATAATATCACTAACTTCCAGAACTGGAATGTTTTTTTCCTGAATAATATCAAATACTTCAGCTGTTTTAGGTAAACTTATTGGAGGAATTATATAATCTGCTTTTTCAAAAAACTCTTCAGGATGAGATTCATAAAATACTTCAATGTCATATCCTTCCAAAGATTTTTTAAACCTGCAATCATCACCAGAGGACATATCTGTTCCAATAACATCAAATCCACGGTCTTTAAGAATTCTAGCTACCAGATTACAATTAGCTCCACAAATTCCAATTACTCCAAATGTTGTATCTTCCGGAAAATCAGACTCATTCATATTTTTTACTTCCCTCTTCAAGTCCTTTCATGATTTTTTCAACAGTGGTAATTCTATCATAAGCTATAAGTGGCCCCATATGCAGAATAATGTCTCCAGGTTTGGAATATTTGAATGTAAGTGCGGCTGCTTCAGTAATATCCCTAGTAGCTACTTTAATTGCACTTGGATTTTCAATAGCATCTAAAACTTCATATGCAGCATCCATCTCAACTGTTTGGTTAACCTCATTAAATCCACTAGCTATTATAACATCCACATACTGTCCAACAAGCTGACCGACTTCTGTCTTATCCCTTTTAGATAATGTATCAAAATGATCTAGAAACAGTACAACATTGTCGTCTTTAAAGTACTCAAGAGTGATTTTCATTCCATCATATAAAAATGCAGAATCCAAAATAACTTTTCTTCCATTATACTCACCAACATCTTCCATATGTGCAGGAAGTCCTTTAAATTCAGATAATGCATCAGTAATATCTTCCGGAGAAACACCATAAGTTAAAGCAACACTGCTGGCCCCTACAGAGTTTTCAAAGAAATAGCTGACCATGTGGAACGGTGTTGTAAATTCCCCTTTAGAATATTTGAGGGTTAATTTTTCATCACCGGCAGTTCCAATAAAATCACAATCATCATCTAAAGCATAATAAAGAGCATTGCCCCTTACCGGAGCTATAATATCCCTGCAGGAATTATTTGCAATAAATGTTTCACTCATTTTTTCCAAAATCAATTTACGTTGCTGATATTTCTCAAGAGAACCTCCAAATTCAGACAGATGGTCTTCAGCAATATTGGTTAAAAGACCAATTTTAATATCCAATTCATTTAGAAGCCCTATAGTTCCATGAGGAAGTTCAAAAATAGCTATATCACAATTTTGAGCTTTACCTTTAACTATACCATCAATAATAGCTTCACTAACTAAATTATTAACTAAAGAAGAGCAGGACCATACTTTATAACCTGCCTGTTTAAAAATGCTTGTTGTAATAAATGTAGTAGTTGTTTTACCCATAGTTCCCGTGATTCCAATAATATCAACAGGAATTAAATCATTTACCATTTTTGAGAAATCTTCATTAGTAATAACCTCTAAATTAGCTTCAGCAACTTTTTTTGCAATAGGTGCACTGTCAGGCAAACTTGGAGCCTTATAAACTTTATCAATACCATCAATAGAAGGATTATCATTACCTAAATCTAAAATAACTCCCTCTTTTTCCATTTGTTTTAAAATACTTTGCACATCTTGTTTAAAATCAGATAACTGTTTTGGATCAGTTATAATAACCTTATGATTTTGATTATTAAGTAACCTTGCAACAGGCCTACCAGCATTTCCTGCACCAATAACTAAATAATTCATAAATTTATTCACCTATAATTATTATATGATTTTATTAAATTTAAAGTTGAAGACAACACCCTAAAAAGTTGATTACATTTCGACTAAGTATTAAAAACAACCTAATGAGTGTCTTATAGAATACCCTATCAAATTATTTACATAAATAGTTTCTTATAAAATACACTTTTAAGAAAAATAGCTAAAAACATTCTATAGAAATACTGAAATTTAAAAAAAAAGTAGTAGAAAAAATTATTCAAATTGAATCAAGTTTTCTACATCATTATAAACAACATCAAGTCCACACATAGACGGAACATAATTAGCTGCTTTTGCTGAATTTACACCAATTACTTCAAAGCCCCTATCTTCAATAGGTGCTACGACCATACAGGTATCACAGACCACATTACCACCTGCATCTTCAATAACTTTTGTATACCCCATTCTATCAGCTGTTGCTTTTACACTAACTGATGTGCAAATCCATAATTTGTTTTTAATTGATTTTCCTTTGACAATATTTGCAACTTCTTTTATTTCTTCCAAGGAAGCATGAGGACAGCCCAAACAGATTAAATCCGGTTCATCAGTTGTAGTAGATAGTTTGTTACGGGTGTCTAAAATGTCGTCTTCAGAGATTGCAATATGATCATCAGCTTCACTTTTAGCAGCCACATCATATTCCGGAGTAACATTCTCCATATGATAAAGAGCTACTGAACCTGATGACGCAAGTGCTGCTCCTAATGTTTTTAAATTATTATTATCAGGAATATTTTTAAGAGTAAAGTAAGGCACTCCACCACCGACAATTTTCCCAACAACATATCCGAGAGCTCCGAAATCAGCACCTGCGAGTTCGGTTTCAACATCCACTACTAAATTAGCCGTCCTATTTTCATCTAAATGGAATCCATAAAGAGGAGTTTTACCAACAATAGCTGCTGCTAATGCTGCAGGACCGCCTTCACGATTAGTTTTAGCACCAATTACAGAATTAACATATGCTACTGCTGAAGATTCAGACCATGATACATGGTCTCTAAATCTAGGAACATTTCCAACAAGATAAGGAGTACAAGTACATGTTTTTGAGATTCCAAGTTTACCGTAAGCTTCTACAATTTGATTTTGTTTAATTGAAAATTCCTTTGGAAATCCTAGAGCTTCCCAATTATCCAAATCAGTTCCAGGAGGATTTAGGGAAGAATTAACACTAGCTACCCCTTTATCATCACTGGCCAAATCTTGAAGATAATCCAAACCTGCATCACCAATAGTTTTATAAGAAACTCCGGAAACCTGTGCTGAAGTGATATCCACTAATTTAGAAGCACCATAAATATCTCCTAAAGCCACTAATATATCCATGCTTTTTCTAATAGTTTCTCCAAACTCCCCATCACACATTTGTTCTTCTTTTTTTGTTAAAAACATATTAATCATTATTTATTTGATATTCAACCATATCATTAACTAAGTTTAAAAAGTTATCCTTACTATCAAATGGAATCATAGCCCCTGCAGCAATATCATGACCTCCACCCTGACCACCGAAATTGTTGGAGCTATCCTGTAAGGCTTTTCCCAAATTAACTCCTTTTTCAACTTGTTGTCTGGTTGTTCTTCCAGAAACTTTAATATCCTTATGAAGTCTAGATAATCCTAAAACAGGTTTTGAATCATCCAACAAGTTAATAGACAAACCTATACTAGCTATTGTACCCATTACAGATTTCAACACTTTATCCTCACTGTATAAATATTGAATATTAGAAAGATTAACTGAACCTTCCCTTTTAATCCATTCCAATCCTTTAACAAGTTGATCACGGTATTTGCGTTGCAAATCAGTAGCTGTTTTTAAGGCTTTTTCACGTTCTCCAAGAGCTATGCTTAAACCTAATCCAAACTTCTTATTTTTACCGCATGCATCAAGAATATATGAATACTCTTCCAAATCACGAAGCAAAGGTATTTCTTTTGGAACTGTGTAACAATCCCCGAAGATATCCGGATTGATTTTAATAAGTTCATCTTTAAGAATATCTTTTTCCTCTTCACCTAAATCAGTGAATTTAATTCCATAAGACAAATTCATCTTTTCTAAAAACTCAGTTGAACCTTCCAAATCCCCAGTTATTCCTGGAAGCGGAGGAGAAAAAGTGTAAGCTAAAGATTTAAAAAGTGGTTCAGATGATTTAGAAACTATTTTCAAACCATCATGAATTTCCAAATTACCACTTTGTTTAGCATCATCAACAATAAGTTTATTAACTCCAGTAAATCCATCTTGACCTTGCATATCACCAAAAGCACCAATTAAAGCAAAATAAGCTAAATGTTTTTTATCAAGATCCCTAACTGCCAAATAGCTGGAACCAGCCCCACTTAAATCCCTGCTTCCATCAATGTCAAATAAATGAGGATTTATGTGAACCACATTGCTTTCTGCTTCAACATCACTAACCTGATGATGATCAGCTATAATAACATCACATTTAAAAGAATTGAGTTCCCCTACAAAAGAACTTCCCATATCTGAAAAAATGACCAAATCATGTTTTTCATGCCTTAACTGATTTATTAAATCTTCCTTAAGACGAGGAACAATCGTAGTATGAAACTGAACATTTTCTTCTTTTAAAGCATTAGCTAATACAGCTGCCGCTGAAATTCCATCAGCATCATTATGAGAAATAATTCTTATAACGTTATTGTTTTCTATATGCTTCTTAAGCACATTACTAGCTTCACTAGCTCTATTTAACAAGGAGTGCTGCTTCTTTTGGATTGTATCTCCATCCTTCAGGTAATGCACCTTCATTTACATAATATGAAGCTAATCTCCTGATTCTAGATTCAATGATAGTTAAACCTCTTTTAGAGTGTAAATCTTTAGGATTTTCAGCTAAGTGATCTCTTATATTTACTGCTCTTTTGATTAAGTTCATTAAATCTTCAGGGTATTTTCCAGCTTGATCATTTCTTTTTAAGATTTGAGTGATTCTTTCACCGGTTACTTCTTTAACACTAGGAATACCGTATTGGTCTCTTAAAATAATACCGATTTCACTGGTACTTTTTCCTTCTTTGTTAAATTTTAAAATCATTTCTTCAATTTCTTCATCACTGTAAGTTACCCATTCTGGTCTTGCCATAATAATTACCTCTTAATATTAGTTATAAAGTAAGCCCATAATAATAAATTAGAAAATTATTGAATAGAATACCATTTAATAAATTTTTCTAAAGAATTTTTTCTATGTGAAAACTGGTTTTTTTCTTCAGTTGTAAGTTCTCCAAAAGTTTTACCTTCAGCTGGAACATAGAAAATAGGATCAAAAGCAAAACCTAAATCTCCTTTTTCTTCAACTGCGATTTCACCTATGACCTTACCTAAAAAGATCTTGGGCTCAGAATTGGGGGCGCAGTACCCAATAACTGACCTGAATTCGGCATAACGGTCATTGACACCATCTAAAAGCTTTAATATTCCCTGATTTCCAAGAGTTTCTTGAACATAAGAAGAATATGTTCCAGGAAAACCTTTTAAAGCTTTTATGAATAAACCAGCATCTTCAACAATCACAGGTTTATTAAGTTTACGACTGGCATATTTTGCACCTGATATAGCTACTTCCTCAAGAGTTCCCTGAGGTTCACAGTAACCTAAATCAATATGCTCTAAGTTAATGTCATAATCTTTAAATATATTCTCTGCTTCTATAACTTTATGTTTGTTACCAGTTATAAATGTTATCATAAAATTAATTATGAATTAAATTTTTTATAAAATTAACTCATAATCAGTTAAAAGATTTAAATGAACAATTCATTGTTTAGGAAAGCTCAGCTGGTCTAAAGTAATTATATATTATCATCAATCTTCAATAATGGTTTCCAATAGTTTTATCATTTCCCAATATGTAAAAAAAACTTGAACATTATTCTTTTATTTGCTTTTCTTACAAACTTAATCCTTTAGCGAATACTCTTATGAAAATTGATACTTTTTATTTTATGACTTAAAAAATTATTAGAATAGCAGTTATTATATGTAAATTTCAAAATTCTTGAGAAACATAAGAAACATAAGAAACATAAATTTTTTTTATGTTTTTTATGTTTTTTAATAAAACACATATCATCAACCTTAATCATCAACCAACATGAATTTTTTTATTTTTAATTAAAATAGCTTAAATCATAAAATAAGTAATTTAAAGAATTTTAAAAAATTAATCGTCAACTACTGAATATTCTTTAATCAAATAATAGATAATTTAAGATTCTAATTTTTAAATTTTTTCGGGATTGATTTGTCAGCAGCAGTTATCTAATTTGTTAGATGTTTTTTATGGAATTTATGTTTTCTAATGAGAATTTTTAAATATTCTGAAAAACATAAGAAACATAAGAAACATAAATTTTTTTTATGTTTTTTATGTTTTTTATGAAATGTATTATCAGAGGTTATAAACATGAAAAATAATCCTTTTAGAAAACGAACTGGAATTTTGCCTTCGTATTTCACTGGCCGTGAAAATGAATTAAATGAACTTAAAAAAATATATAACTCAACTAAAATAGGAATTCCCGGCCATTTAATATTATATGGACCAAAAGGTATTGGAAAAACATCTTTATTATTAAAATTTCAAGAGGAAATAACTAATCTTGATGATGTATATTCAGTTAGAATTCCATTAATGGAAGGAAATTTTGAAGACATTTACTCATTAATAATAGAAAAATGTTCTGACACGTTAAATATTAATATTGGCCATTTTTGGGAGAAAATAAGTTCATTAGGTATTAATATACCATTTATCGGAGGCATATCTGTATCACGTGAAATTCCCCAAACCAGCCCTGCAGTTGCATTTGAAAAAATTTTAAATGTGATTTATGATGAGCTAGGCTCTGACAATCCTGTTTTAATCCTATTGTTTGATGATCTTCAAAGGATTATGGGCAATGATGAAACAATGAAGATATTGAGTATCTTGCAGAATGCTCTTGTAGAATTAAATCTAAAAGGAAAAAACATAATGTTTGTAGCTACTGGTTCAGAAGACATTTTCAACAAAATACAAGATAAACTTGACTCAGCAGTACGGATATTCGAACCTTACTTAATTGGACCATTATCCTACGGCGAAGTATATGATGCAATCAATATTCCTACTAAAGAACAAAATGTGGCCTTTGAAGAGAATGTCATAAAAGAAATATATGAATTATCAAACGGAATTCCATATTACATGCAAATCCTAGCTTACAGCTGTTTTGAAGAAACAAATGAAGATGATAAAGTGACTATGGATGAGTTTAAAAAGGCATCTGTGTATTCCTTAAACATTTTGGCCCAACGTGAATTTAAATCATTATTCTCTAAATCCACTACGGAAGAGCGAAAAATACTATGCTTAATGGCTGAAAGCAACGAAACAATTTTATCATATTCCTATATCAAAGATAATGCTCACCTAAACTCAGAACCCTCAGCATTGCTAAAAAGTTTAATTAACAAAAACATGATAATCAAACCAGCAAGAGGCAAATACAAATTAAAAAGTAATCTTTTTAAATTATACCTGCAAAATTTACGTATAAATCAGGATACTGGATTAATTAGATAGTGATAAACTTACCTAAGTTACACTATCCAATATTATTTAAAACAAACATATTCAAAAAACAAAAAATGAAAATGAACCAAAATGATGAAACAATCGATATGACAAGAAAACATACCTATTTTTCGAAAAAAATATTGCTTTTCAAAATGCTCTAAATAAAATAAGTAACAGATTTTTGTGTTAGAAAAATTGTAAAATAATATACTGAAAAAATGTAAAATAATATATGGAAAAATTGTAAAATAATATATGGAAAAATTGTAAAATAATATATGGAAAAATTGTAAAAATAAGGAGTAATCACTATGGTTGTTAAATATTTACCGAGAATATTGGATAAAGATTTGGAAAAATATCTTACAATGATTGGTGCGATTCTCATTGTTGGACCGAAATGGTGTGGCAAAACAACTACTGCCGAACAGCATGCTAAAAGTGTATTAAAACTACAAGACAAAGATAATTATAAAACAAATATGATGTGGGCAGACATAGAACCTTCCAGATTATTGAAAGGAGAGAAACCACGATTAATTGATGAATGGCAGGTGGCTCCTGTATTGTGGGATTCCGTCAGAACAAGCGTGGATGAAAGCGAAGGATATGGACTATATATTTTAACCGGTTCAACAGTGGTCGATGAAGACAGCATCATGCACTCAGGAACCGGAAGAATCCATAGAATGCTGATGAGGCCTATGAGTTTGTATGAAAGCGGTGAATCAAACGGGCAAATTTCAATTATGGACTTATTTGACAATCCCGACATTAACATTAATAACTGCGAATCCAGTTTAACAATAAACGATTTGATATTTGCTGCATGCCGCGGAGGCTGGCCAGATTCATTGAATCAAAAAACCAGAGAGGGCAAACTTTTCGTTGCATATAATTATTTGGAAAACATTTGTAACACAGATGTTTCTGCTGTTGATGGGGTTAAAAGAGACCCTGATAGGGTAAGAGTATTATTACGTTCGCTTGCAAGAAATAATTCCACACTGGCTAAAGACCAAACCATTATAGATGATATTAATGCTAATTTTATGGATATAAGTAGACCCACATACTATTCATATGTTGATGCCTTGAAAAAATTATTTGTAATTGAAGACAACCGAGGATGGTCCCCAAACATCAAATCCAAATCAGCAATCAGATCAGGAAATAAAAAAGTATTCATTGATCCTTCAATTGCCGTAGCAGCATTGAATGCAAATCCTAAATCAATGGCGAATGATTTGGAAACATTCGGATTTATTTTTGAAAATTTATGCATTCGTGACTTAAGTGTTTATACAAATTCCCATGGCGGAAAAGTTTCATATTACCATGACAAGTCAGATTTAGAAATTGACTGTGTTGTTCACTTGAGGGACGGAAGATATGCATTAATAGAATGCAAGCTTGGAAGTGAAAGAATAAACGAAGGTGCCCAAAATCTCCTTAAAATCAAGGAGTTAATTGAAAAGAATAAAAAATTGGATAATCCTACATTTCTTGCAGTGCTTACTGGTGGAAAATATGCATACACTCGTCCGGATGGCGTTAAAGTAATTCCAATCGGCTGTTTAAAATAGCATTTAATATTTATTTAAAATTAAAACAATTGGAGAGTTATAATAAATTTACGAAGTGAAAAGCAATATTCAAATATCAAACTACATTTATTTTTTAATTTTCAACAGTTCCAAAAAATTTAATTATAACTACAAAAGAAATTTTGTATCATAAGTTCTGGTGCTTAAAATCTATAAGCACCGGAACTTTTTTATAAGTTTTATGCAAACGGATTTAGAAATTTGTGTCAATCCCACATTCAATACACTAAAAAAAAGAGGTTCTCACATATATAAAAATAAGGTCGGCACAACCTGTACTTTTCTAATGAGTATAACGCCCTCTAGATTCTATTTCTTTTATTTTTTCAATTATTTTATCTTTATTTTTTCCATATGATTCTGCATAACCCTCCAAGACATTATCAAAGTATTTGCTAGCTGTAGTGTTGTCTATACTTTGCAATGATTTTTTCAACACAAGCAAATCAACTGCCTTATCTTCAAATAAATCAGAATGTCTCCCAAGACCAAAATCTAAAAATACTAATTTTCCGCCTCTAAGCATCATATTGGAAGTTGTAATATCCCCATGAATAATATCCAAACTATGTATTTTAGCTATCTCAACTCCAATTTTATAAGCTAAATTGTCATCAATAACTTCTTTAAGCATTTTACCTTCAATAGCTTCCATCAATATAGATTTATTTTCCAAATCAACATCATACAATACAGGAGTAATTACACCTGATTTTTTAACATCAGACAGCAATTTGGCTTCAAGTTTAGTTCTTGACTTTCTTATTTTGGAATCAATCTCAGCAATTCTGTAAGCTTTCGGAATTCTACTTTTCAATACTGCATTTTTACCTAAATATGAACTTTTAATAATATCCGATTCAGCACCTTTAGCTATTAAATTATCAGGTAATTTTAAATGAGAATCATTATTATTAACCCATGGTGCCTCCACTTCATCAGTTCTGAAACGCTGAATAATTCCAGTATCTTTAATATCCAAAGGACCAAATTGATTATGCATAATTAATCCCAACCATGCAATCATTACTCCATTATCACCGCACAGTTTCATCTCAGGCATGCAAAATTTGGCTCCGTGTTCTTCAGCCATTACCTTAAGCATTTCCCTGAGTCTGGAATTTGCAGAAACTCCCCCACATAACATGACCTCATCTTTTTGTGTATGAGACAGTGCCCTTTCTGTTACTTCAACAAGCATTGAAAAAGCGGTTTCCTGCAGTGAAAAACAAACATCTTCAATTGGAGTGCCTTTTTTAACTTCCCTTAAAGCTGCAGACAATAATCCTGAAAATGAAAAATCCATTCCCTTTACAACATATGGCAAATCAACATAAGACCCTTTTTTAGCCAATTTTTCAATTACCGGACCTCCCGGATGACCCAAACCAGTTTCACGGCCAAAATGATCAAGACAGTTTCCTGCAGCAATGTCTAATGTTTCACCAAAAATCCTATATCTTCCGCTTTCATGAGAGATTACCTGACTATTTCCACCACTTACATAAAGTGTTACCGGATTAACTGCACCAGTATCTAATTTTCCCACTTCAACATGCCCAATACAATGATTAACACCAATTATCGGTTTATTTAATGATAGTGCCAGTGTTCTTGCAGAAGTAGCTACAATTCTTAAAGCAGGCCCAAGACCAGGACCCTGTGAAAAAGAGATCAAATCCAAATCATCGTAAGAAATTCCCGCTTCATCAATAGCTTTTGGAATTAGCTTTGGAATCCAATATCCATGATGTTCGGCAGCTATTCTAGGATGAATACCTCCTTTTTCAGGAAATAATTGTTCTCCCGCCATAGCCAATATATTTCCGTCACTATCAACTATTCCTACACCTGTTTTTTCAGCAGTTCCTTCAATTCCTAAACATATCAAAACAATCAACTTAAAAAATAATTTAATTTAATATTGGTCATTTGAAATATAAATAAGATACAGTTCACGACTATTTTAAAATTTGCAAAAACACACATTTTATAATATCACACTTCCTACAAATATTTAAATTTCAAAAATAAATTACTAACCATGGGATTTTATAGCACAAAAACTTCTGAAGAAAAAAGAGTTAAACAATTAACGGGAGACATACATCTTAGTGAGGAATTTAAAGAAGAAATCAAAAATAGAGACATCCCAATTTATCAGGGATATAATATCCAAAAAAGATTAAGATTTGAAGTTGAACAGGGACAGCTTAAAGGTGATGAAGTAGATTCCAGATTAATGGAACTGTTAGAAGAAAACAGTAAAAATAATGTTTCAAATATCTACACACAGGAAATTAAAAAAGATTCCGACAGTCCGAACAGAATCCCCCCAAGACCTCAAACAAATGAATTTAAAATACCTCCAAGAGCCAGAGACGGAAAAACATTCAGCACGGATTTGACTCAAAAAGAGATGTTGGAAAAAATTATTAAGCAAAATCAAAAAATTATAAATCAAAATAAAATTATTATTGAAGAATTAAAAAAGGTGAATAAATGATTGACGGAATAACAACATACGGTTCTGAGGAATTAATAAACCAGATAAAGTATGCAGAACCTGTATTTATATGTATGATAGGTACAACTGAAACTTCCAAAATACCTGGAATATCCGGAGCTGGAGCAACCCCCGAATTAACTGAATATACACCTGCAGCAGATGCTGAAATAATGGTTCACGGAAGTGTTCATTGTATGGACGAAATCCCCCAAACAGTAGTTGGAGAAACTGCTGCACCAACACCATCAATGCTAACTAAAGCATCCCTACAACTTGCTGATATCCCATTTGTTATAGTAGATGCAGGTTCCAAAATTACTCCTGATTTAGAATGCAACAGACTTGGAAAGGAATACGGAAGAGATATCAGAACTGGAAAAGGAGTTTTAAATCCATTGGAAATTTATGAAAATGCAAAAGAACTTGGATCAAAGCTTTCAATGATGCATGACTATCTAGTAATCGGAGAAAGTATAGCTGCAGGAACAACTACTGCTCTTGGAGTCTTAAGAGCTCTTGGATATGATGCTAATGAGAAAGTCAGTGGAAGTATGCCTACAAATCCTCATGATTTAAAAACAAAAGTAGTGGATGAAGGATTGAAAAATGCAGGTCTTAATCCTGAAACTGATGAAATTGATGCAATGCAAGCTATTGGAGCGGTTGGAGATCCAACCCTTGCAGGAATGGCTGGACTTGTAATTTCTACAGACATCCCAATAATTTTAGGCGGTGGAACACAAATGGCTGCTGTTTGTGCAATTGTAAAATCCATAAACCCCAATTTTGATTTTTCAAGGATAAACTTAGCTACTACAGTTTTTGTAGCCAATGATGAAACCGCTGATTTATTTGACCTTATAAAACAGATTGATGAAGACATCACAATCAATATTGTAGACCCTAATTTTGAAGATGCAGAGTACCCTGGATTAAAAAATTACCTTGACGGTTTTGTTAAAGAAGGTGTTGGGGCCGGCGGTGCAATGTTTACAGCATTAATTAGAGGAAACTCTGTTGAAAGATTAAGAAAAAAAATAGAAAAGGTTTGCAGTGAATAGTATTTAGAATAAATGGGTTATTGAACCCATAAATACTATTATTCCTACAATCCAACAATAATATGCAAAAATATCCAAACTTCTTTTTTGAATTAATTCAAGTAACCATTTAATAGCCAAATAACCAGATATTAATGCTGCTAAAAATCCGAATAAAATAGCTAAAGCATTGAAATCTGTGATTGTTCCAATATCTTTAAGTTGAACTACAAATGCTCCCAAAATAGCTGGAATAGATAATATAAAACTGAATTTAGCAGCAAATTCTTTATCTAATCCTATTACAAGTCCTGCAGCTATTGTAGTACCTGAACGTGAAAGCCCCGGCAATATAGCACATGCCTGACCTAATCCCATAAATATTGATTCTTTAAGTGAAAGATTTGATAAATCAACCTCACCAGAATTCATTCTTTGAGATAAGTAAAGAATAGTACCTGTTACAAATAAGAAAAATGCCGGAACATATAATGCACCTGCAAACAATGACTCTACCTGACTTTCAAATAATACACCAACTAAACCTACAGGAATAGTAGCTATAATTACATACCAGACCAATCTTTTATAAGGATCAGAGTAAAATCCTTCCTTAAATCTGTGCTGAATAATATCTCCAATACTTAATAAGAATGCCTGAATCATTCTGATAATATCTGCACGGAAGAACCATAATACAGCTATTAAACTTCCTAAATGAAGAAAAACATCAAAAGCAAGAGAGGATTCTACCCCTAATGCATTTTGAGCAAAGATTAAATGAGCTGAACTACTTACAGGTAAGAACTCAGTTAATCCCTGAACAATACCAATAATAATTGCCTGAATTATATCCATTTCTCACACCATTTAAACGTAATCCAACCAGCCAAATTTATCTTCTTTTTTGCCTTCAACAATGTCAAAGAAAGTTTTTTGTAATTCTTCTGAAATTGGACCTCTTTTACCTGCACCAATGATTTTATGATCAATTGAACGGATAGGAGTAACTTCAGCAGCAGTTCCGCTGAAAAATACTTCATCAGCAAAATATAATCTTTCTCTTGAAATTCTTTCTTCAACTACTTCATAGCCTAAATCATTGGCCAATTGTTTAATAGATTCCCTTGTAATTCCTTTAAGATTGGAAGAATCCATTGAAGGAGTGTATAATACTCCATCTTCAATAATGAAAATGTTTTCCCCACTACCTTCAGAAACATGCCCTTCATAATCAAGCATGATAGCTTCCTCATAACCATGGTCAATAGCTTCCAGTTTAGCTAATTGAGAATTCATATAATTAGCACCACATTTAGCTAATGTTGGGAAAGTATCCGGAGCTGGTTTTCTCCAGGATGAAACTCCAACATCTACACCGTTAGCCATTCCTTCCTCACCTAAATAAGATCCCCATTCCCAAGCAGCAATTACAGTATTAACAGGACAGGATAACGGATTAACTCCTAACTGACCATATCCTCTAAATACAATAGGACGTATGTAACAGGAAGCTAACTCATTGATTTTAACAGTATCCCTAATTGCCTGTGCAATTTCTTCTTGAGTATAAGGAATATCAATTTTATAAACTTTTGCTGAATTAAATAAACGTTTTACATGTTCATTTAAACGAAAAATACAAGTGCCTTTTTTATTGTCATATGCTCTAATACCTTCAAAAACACTTGTACCATAATGGACTACATGTGAAAGAGCATGAATTTTTGCATCTTTCCAATCAACCATGTTTCCGTCCATCCATATTTTACTAGCAGAATCGTCCCATGCCATTTATATCACTTTCAATTAATAATTCATTAGTGTATATTATAGTGTTATTTTTATTTATAACTTACTTATCAGACAGATGCGAATTTTATACACAAAGTAAACCCATGATTTTATAAAGTATAAAAAATAAACTAATAATAGAATATGGTGGTAAAATGAGTAAAGATGACAGAAGTGGCCTTAACCCTTTTACTGGAAAATCTCATTATGACAATATAGATGATGACAAATTCTTAAATGAATGTTATAATGAGTATTACAATAAGATAGATGGCCATGAAATATTAGACCAGACACAAGAAGGCCAATTAATATTAAAGGTTACTTCAAATCTAATAACTGCTGTTGAAGATTATTTAGCTAAAATTGGAAGATCAGATTATACAGCAGATTATTATGACTGGGAAGTCCATTTAATTGCAGATGAGGACGAAAATGCAATGTGCATCCCTGGAGGAAAAATCATCGTACTTTCAGGAATTCTGCCAATAGCCAATACTGAAGAAAAAATAGCATTTATCCTAGGTCATGAAATGGCACATGCTCTTTTAGACCACAGCAGAACCCAGTCCAGTGTTCGAAATACAAAAAATACAATAACAACCCTTTCCAGAATTGGAAGCCTCGGACTTATTCTTTTAGGTGAAGAAGAATTAGGACTTGCTACAAGTGCAATTACAAATATAGCAGATATCGGATCTGAACTTTTTTTAATACAACCATTTGGAAGATCCCAAGAAATAGAAGCAGACAAACTTGGAATGATGATAATTCATTGGGCAGGTTATAACATAAGGAGAATTCCGGCATTCTGGCAATCAATGAGTGAAGAAAATGCCAATAATTTTGATTTCTTTTCTACCCACCCCTCTGATGATAAAAGAATTGCTGCAATGAATGAAATGATATTTGAAATAGAAAACAGAACAGACTTTTATAGTCAGCCAGTTTTATCCAACAGTACATCAACAAGTTCAAATATACTTGAAAAAGTACCTACATTCGAAACACCCAGTGCAGGAGTGTCTGGAATAGCTGCAACTAAAAATAGCCATTCTGCAAATACCTGCAAATATTGTGGAAATATTGTAAAAATAGATGATATATTCTGCACCAACTGCGGAAAAAAAATAAAAACGGAATTAAGATGCAATAAGTGCGGACATCCAGTAAATGATGATGATATATTCTGCACCAACTGCGGAAACAAATTAAATCATGAATTAAAATGCAGCAATTGCGGAAGTACAGTAAATAAAGATGATACTTTTTGCTTCAATTGTGGAAATAAAATCTAAATTACTTAAAAAACCAAAAGCTTTATATATGATAATATCAATAAATAATGATGTACTATGGTTCCGTGGTCTAGTGGTATGATACCTCCCTTACAAGGAGGGGATCACGAGTTCGAATCTCGTCGGAACCACTTCTTAACTATTTTTAAAAATTTAACTATTATTATATGAATATTTTATCGTTTTCTAACTACTTTTTCTAAAATTTTTGAATAGAATTATGGAAAATATTCAATTTATTAAACAGAGCTAAATCAAAAGATTAATAAATATACAATTCTATAAACAAAAGTATAGAAATTAATAGGTGAACCAAAATGGTTGTAAAAATAGGAATTATAAAAAGTGGAAATATTGGAACTTCTCCAGTATTAGACCTTCTTTTAGATGAAAGAGCAGACAGACCAAATATTGATGTAAGAGTATTCGGATCTGGAGCAAAAATGAATCCTGAACAAGTAGAAGATGTTGTACCAAAAGTTGATCAATTTGACCCAGATTTCTGTATCTTCATTAGCCCAAACCCAGGAGCACCTGGACCAGCTAAAGCAAGAGAATTGTTATCTGAAAAAGACATCCCGGCTATTATCATTGGTGATGCACCAGGTAAAGGTAAAAAAGATGAAATGGATGAACAAGGATTAGGATACATTATTGTAATGTCTGACCCTATGATTGGTGCAAAAAGAGAATGGTTAGACCCAACTGAAATGGCTATTTTCAACGCAGATATTCTCAAAGTGCTTGCAGAAACCGGAGCTTTAAGATTAGTTCAAAACACAATTGACGGTGTAATTGACGGAGCTGCAGCAGGAAATATCGAATTACCTAAACTTATAATTACTGCTGAAAAAGCTGTTGAAGCAGCTGGATTTGAAAACCCATATGCAAAAGCAAAAGCTATTGCAGCATATGAAATGGCTGGAGCTGTTGCAAACTTAGATATGAAAGGATGTTTCATGACCAAAGGTTTCGAAAACTTCATCCCATTAGTAGCAGCAGCACATGAAATGGCAGCATCTGCAGCAGCATTAGCTGATGAAGCTAGAGAAATTGAAAAAGGAAACGATTCTGTTTTAAGAACCCCTCACATGAAAGAGGGTAACACTGGTTGCAAAACCGACTTAATCAGTAAACCAGAATAAATATAAAAATTAAAAGTAGCTTTTTAGCTACTTACATTATCTTTTTTTAGACAACAAAATTTTTTAAAAAAAATTAATTCTTTATAAATCTTTTAGCTATTTTTTTTATCATTGTTGCAAAAAGCACAATAACATAAACATACATACCTGCTAAAGGATTGAACAATGCCAATACTATTGATATCAAAGCCAACACTGGTGGAATACTTAATTCAATAAGCATAATCCTTTTATGAGGTTCTATAAACTTATAAATCCTTTCTTTAACTAAATTTTCTTTAAATAAATAAATATATAAAATCAGATAAAGCAATCCAACCAACAGGATAATCAAACTAAAAATAATTACGCTTTGAGAGTAATGATAAAAAGACAATACAAAAGAAGTTGAAAACGGTATTAAAACCACCAATGCCAAAATAGCCAAATTTATTGTAAGAATAGTATTATCCACTTTTTTATACATCGGAATAGCATTAGTAGATGCCCAAAAATTTGAAAGAATAATAAAACTAATTAAATACAGGGATAACTGCGGCAACAGATTATTAACCATGTAATCATTTAATTGAGCAGAAGAATGTATTGAATTAACTGACGGAACAACAATCTCCAAAGCAAGCAAAGTCAAAGCTACAGCATAAACTCCATCAGTTATTGCACTTAAACGATCATGAGATGCCCGTTGAGAGAAATCTTCACCTGCCACTTATAAAACACCTTTTGTACTAGGAATCTCATCATGCTCTATCTTTATTGCTTCTTTTAATGATTTGGCAAAAGCTTTAAAGACCGCTTCAGCCTGATGATGATCATTTGCTCCTTTTGAAACCCCGTAAATATTTAATTTAGCCGAAGATACAAATGACTCAAAAAAGTGAACAACAATTTCAGAAGTCATGTCTCCAATTTTTTCATTAGTAAAATCAAATTCCATATTGCAATAGCTGCGCCCACTAATATCAATAGCTACTTTAGCTACTGATTCATCCATAGGTACTGTAGCATCAGCCATTCTTTTAATTCCCCTTTTATCTCCAATAGCTTGCCTGAAAGCTTCACCCAATAATATACCGACATCTTCAATAGTGTGATGGTCATCAATTTCAATGTCTCCTTTTGCATCAACAACCAAATCAATCATTGAATGTTTTGAAAATGCCTCCAGCATATGATTAAAAAAATTCACACCAGTTGAAATATTATATTTTCCCTTTCCGTCAAGATTCATTTCTATTTGTATATCTGTTTCAGATGTAGTTCTTGAAACATTTGATTTTCTATCCATAGCTATTCCTCAAACTATTGTTAAATTAAAAGAAGAGTAAATTATTCACTCTTCCGGAGCATTACGTATAATTTTAATGCAGTGTTCAGGGCATGCCATCGCACATATAGTACAAACATGACAATATCTTAAATCCAATACATGTGCAACATCATTTATTTTCCATATTTTACCTGCTTTTGGACAAATATCATAACAGGACCCACATCCCGTACATCTGCTTTCATCAACCTCAATTTTTAAAATAAAAATTCCCCCAGAATTATAACTTTAAAGTGGCAACAGACATTGCTTTAAATCCAATATATACTTCTTTACCAATTGTAAGATTTAAATCTTTTTCTGCAGATAAAGTTATGTCAGAATATAAATTAAGTCCACCAACATCTATTTTTACACGAATAACCTCTTTTTCCAGTTTCATTTCAATGATTCTTCCTTTAATAATATTACGAATACTGGAAGTCTGAGGTTCCAGCATGACAAAAATATTATCATAGCTGATTAATGCCAGTAATTTGTCTCCCACTTTATAATTTCTATTTAACGGAGTGTTAATCTCAAATTGTTTCATTTTAACAGTCATGATTCCTTTAGATTCATCAATGTCTAAAACTTCAGATTCAATTTCATTAACATCCTTATGCAATTCCATAATAGCATTAATTTTCTTACATTCTTTTAAAATAGAATAACCTTCATCAGTAAGGGTAGTTCCCCCACCTCCACCTTTTCCACCTTTAGTTGTATTAACAATTTTGACATTAAGTGCTGATTCTATTTTATCAATATAATTCAATGCTGTTCTATAAGAAACCTTAATTGATTTAGCGGATTCAGTCATTGACTCAGTATCTAGGATGCTTTCCAATAATTGATATTTTTTACCATCCAATAAGAAGGAATTCCCATCAACATTGATTTTATATTCAACACCTGCCTTCACATCGGTCATCAATATTCCTCCAAAATATAATGAAGAATATTATGATTTTTATAATTAAATAATGTTTCGATGAAAAAATATTAAAAATAACAGATTATTTAAATAAATACCTGTAAAAAGTTATTGAATAATAACATAGACTTATTCTAAAAAGCAATGCTGATTAATTATCGATATTTTTCTTAATATCTTTAAACACTACCTAAATAAATTAAAAAAATTAAAATAAAAATAAAATAATCATAATAATCAAAATAAAAGTTGTTATATTAATTTTTAGTTATTTTAAGAAATATAAATAAATAAAAAAAGGATTTGAAAAATATAATCGTGCAAATTTTATCTGAATTCGATTTTTTCAACTAAATCCAACATTTTACCCATAACTTTAGACAAAGGTCCGAATTTAGAGGATAATGCTCTTAAACCCACAATATCCTCCTGAGTGAAGAATCTTACAAGTATTAATGCAAAGAAGTACACAATCATACAGACAATAATTCCTACAAACAACCAGGATGTTGTCTTAGGCATAATATATGCAACAACACCCATTATCATTGAAGCAGCAAATATTTTAATTACTGAAACTTTAGGGGCTTTAACCTGAGTTAATTTGAATACCATATAAAGTATAGGCACCATCATTGCAAAACAGGCTATTGAAGTAGCTGCAGCACCGCCTGCAATACCTAAAGTTGGAACCATAACCCAATTTAAAACAGCTGTCAAAATAGCTCCAAATACTAATATGTACATAGGAATTCTCGGATTACCAATACCCTGAACAATACTTGTTGAAATTGAAAATATTGAGTAGAATGTCATACCAATAGACAAAATAGCTAATGCAGATGCACCTGCAACATAAGCCGGATTAGTGAAATAAAGCAATCTTAAAATAGGAGCTGCAAAACAAGCCAATCCTATACACATTGGAACAACGAACAGTAAAGAAAATTTATATGCTTCAGAAACATATTTTTCCAGTGCTACCTTATTTCCCGCCCTGAATGCCTCAGAAGAAGCCGGCAAAATTGTTGTAGCTATTGAAATAGAAATCATTAATGGCAATCTGGATATAGGATCAGCAGCTGCAAAAAATCCGACAGCTTCTAAAGCTAAAAATTTACCCATAACCATAGTACAGATATTGTAAATAAGCATTTCAGCAATAGCTGTAATAATTACAGGAATGGAGAATTTAACTAAAGTAGTAGCCAAATTCAATTCATCTCTCCAGGTAAACTTAAAATCTACACTGGCAGGAGGAATATATTTTGCCATATGATGTCTGAATATATATACTGCAGAAACCGCTGCCGCTGCAAAACCTATTACAGTACCCCACAGTGCACCAGTAACAGAAAATCCAATTAAAACAAATGCAGTTGCAAATAAAATCATTCCTAACTGCTCTACAGCACGAGTATATACAATATACTCCATTTTATATACTCCCTGGAATGCTCCTCTAAAAGCACCGACAATAACACTAAACGGAGTAATAAGACCTACAATCTGCAGGGGAACAAGTGTTTCCGGTTTTCCCAAATAATCGTAAGCAAGCCATGGAGCAACAATGAAAACCATAATTACTCCAAAGAATATTCCCAGAAATACCATGATTTTTAAAGCTACATAAATCGTTTTACGGGCCATGTCATGTTCATTTACAACTTCATATTCTGCAACATACTTAGCTATTGCCGGAGGGAGTCCACCAGCAGACAATGTTTGGAATATTCCCTGAAATGGCAAAGTAGTAGCTAAAATACCCCAACTAGTTGGGCCTAAAAGAGCAGCCATTAAAAAACGGTACAGATACCCTCCAATACGGAAGATAATATTACCTATAAAAATAATAAAGCTACCTCTAACTAACTTATTTGCCATAACATAACCTAATAAAAAAAATTTGATTAAAATAAAAAAACTATACTAATATAAATTAATTTTACTATATAAATATACTCATTGCAATAACTTAATCAATGTATTTTTTTAAAAATTTTTCAAATTCTGTTAATGTTCTGTTTAATGATTCAAAACCATAATCATCTTTTTTTATATCTTCAATAGAATCTCTAGACCAAAAAGAAGCTCCCAAATTAGATCCAAAAGGTCCACCACTTACCGGGATTATTCCATGTATCATGAAATAAGTTATATTTTTTAAATGGGCAAAATCCTGACCTCCTGTTCTGTCTCCACCAACAGCAATACTCATTCCAATTTTTCCTCTTAAAATATTATAATCAACAGCTTCCAGAGCACGTGTTCTGTCCATAATAGCTGACAAGTTACTGCTTATACCTCCGCTTTGAACAGGAGTAGCCAGTATTAGTCCGTCACATTGCTGAAGTTTTTCATATACTTCCAGCATATCATCATGACTAATGCATTTTTTGTGTTCCAAGCAATAATCACAATGCATACAAGGACCAATATCTTTTCCAAAACAACTAAATAGCTCTGTTTCAAATCCATGATTATTTAATTTATCCAATGCTTCCTTCAAAACATGGTATGTTGTATCATTTCTAGGACTCCCACAGATACCAAAAACTTTCATTTAATCAACCTCAATTAAATGTTTATAATTAAATACTTTAAATAGTTTAAACAAATTTAGAAATATTAAATTAAACTGGTGATAATTATTACAAAAGATAAAACAACATGGCTCCCACTTATATTGGTGGCATTGGCTTCATTTATAATAACTTTAGATTCGACTTTTATGAATGTAAGTATTTCACAACTAGTTTTAGACTTAAATACTTCGTTAAGCACAATACAATTAATTATTTGTTTTTATACTTTAATTACTGCCTCATTAATGCTTGTTGGATCTAAATTACAGGATATTGTCGGAAAAAAGAAAATATTTTTAATAGGTGCACTAATTTACGGAATGGGTGCACTAATTGCTTCCATAAGTCAGAATGCAACTACATTATTTATTGGATGGTCCATACTTGAAGGATTGGGCGGTGCATTGATGACCCCCGCTACAATTTCCATAATTAGTGGAACATATAAAGATAACAAACGTACCTTTGCCCTTGCAATCAGCAGTGCAATTGCAGGAATAGCTGCAGCTATCGGACCATTATTTGGAGGAGTTGTAACTACATTTTTAAGCTGGAGATTCGGATTTGTACTTGAACTGTTAATAGTTGTATTCATATTCTTATTCTCATATAAAATTAAAAACTTTAAACCTCACCTTACCATAAGTGATTTTGATATAATTGGAGCTATTTTATGTGTAAGCGGATTGATAAGTCTTGTTTTGGGAATATTATGTTTAAAACACCACCAGTTAACAACATTGATTTTAATTTCATTATCAGTTATTTTACTTGTAACTTTCGGAATATTTGAAAATAAACAAAAGAAAAAAGGAAAAACACCTTTAGTAGATATCAGCTTACTTAAAAATCATAATTTAAAAACAGGAATGGGAATACGTTTGATAACTAATTTATCACTTGCCGGAGCATTATTTGCAGTGTCTGTATTCCTGCAAAGTGTATTGCATTTAAGTGCATTTAAAACCGGATTAACTTTACTTCCATCCACAGTTGGCCTTCTAATAACTTCATTACTTGCTCCGAAATTAGCTATGAAATTTAATCATAAAATTATAATGATTATAGGATTCATATTGGCTATCGGATCAACATTTTTACTTAAATACCAATTTGGATTAAATACACACTTCATAGACATAGCCCCAGGATTAACCGTCTTTGGACTGGGATTAGGATTTGTCATTTCACTTGGTGTGGACATTTCACTTAATACCACTCCTGAAGAAAAACAAAGTACAGCATCAGGACTTATTACAACAAGCCAAACTTTAGGATCATCAATGGGAACTGCCATAATCGGATGTATTCTCATAATTGGAGCGTTTAGCGGATTGCATGATGCAGTAGATACTTATGCTCCCAATTATCTAGATGACAACAATATTACCCACCACAGTGGAAAATATCTTGAAAAATTAGGTCATGTAAACACAACAGAACTGAAACATGAAAACAGCCTAACTGAAAAAATTGTAAATACCATATTAAAAGACGCAATGAAACTTGTGATGGATGTTACGGCAATCCTGCTGACAATTGGATTATGTCTAACCTTAACACTACACGATGAGAAAATTAGAAAAAAATATAATAACTAAGCTACATAATTATAATATTAAATATAGAGGAATAAAATATGAAAACTGGAAAAGGTGTTGTAAAAAAATATTCTAGAGAATACAATAGAACTCTTAAAAATGGTGAAAAGAAAAAATACACAACAAAACAGATACAAATCACAATACCTAAACATGATGATATATACGAAGATAAAGAAGAAGTTTTAATTATTCCTCAAAGTGAAATTGAAGAGTTTAAGAACTTGGAAGATAAAGTTAGTGCACTTGAAATAGCCAATTATATCTACACCAATGAAATAGAAACCACCCCAAAAGTAAATGTCGAAGCATTTGAAAATGAGATTAATCAGCTTAAACAAGAAAAAGATCAATTATTATCTACTCTTGAAAATGAATCTTCAAAATTAGAAACTTTAAAAGACAAGCATTCTAAATTAATTGAAGAAAACGAAAACATCAAAACCAAATTCGTGAATATCAAACAGGAAACTGAAAACATCAAAACCAAATTCACAAGCATAAAAGACGAAAACAAAAACCTCAAGGACAAATGTTCATACATAAAAGATGAAAACAAAAGCATTAAAGATAGCTACGAAAGAATAAGCAATAAATACACTAGCTTAAAACAGGACACACTTAATACTAAAACCAGCTATGCAAATATTTTTGAAAGTAATCAAAACCTAGAAAAAGAACTTAAAAGTATGTATGATGAATACAACGAATTAGTTGATAAATATAATGAATTAGAAGAAGAAAATTACTTCCTCAAATCAAATAAAAGTCATGATGAATATATAGCTAATAGAATTAAAGAATTTATTTTAAAAACAGACTAAAATTCATCATCCCAGAACTCTTCTGGACACCATCTTTTTAAACCTGGTATAAATCCAACAGTAATACCTGTAGCTTGGTTTTCAGGCAATCTAGGATTTTTTTCCATCATTTCCTTTGTTTTTCTTGTAATCATTTCTTCAAGAGTTATATCAGGTTCTGTAAATTCCCCATTTTGAAAACAATCTTTACAATATTCATCATTTAAACTACCATCTGCGTTAGTACCATAATCTGCTTTTACAATTGGCCTGCCGCAAGAATTACAAAATCCCATATTATAATCTCCTTTTTTAAAAAAAAATAGAATAAATTAAATCAAAAGATTTAATTTACTTGTTCGTCTTCATCAAGTGCAAGTCTCATACTATCTGGATCTTGTGGGAAATGTGCTAAGAAGTCTTCAGCAGCTCTTCTTACATCTCTAGAACCAATAATGTATCTACCTGCAATAATAATATCTGCACCTTTTGAAGTAGCTTCCTCTACTTTATTAGGAGTAATTCCTCCAGCTACTGCAACTAAACCGTCACCAATGAGTTTTTTAATGGATTTAATATTACCCCATTCAGTCATTTCACTGGTATCTTCACCTTTTTCAGCTTTGTAAGTTTCTAAATCCACATTTCTGTGTAATAAAACTATATCCGGTTTTAAGTCATCTGGAAGAGCAGATAATTTTTCTTCAAAGTCAGCCACATTCATCATATCAAGGATTGAATAAATACCTTGTTTTTGAGTTTCATGAATAGCTTTCTTAATAGATTCGATAGTTCCAAGACCAGAAATAGCTACTGCATCTGCTGTTTCATCTGCAGCCATTTTTATTTCTACTCTACCAACATCTAAAGTTTTTAGGTCAGCTATAATGAATGCACTTGGACGTAATTCCCTAATTTTTCCAACAACACCGACACCGAATTTTTTAACAAGTGGAGTTCCCGCTTCAATAAGAACTCTTTCTTTATCAGGCAAATCGTTGATGATTCTTTCCATAGCGTCTAAGTTGTCTAAATCAAGTGCAACTTGTAAATATGGTGGGGACCAAAGTTTTTGTACTCTGAAGCCCATAATTGGGTGAGTTCCACGATCTTTTTCTGCAAGTACTTTGTCAATAGATGG
This sequence comes from Methanobrevibacter smithii ATCC 35061, assembly GCF_000016525.1. NCBI lineage: Archaea > Methanobacteriati > Methanobacteriota > Methanobacteria > Methanobacteriales > Methanobacteriaceae > Methanobrevibacter > Methanobrevibacter smithii. The sequence goes on from NC_009515.1 coordinate 1,213,620, forward strand.
GTAACCTTCCATAGCCCTTCTAATAGCTAATTTAGTTGCTCCATAGTTGTATTGATATATTTTCCTATAATTTTTTGCAGCAGGGTCAATAAATACACTTACATTAATTACGATGTCCTCAACGATGTCTTTTGGAATGTATCCTTCTTCTACTGCATCAGCTACTGCCCTACCAACAGCAGTTTGTGCAGGTCCAAATACTTTAGCAGCATCGTCTAAATCTCCAACAGTAACTTTAGGAATGATTAAAGTTGCTGGTTTAGTCATTAAATTTGGTCTAATTACAGTGGTTAATGGAGTGTGGCCCACAGATAAATTTGATAATCCGTTTGCAAAAGCTTGACCTACAGGTCCTTCTTTTTCACCGATTATTAAATCAATATGAGCTAACTCGTTTCCATCACCAATAAGAGCTTCTCCTATATTGTACATTAAATAGTTCCTCCGTATATTATATACAATATATAATTATATTTTTTTAATTAAATAAAGCTAACTACTAAAAAACAAGTTACTGATAATATTGCTCTAAAAGTGTAAATTTTGATTTAAAATACAATAATGCCCTAAAAACATGAAATTAAAGCTTAAAAAAAGATAAAAAATATATATAAGTCCTTACAAAGTATAATCTGGAATATGTAACTAAAACATATTTCAAAATTATTGAAAGGTTAGTCATGAATGTCTTATCAAACCTCCATATATTCAATAAACACATCACCTTGAATAAATAGATATGTGGATTTATCCCCCCACATATCTATAATTCTCATAAAAATATGTTTGATTTATCCAACACTTATTTTACACTAAAAGAAGTTAAATTCATGAGAGAAAAAATAGTTATAATTTTTTTATCCAATACCGAAGATTATGAAAATTAATAATCAGACACATCCATAACTAAAAAAAAGTTTATTTTTCAAAAAAAGAAAGATTGGAAACCTTCAAAAAAGAAGGTTTATTGGAAATTAATTCTTGTTGAGATATCTTTTGGTAAAGGTAATCCTCTGTAAGGCATTCCTTTGGTTTTGTCAAGAATCTCTTTAATTAATTCATCCACAGTCATGTCAACCTTTTCACCAGTTTCACGAACTGTTACGGAGAACACACCAGATTCTTTTTCATTGTCTCCAACAACAAATATGTAAGGAATCCATTCAGTAGCAGCATTCCTTATTTTTTTACCAACACTTTCATCCCTGTCATCTACATCAACACGAATATTTTCAGCATTGATTTTATCATATAATTCATTAGCAAAGTCTTTGTGATCTTCACCAACAGTTATAATCCTTACTTCAATAGGACTTAACCAGGTAGGTAACATTGGAGCTTTTTCATCTAATTCAATAGCTGTTTTTTCAAGTAAACTGCAGATAACCCTTTCTATACTTCCAGTTGGACTGCAGTGAAGAATAGTTGGATAATGTTCTTTTCCATCTTCTCCAAGATATGTAATATCAAATCTTTTACCACTTTCAACATCTATTTGAACAGTCGGATTTTCAATTGGTCTTCCTAAGTAGTCAATAGCTGCAAAGTCTATTTTACAAGACCAGTAATGTTTTCTTTCAGGTAAAATTTCAAGTAAAACTGGTTTACCTATTTTTTTACCGATGCTATACATCCAATCTTTATTTTCATCATAGAAATCTTTAGTAGCTCTGAAAATTATTTCATAATTAACATCCAAATCTACACCTGTCTGAATACACATATCAGTTTGTTTTGAGAATTCTTCTAAGGTACTGTTCATATCAGCACAGAAACTATGGAAATCCGGCATAGTAAATGCTCTTAATCTTTTAAGACCTACAACTTCTCCTTTTTTCTCAAAACGGAAACTGTAAGTGGATAATTCATAGAGTTTTGCAGGTAAATTTTTCCAGGTAATAAATGGATCAGCCATTACTCTAAATGCACCAAAACAGCATGCAAATCTAAGCATTAAGTTTTTCTTGGTGTCTGTTCTGTATTGTCTTTCTCCAAATTTAGCTGCATGAACATTAATAGCTTCGTTGTCCAAATCATAGAAAATTGGAGTTTCAATAGGCATTGCTCCTTGGTCTACAACTAAATTATAAACATAATCAGCAAGTAAATCGCGAACTAAACGTCCTTTTGGGAACCATTTGAGGTTTCCTACATCAGATGCACTTTCATAGTCACATAACTCTTTTTCCCTCATTAATTTAACATGAGGTGGTTCTCCTGCATCAGATGCGCCGGTACCAAGTTCATAGCTAACAAGTTTTTCCAACTGATCATTTTCAAATTTGAAATCATCAATATCGATAATTTTATCTCCATCCAGAATAGACCATGAAGAAGGTTTTTTCTCTACTTCCTCTTCCTCTTCCTCTTCAGCAGTAATGGTTCTTGAAAGTTCACTTAATGGGTGTCCTTTACAGGAAATTTCAAATGCCTTATACCATCCGAAAGGTACTCTTTTAACATTTAATCCTTCAGCATCTAAAGCTTCTTCAGCATCTTTTAATACTTGAACAGCTACTTTTGGAGAGCTTAAAGAAGAAGATAAGTGAGCATATGGATATAAAACTATATTTTCTGCTTTAACTTGGTCATTAGTTTTAATAACTTCTTTAACTAAATTTTTAACAATCCCTTGTGGGTTATTTTCGTCGTCTTTTTCAACAGCTGTAAATACAACTAAAGATTCGTCAAATGCTCCTTGTTTTTTAGCATCTTCGATTTCTTCAGCTACAGGTGTTTTATTTTTTACATTGTAATTTAAATAATCAGAATGAATAAGTAGTATTCTCATTTAACCACCATAAATATATTAATTTAAATTATATTGATTATATTATTTAAAACATGTTATGCGATAAATAATTATACAACAACAATCCATAAAATAATATTATGAGAATTATATTAGCAGGAACTGGTAGTGCAGTTGGAAAAACAACAATAGCTACTGGAATTATGAAAGCATTAAGCGAAGAATATAATGTCCAACCATTTAAAGTAGGGCCAGACTATATTGATCCAACTTACCACACATTAGCTACCGGAAATACCTCAAGAAATCTTGATTCATTTTTTATGAAAGAGGGACAGGTAAGAGATGCATTTTTAAAAGCCATGGAAAAAAAAGACATTGCAATTATTGAAGGCGTCCGTGGCCTTTATGAGGGTATTGACTCTATAAATGATATTGGAAGTACAGCATCAATAGCTAAATCTTTAAATGCTCCTGTTATTTTAATTATTAATTCTAGAAGTTTAGTAAAAAGTGCTGCTGCTTTAGTTTTAGGATTTAAAGCATTAGACCCTGAAATTAATATTGCTGGAGTCATACTAAATAAAGTAAAAAACAATGCCCATTACTTAAAGACTAAAAAATCCATTGAAGAAATTACTGATGTTGAAGTAATCGGAGGAATTATCCGTGATGACTCAATATCCATTGAGCAAAGACATTTGGGATTAGTTCCTGCAGTTGAAAGAGAAAATTCCCTGTCTTTTATTGAACTTTGGTCAAATATAATAAAAGAATCTATTGATTTAGACAGATTGGTTGAAATAGCTAAAGAGGCTCCAAAATTAACTTCACCAAGAGAAGATATCTGGAATAAACTGAATAAACAGAAGGTTAAAATTGGAGTGGCATATGATGAAGTATTTAATTTTTATTATAAGGAAAATATTGAATCTCTGGAAGCCAATAGCTGCAAAGTGGAATATTTCTCACCTCTAAAAGATGAATCCCTTCCAGATGTAGACGGATTATATATTGGCGGAGGATATCCTGAATTATTTTCTAAAGAATTATCCCAAAACACAGTCCTGCTAAAACAGATAAAACAATTCCATATGGAAAACAGACCTATTTTTGCTGAATGTGGAGGTTTAATGTATCTTATGAATTCTATTCATGAAGACAAACAAGTTGGAGTTTATCCATATAATTCAATTTTAACTGATAAAGTTCAGGCCTTAAAATATACAATAGCCGAAGTTAAGAAAGACAATATAATCTCTAAAAAAGGTGAAAAATTCAATGGACATGAATTCCATTACTCAAAAGTTCTAGTAGACAATTCCAATATAAAACATGATTTAGCTTTTAATATTTTAAGAGGAAAAGGTTCATATAATAATCAAGACGGATTTATGGAAAAAAACACACTTGCAAGCTATGTACATACACATGTAGCAGCTATGCCTAATTTCGGAGGGAATTTAGCTATTTCTGCAAGAGAAGTTGGAGGATAATTTTTATGAACTTTAAAAACTTTGACTTTTTTTCACCATATATTGTAGCAATTGCAATAATGGTTTTTTTATCAATGGGATATATCGGATCATTTAATTACAGATTCGAGTATCCTTTAAGTGCAGAAACAATCGGAACAGTTTTACTTGCAACACTGGTATTTTTAATTGGAGCAGGAATTATAAAATCTCAAGTTACAATATATGAAAATGAATCTTCTCCAATATATATAAAAATAAACAACTTTTTTAACCAAAAAATATTAATTACACTTGTTTTAATAGCGATTATACTTCAATCAATAAATATGATTCTTATTGGAGGAATTCCACTTTTCAACAGCGTACTGAAATCAAATGCAACTACAAACATCTGGAGAATAGCTTATCCATTATTTTTAATTATGATAAATCTTTTAATAGCCAAATATTATAAAAAAAGATATCTGATTTTGGTTTTAATTGGAGCTTTAATATTTGGATTAAATGGATATAGAACATCAGTACTTGGAATTTTAGCCAGTATATTTATTACAATGTATTATATCAATAAAATAAATAGAAAAATAGGAATTTTATTTGTGGGATTGATCATAATCGGTTTACTGGCTATCGGATATATTGCATCACAGTCCATTTCAGGCCAGCACTGGATGTTGAATCCTCTTGAGCTAATATTTTACAGAGCAGGATTTACCCTTGAAGTATTTCAAAGAATCTTAAACTTGGGAGGCACTACTCATGGCCATATTTTATCTATGATTTTTTCAAGTGGCAGCCCAAGAACTTTTATTGGACTGTATGTCCTTACAGACAATGTTTGTATAACTTCCACCATGTTTGGACCGGCATATCTTGATTTTGGATTAACTGGTGTTTTAATACAAATGTTTTTCATGGGGATATTCTTAAAAGTCCTCAATATAGTTGGAAAATATAAAAAAGAAGTTGGAATAGGAATCTATTCCATAATTTTAACACATACCTTAATCTGGATTGAAACAGGACCTACAGATATTATGATATGGTTCCTGTATTTATTGGGATTTATTGTGATTGTTTTAAATTATAAAAATATTAAATTTAAACAAAAATTAATATAATCAATATAATTAATGAAACAAAGAATATAACGGTTCCTCTAATAATGAAATACCTGTTTCTTTCTGAAAAGAAATAAGTTAATCCATAAGACATTACTAATGCAACAAGCATTTCAACTAAACCGCCAATTCCACCACCAGCTTTTAAAACATTGCCTAAAAGATAGGATAATGCATAAGAGACAATTACAACTAAAAGTATAACTGCTATAGGGTTAGCTAAAAGTCTGGATAATGTTTCACTAATATTAAAACTCATTTTTGGTTTAGAATCATAATAATAAGAATTTACAGGAGCCAAACTTGCTCTTTGTTGAGACCTATTATGACCTTCAAATTTAGACAGCAATCCATGAGAACGATGAGAGTTATCATAAGCATGCAAAGAATTTGAGCTGTTATAAATAAATTCTTTTTCATCCTGTTTTCTCATTAAATAATCCATATCATCAGAATCATATGAATAATCATAATAATCTTCATTAGCTACTTCCTCTTCTTTTCCGACATCCAAAGTTGATTGAGTTTCTGTTTTATCCTGATATTTTTTAGCCAGTTCAACTAAATCATCCCTATCAACAAGCTTGATATTTTTTCTAAGAGCATAATTAGTAGCCTGATTTGTAAAACTAGATGATGCAATAATAGCTACTTTAGAAGCTTTTAAACTTTCAGCTACACGTTCCATATCTCTTAATACATCAACGCCAACTTCAAAATTTTTATCATAGTTTTTACATGCTACAACTACTCCAAAATCCCCGATTGTTGTAGGCAAAATTGCATAAATATCTATAACCCTTTGTGAAGTTTTAAAATTCTTATAAACTTTAAAACCTGAATCCTCCATCACTTTAGCTATAAAATTAATCAATTGTGGTTTTTCCAATTTTCCACCCGTAAGTGTTTATTTCAAAAAAAATCTATTAATATAATTTATACATGAAATTGTTATTAAAGTTTATCATATCAGCATAAATTATTTTAAGTACCAAAATATTATTAAAATATATGAAAGCATTAATAAGTAACGATGACGGAGTAAATGCAACAGGAATACTAGCTGCCAAAAATGCAATTGAAGATTTATGTGAAGTTTGTGTAGTGGCCCCTGAAACCCAACAAAGTGGAATTGGACATGCAATAACTCTTTATGACCCTTTAAGAATAAATCCAACAACTTTAAGAGATAAAAGCCAAGCTTATGGAGTAACTGGAACACCAACTGATGCAGTTACCTTCGGATTATTTGAAATTATGGGAGAAAAACCGGATATAATGATTTCTGGAATAAACACCGGTTTCAATATTGGAAAAGCTGAATTAACAACTTCCGGAACAATAGGTGCTGCACTTGAAGCTGCAAGTTTTGGAATTCCTTCAATAGCTATTTCTCAGGAAGTTACAAGAGATTATATTAAATTTGAAAATGGAACCGTAGATATTGATTTTAGTTTTGCAGGTAAAATGCTTAGAAAACTTGTAAAAATAGTATTTAAAAAAGGATTGCCTGATGGCATTGACTTATTAAATGTAAATATACCTGAAAATCCAGTAGATGAAGAATTTGAAGTTGCAAAACTTGGAAACAGAATGTACACTCCAATAATTCAAAGAAGATTGGATCCACGTGGAAAACCTTATTATTGGATTGGAGGAGACCCTTACAATTCAGACTGTGAAGGTACAGATGGCCATTGCCTTAAAAAACTAAATAAAGCAACCATAACCCCACTTACAATTGATTTAACCGGAGAAATGGATTTAATAAAAGAATGGTTAAAATAGCTTAAAGTTTTAAATCTTTAAGTATTTTATCTCTTTCTTCACGAAGTTCATTTAAAATTTTCTCGTCATTACACCCTTCTTTTTGCAATCTAGCTAAAGTTTGTGTAATTGCTTCTAAATTTTGTTCTAATAAATTAATTGCCATAATCTATTTTATGTAAACATTAAGTATATGAACTTTATTAACAAACAACTGCATAAGTTATATAAAGCTAAAAAATTAATATTATAATATAAAAATCAAGGTTTGATTTAATGAACAACAATGATGAAATTAATAAATTATTTTTACAATTTAAAGGTAAAAATGTTAGTGTAGATCTTAGAGACGATAATCGCAGTGAAGGCAAAGTAATAGCTGTTGATAATTACTTAAATCTAGTCCTTGAAACTGAAAACGGATTAGAAACTATAAAAGGTGGAAATGTAGTTTTAGTTAGTTTAAAAGACTAGCTAATAATCTACTAAAATCCCCAAAATCTCCTTTTTACCATTATAAACATCTCTAGCTATTTGTGCTGCGCCAATAGCTCCGGATTCTTTAGAAATAATTTTTAAAGAATACTTGTTTTTAAAGTACTTGTTAATCTCATTTTCAAAATTAAAAGGTTTGGTTGCACTGCCTACAGAACCTGTTAAAACAATACCTTCAATTTCATTTTCACAAACAACATCCAAACCTGCAATTTCCATAGCTACAGTCATTATTAAAGTATCAATAGCCAATTTAGCTTTTTCATCCCCGGATTCATAATTATCCAATAATTGATCTTTCATATTAGCTACTTTACCGTCAATATCAGCTATTTTTATAGCACCTGCATGTGAAAAACGATTATTTGCTGAAAAATCTTCCTCATCAATTTGTCTTATCATTTCCAGATCAATTGGTCCATGGACAATACCCATAGCACCTAAACAAGCATCCATAGCTCCTTTAATTTTACCGTTTTCAATTAAAATATCCACACTATTGGAGCTAATATCTGCTACAATCATATTTTTCCAGCCAGTTTCTAAAAATGCATTATAACATATGCTAACTTTTTCAGGACTGGCCTGATGAGAGTAAGCTGCTCTGAATAATTTATCCAATGAATCAGAATCCTTATGAAGACCAGGTATCATAACAGCCGGAATATTTGAGTCCTCTATTTCACTAAAAACAAATGTTCCTCCGCCGGTGACCTTTCCGGCTCCATTAATAGATAGAATTCCCCTATTTTTTACCTGAGTAATGTTTTGAATCTTATTTATCCCATCACCCATTGCATAAGTAACTGCCATCAAATCAATAGAGTTTAAATCAACTCTTTTAGATAATTCCTCAATAGCCGATACTTTGCCCTGTTTACTTTCTTCTCTTCCAATTTTAAAAACATCTATAACTTCACCATCATCAGACATAATACAAAAAGAGATTCCAGTAGTTCCATGATCCATTCCTATAAAAACCATAATAATTGCATCCAAAAAAATAATTATAAAAAAAAGAGAAAAAAGAGAAATAATGATTAAATTATTTAATCATCTTTTTGTAATCCACAAGCTTTTCTGAGTCTTTCTCCAACAACTTCAATAGTTTCTTGGTCTTCAGCAGCCCTCATTTCTTTTAAGTTTGCTGCATCAGTTGCATTTTCATCAGCAAATTGTTTTTTGAAAGTACCATCTTGAATTTCAGATAAAACTTTTTTCATACCTTTTTTAGTTTCTTCAGTTATGACATAGTCCCTTCTGGTTAATCCACCATATTCTGCAGTATTACTTACATCTTTCCACATTCCGCCGAAACCATGTTCATAAATATCATCAACAATAAGTTTTACTTCGTGACAGGTTTCAAAGTAAGCAATTTCAGGTTGGTAACCAGCTTCTACTAAAGTTTGGAAACCAGCATTAATTAATGCAGTAAGTCCACCACATAAAACAGCTTGTTCACCAAATAAATCAGTTTCAGTTTCTTCTTTAAAAGTAGTTTCAATTACACCAGCTTTAGTGAAACCACAAGCTTTTGCCATACCTAATGCAAGTTGTAATGCATCTCCAGTAGCGTCTTGTTCAATAGCTACTAATCCAGGAATTCCAAAACCGTCTAAGTAAGTAGTTCTTACTCTAGAACCTGGTCCTTTAGGAGCAAACATTACAATATTAACATCTTCATCAGGTTTGATTAATCCAAAGTGAATGTTATATCCGTGAGAGAAGGAAATGGTATTTCCAGCTTCAACATAAGGTGCAATTTGTTCATTGTAAACTTTTTCTTGGATTTCATCAGGAAGTAAAATATGGATGATATCTGCTTCTTTAGCTGCATCAGAGAAGGTTTTTACAGTCATACCATCTTCTTTAGCTAAATTCCAAGAATTACCATTTTCTCTAAGTCCAACAATAACATTGACACCACTGTCAGCCATGTTTCTAGATTGTGCTCTACCTTGGCTTCCATAACCCATTACAGCTACGGTTTTACCTTCAAGAGCATCAGTATTTACATCTGATTCGTAATACATTTTCATTTTAACTTCTCCTATATAATTGATAAATGTGAGATATTTAAAGTACTTCAAATATCAAGTAGTATATATTATTTTTTCTACTTATAAAAGTAACTAATGTTAAGAAAAATTATTATTTTATACAAAACTTATTGATTTAACATCAATATTTCTCAATCAGGTTAATTTTAAATTATAAGAACAATATCTCAATTAAAAGTAATTTTAACTGGTTAAAATACGTTTAAATTTATATAAGTTAAAATACAACTATATTTTAAAAATATAGACTGAACTCCATCTAGATGAGGACAATTAAATATGAATAATAAAATTATATCATATACCTCCTACTAAATAAGAAGGAGGAATCCATCTTGAATTATGAGTATTTTTCTATAATTCCAATAATTATATGTTTTTTCATAATTATGATTCTTGAAAAAATATTATAATAACTATTATAGAATAAGAGAATTATTTTTGGCTTTTTATCTTTGCTGAAACCCTTATTTAGCACAGTCTAATCATTTTTTCCAAGTTAATTCTCAAAATAAATCAAATTCAAAAACATTACCATTACGATTTATAAAAAAATAATAAATTATTAAAATAAGATTAAAATTATAAAAATGTTGTTAGATTATAAGTTCATACCTATAATCCCCTTAATAACAACATTGTCTAGATAAGACTATTTTCTCATACTTGAATTATAAGAAAGTATAAGCAAACCCCTTTGGCTTTGCTTATTAATTAGTAGCCAATAATATATATAATTTCTGTTTAAACAAAAGAAAAATTGATAATACCTTAAAAAATTGCTTTAGATGTGAAATATTTAATTAAAATACCTAAAAATAGAAAAAAGTAGACGATAATTATCTATCATCTACTACAACATCTAATTTACCTGTAACAATGTCCATCATAAGACCATGAATTGGTACATCTGGAATAAGAGGATGATTTCTAATTTTTTCAACTGTGTCTATAACATTTTCCTCTTCATCTTCAAATCCGCCAATCCAAGATTTTAAATCAACTTTGTCAATTTCTTCTTGAGGGATTCCCCTCTCAATCATAGCATTTCTTAATTTATCAGGGTCAGAACCTGCCATTCCACATTCGGTGTGGCCAATAACCAAAACTTCTTCAGCACCAAGTGAGAAAATTGCAGCAGCTATTGAACGAATAGCATCTTCACCTACAATTGTATTTCCTGCATTTTTGATTATCTTAGCATCACCCCTTCCAATACCAAGCGCTGGTTCTAAAAATCCAGTTAATCTACAATCCATACAAGTTAAGATAGCTAACTTTTTTTGGGGATGGTGGGATAATTCCTCACCTACAAATTCATCTACAAATTTCTTATTATTCTCCAAAATTTCATTAAGGATCATCATGAACGAAATCCACGGGACATTGCAGTAAGACCAGTACGTGAAATCTTTTTAATACCATATCCTTTTAAAAGGGATAGGAATGCATCTATCTTTTCAATGTCACCTGTAATTTCAATAATTAAAGCTTCTTCACAAACATCTACAATTTTAGCTCTAAAGATGTTTACATACTGCATTATTTCTGCTCTAGCTTTTTCATTTGGAATATTAACTTTAACTAGACATAACTCTCTTTTAACAGCATTTTCAGTGATATCTTTTATTTTAATAACATCTACAAGCTTATTCAGTTGTTTTGTAACTTGCTCCAATAATTTTTGATCTGCTTTAACAGTGATAATCATACGGGCCAATCCTTCAACTTCAGATTCTCCAACTGTAATACTATCAATGTTAAAACCTCTTCTTGTAAATAGGCCAGCAACTTTTTGCAATACTCCCGGCTTATCTTCAACTAATGCATTTATAACATGATATTCTAAAGCCATTTAACTCACCTATACATCTTTTTCAAGTTTATATTCACCAATCATTTCATCAATAGCTGCACCTGGCGGCACCATCGGTAAAGTTTCATCTTTATCAATTATAACATCAAGCAAAATAGGTTCATTATCCTTAATAGCTGATTTTAATGCCTCTTTAGTTTCTCCAGGTTTTGTAATTCTGGTTGCATTAACTCCAAAACTTTCAGCTAATTTAACAAAATCAGGACTTGTTCCTAATTTAGTTTCAGAATATCTTCCATTATATAATAAGTTTTGCCATTGATAAACCATTCCAAGAGTTCTATTTTCTAAAACAACTGCAATAACAGGAATATCATAATCTTTAATAGTAGCTAACTCCTGACAAACCATTAAAAATCCTCCGTCACCATTAATGGATACAACAGGATCTTCAGGACATGCTACTTTAGCTCCAATAGCTGCAGGCAATCCGAATCCCATAGTTCCCAAACCCCCGGAAGATATGAATTTACGTGGCTTTTGAGTATCATAGAAATGAGCCGCCCACATTTGATTTTGACCTACATCAGTTGTTAAAATAGAATCAGGAGTTAAAACTTCACTGATTTCTCGGATAACACTTTGTGGTTTTAATGGAATATCATCATAAGTAACTCTAGGGAAACATTCTTTTTTACGTTCTATAAGAAGTTTAACCCATTTTTTTGCATCTTCGTTACTTTCATAATCTTTTAAAACATTATTTAATGAAGATAAAACATTTTTAGCATCCCCTACAATAGGCAAATCAACATCTACATTTTTACCTATTTCAGCAGGATCAATGTCTATATGGATAATTTTAGAATTAGGTGCAAAACTGTCTAATCTTCCTGTTGCCCTGTCTGAAAATCTTATACCTACAGCTATAATCAAGTCACTTTCATTTATTGAATCATTAGCTACTTTTCTTCCATGCATTCCAAGCATGCCCAATGCCATATCATCTGTTTCATCAATAGCTCCTTTACCAAGTAATGATGTCATGACCGGAGCATTAATTAAGTAAGATAATTCTTTCAACTCCTGTGAAGCATTAGCTAATATAACTCCTGCACCTGCAAGGATAATCGGTTTTTTAGATTCCCTTATTAAATCACGGGCTTTTCTAACTTGTTTAATGTTTCCTTTTAAAGTTGGATTATAACCTGGTGTTGAAATTAATGAATCATCAAAAGAATCCAATTCTCCTTCCTGAATTTCTTTTGGAACATCAATTAAAACCGGACCCGGCCTTCCACTTTCAGCTATTTCAAAGCTTGTTTTAACAATGGAAGGTATTAAATTAGGATCTTTTGGCTGGAAACTGTGTTTAGTAATAGGCATAGTAATTCCTATAATATCAGCTTCTTGAAAAGCGTCATTACCTATTAAATGTGTTGGTACTTGACCAGTAATAGCTATGATTGGAGAAGAATCCATATAAGCAGTAGCAATACCGGTTACAAGATTAGTTGCACCAGGGCCAGAAGTAGCCAAACACACACCCACTTTACCAGAAGCTCTTGCAAATCCATCTGCTGCATGAGCTGCACACTGTTCATGTCTAACCAATATATGATCCATGTCTGCATCATATAACATGTCATAAAACGGTATGGTTTGTCCTCCAGGATAACCAAAGATTGTATTTACCCCCATTCTTTTTAGGGATTCAATTATTGCTTCTCCGCCTCTCATTATAAAAACCTTAATTTTTTTTATTTAATGATTAAAGTTTATTAATGAAAATATATAAAAGTATCTTAGTTTTTTAAGAAAAAATAATGAAAATTAAAATTTGAAAAAAAGTTATTTTAAAAAGTGATAAAGAACTGCTTTTTGTGCATGAAGTCTGTTTTCAGCTTCATCAAAGACCACTGATTGAGGACCATCAATAACTTCACCACTAACTTCCTGACCACGAATAGCCGGTAAGCAATGCATAAAAATAGCCCCATCATTAGCTAAACTCATTAAATTAGAATTAACTTGATAAGGTGCAAAATCTTTTTGTCTTTGTTCTGCTTCTTTTTCATCACCCATACTTACCCAAACATCAGTATAGACTACATCCACATTATCAAGAGCGACTTTTAAATCAGAACTAATAGTAATTTCCTTGTTATGTTCTTCTGCTAATTTTTTAGCCATATTAACAATGTCTTCGTTAGGTTCATAACCTTCAGGGCATGCTACAGACATGTCCATTCCAACAAGAGGTGCCATTAAAAGCAAAGAATTACATACATTGTTTCCATCACCAACAAAACAAAGTTTTTTGCCTTCCAATTTACCCAAATGTTCCTGAATAGTTAACATATCAGCTAAAGCTTGGCAAGGGTGTTCCAAGTTAGTTAAACCACTGATAACCGGAACATCAGAATATTTAGCTAATTCCACAACATCATCATGTTCAATAGCACGTATCATTATTCCATCTACAAAACGACTTAAAACTTTTGCAGTATCCGGAATAGGTTCTCCTCTACCCATTTGTAATTCTGAAGAGGATAAAAACAATGCCTGACCACCTAACTGATACATACCTACATCAAAAGATACCCTAGTCCTTGTAGATGATTTTTGAAATATCATAGCTAATGATTTACCTGCTAAAGGTTTTTCTTCCATTTTTCCTTCTTTGAAATTTTTAGCTAATTCTAAAATATCCAGTACTTCATCTTTGATGTCACAAACAGACAATAAATTGCTCATAGTTTAACCCTTCTTTAATCTTAACAAAATAAAATATATATAATTATTATATATTAAAGTTTTCTATACCATTTAATATAACAAACAGAAATAAAAGCATATTATAAAGCTAAAATGATTTTTAAGGTTTAATCCTGAAAAATAAAGCTAAAGTTTTAAAAAAAGGATTAAAAAAGAATTTAAAAATCTTTTTTACCTATTTTTTAAAAATAATAATCCTAAAATTTAATTTAAGATTTCTTTCATGTGTTCTACTCTTTTATTAACAAGGTCAGTAGTTCCCACATCACTTCTGTGATATACATTACCTTTTATACAAGCACATGCTTTTTCAGCTATTTTTTCAGCTTCTTCAATACTGTCTCCACTAGCTACAATACCTAATGCTCTAGAACCTGAAAGGTGAATTTCGTCATCTTCAAGACCTACTGCTGCATAGAATACTTTAGCTCCTAAATCTTCAATAGTTTTTTCATCCACTTCAATAGTTTCGCCTGCATGAGAAGTTTCAGGATATCCGTCAGGAACTATATATTTACATACGCTAGCTTTGTCATTGAATTCCACTTTATCTAAATTACCGTCAACAATAGCCTGACATACATCAGCTAATGGAGTTTTAAGTAATGGTAAAACATTCATAGCTTCAGGATCTCCAAATCTTGCATTATATTCTATTAATTTAGGCCCATCTGCAGTTAACATAAATTGACCATAAAGAATACCTTTATATGGTTCTGCTTCTTTTGCAATAGCTTTCAATGTAGCTTCCATTATTTTTACTGCTTCATCATAATCATCCTGAGATAAAAATGGTAATAATCCTCCTTTATCAGAGTAAGAACCCATTCCACCAGTAATTGCACCTACATCTCCTTCAAAAGCATGAGGATGATCCTGTGCTGCAGGCATTGGTGCAAGGTGAGTTCCATCACAAAAAGCCTGAATAGTAAATTCTTCACCAATTAACCTTTCTTCAATAATAACCTGAGTAAAACCACCCATTGCATTATCAATTACTTCTTTGGAATATTCTTTAGCTTCCTGATTATCTTTTAAGTGGTCGCCTACGATTTTAACTCCTTTTCCACCAGTTAAACCTACAGGTTTTACTACAACATCCCTGTCAAAGTCATCTAAAAATGCACTAACATCATCATAATTGTCAAATACTTTGTAAACAAGAGATCCCTCAATATCATAATCTTCAAATAATTTTCTCATGAAAGATTTGTCAGTTTCTATTCTGGCTGCACTTTGAGACGGTCCGACACAGCTAATTCCATTTTTTTCAAGTTCATCAACAATTCCTTTACCTAAAGGAGCTTCAGGACCAATAAATGCTATGTCAATATTGTTATCAACAGCAAACTTGGCTACTTTTTCTATTTCCCCTTCATCACCCTGTGCAAATTCAGCTATTTTTGAAATACCAGGATTTACTTTGCTCATATAACAATATAACTCAACATCATCTTTAAGTGCATCTGCTATTGCATGTTCACGAGCACCAGTTCCAACTACTAAGACCTTCATAATAATTCACCAATTTCTTAATATATTATAGATTTATATAAATTGACATTAAAATATATTACCTATATTTTAAGGGGAAATCGAATGGAACTAAACAATAATATGAAAGATATTACTGGCGACCCTAAAAAAGCTGTTAAAAAACTGGCTTATCCCATTATAATAAGTATGCTTCTTATAATGAGCAATAATCTTATAGATAGTATTTGGGTTGCTGGATTAGGTCCCAGACCACTAGCTGCAATCGGTTTTGTAACTCCATTATTTCTTATTTTAGCAGGAATTGGAACAGGTATTGGTGCAGGTGTAAATTCATTAATTTCCCGATATGTCGGAAGCAAAAATCAGTTAAAAGCAAACGAAGCAGCTATCCAGTCAATAGTTTTAGGTATTATTGTTTCCATAATAGTTACAGTTATTTTTGTAGTAATTCTAGAACCGACACTTTATATCATGGGTGCGAAGGAAGTATTTAACTATGCAATTGATTACGGAAGACCATTATTTATATTTTCAATAGTTACAATACTTCCGGTAGCTTATGCAGGAATATTCAGAGCTGAAGGAGATATTAAAAGAGCAACCCTTCCAATGTGTATTTCAGCTATTCTAAACATGATTTTAGACCCTATTTTTATTTATACTTTAAATTTAGGAATAACTGGTGCGGCGATAGCTACATTAATTAGTATTTTTATTGAACTGCTGATAATTCTTTATTGGATGTTTATTAAAAAAGACACATACTTCAAATATACATTTAAAAACTTTAAAATCAATTGGGGGATGTATAAAGAAATTTTAAATGTAGGAATTCCCGCAGGGCTTGAAGAACTTCTAATGGCAGTTGTTGCAATTGCAGTTAATTTAATCTTTGAAATAGTTGGAGGAACATCGGCTGTAGCTACCTATACAATTGTAATGAGATTAATAAGCATTGCAATAATGCCTACTATAGGAATTGCAACTTCAACCATTACAGTTGTTGGAATAGCTTACGGAGCACGTAATTTTAAAAATATCAAAATAGCTACAAGATATTCAATTAAATTAGGACTTATATTTTCAATTGTAACTTCACTGATATTTATTGTATTTTCCAACCAAATTGCATTTCTCTTTTCATATTCGGCAAACAGCAGTTCACTTGCTCCAACAATCAGCTACATCTTAAATTTTGTATGGCTATTTATAATTCCAGTAGCTTTCGGTGCAACAGCGAGTTATGCATTCCAGGGAATGGGTAAGGGAATAACAAGTTTTCTTTTAACAATGCAAAGAGAAGCTATTTTAGTGATTATATTTACATTCATACTTGGAATCAGCTTATCATTAGGAGTTCGTGGTGTTTATTACGGATTAATTATCGGTAATGCTATCGGGTCTGCTGTAGGGCTTTTATGTATTGAAATATTTATTAAACGGCTCTTTCAAAAATTTGTATGATTTTTTTAATTTTTTAAATTAATTAATCCACCAATGCTCTTTTTATCAAGTTTATTTTTATCAAAATAGTTTTTAAATCGTTTATTTATTCTTTGTTTAACATGAAATTTACAAAAAAATGGGGTTTAACTTATAATTTTTATCATATTTTAGAATACCCAGTAAGTATTACCAGCTACCACAACATTTAAATACTAACAATTGCATATGCAAGAGTAATACTTGCACATGCAAGAATTGAGGTGGAAAATGTCAGGAAATTCAAATGTAGAAATATTAAGAGGAGACCCTAAAAAGGCAATAAACAAATTAGCTTACCCAATTATTGGAAGTCTACTTCTAGTAATGTTAAATAATATTATAGACAGTGTATGGGTCGCAGGTTTGGGTTCAGACCCTCTAGCTGCAATAGGTTATATTACCCCATTATTTATGATTTTAGTAGGGGTGGGAAACGGTATAGGGGCCGGAGCAAACTCCCTTATTTCAAGGTTTATAGGAGCTAAAGATAAAAAAGGAGCAGACAGTGCAACAGCACATTCATTAATATTAAGTATAATTATTTCAATAGGTTTTATGGTGCTTTTCATTGCAATATTAGACCCTATATTAAAAATTATGGGAGCAAGTGAAGTATTAAATTATTGTAAAGAATATGGAGTAGTACTGTTTATCTGGACTTTTTCATTAGTAATACCTGCAATCATCGGAGGAATATTTAGAGCAGAAGGAGATGTAAACAGAGCAACACTTCCCCTTGCAGTTACTGCTATTGCAAACATGATATTGGATCCAATATTTATTTACGGATTAAATCAAGGTCTAGCAGGAGCCGCTATGGCAACAGGAATAGCCGGACTTATTGGACTTTTAATGCAAATTTACTGGATTTATGTTAAAAAGAACACTTATCTTTCATACAGCCTTAAAAACTTTAAAAATAACATGAAAATGTATGCAGATATTTTAGCAGTAGGAATTCCAGCCAGTTTAGAACAGTTAATCATGGCTATACTTGCAATTATAGTTAATTTCTTATTGACAGTAGTCGCAGGAACCACAGCTGTTGCAGTATATACAGCAGGTTGGAGAATCATCTCTGTAGGAATCATTCCTGCAGTAGGAGTAGGAACCGCAGCAGTTACAGTAGCAGGAGTATCTTATGGTGCCCGTAATTACGATAAAATTAAAACAACTGTCAGATATGCAGTGAAACTAGGATTTATAGTTTCATTAATAACATGTATTTTAATCCATGTCTTTGCGGGACAAATTGCATATATATTTTCATATTCATCAAACAGTAGCCAATTAGCCCCACTAATAACAAAATTCCTACAGTTAATGTGTTTATTTGTATTGTTTGTACCATTTGGAGCAACAGCGGCAAATGTATTTCAGGGACTTGGAAAAGGAACTGTTTCACTTGGTCTAACAATTATGAGAGAGTTTATTTTAGTTTTACTCTTTGCATGTTTGTTTGCATTCCCATTAGGTCTTGGAGAAATAGGAGTATATATTGGAATGCTTGCAGGAGGCTTTATTGGTTCTATAATCGCATATATAATCATTGAAATCTATGTTAAACGTCTAATTGGAGGTCAAAAACATGGGGCTTGAAGACGAAGAAAATGTTCCAACAATCCCATTTATTTCAACAATACACAGAAAGTATGGAATTTTTTTAAATCATAATATGAAAGATTATAATTTAAGTTTTGGACAGTACCCAATTTTAATAAGATTATATGATGAGGGGCCGTCAACACAGCAAAATCTAGCTAAAATATTCCAACTTAATGAAAGTACCATAACACGAGCACTAAACAAACTAGAAGAAAAAGAATATATTGAAAAACACCCCGACTATGAAAACAAAAGAAAAAATTATGTCAAAGTTACTCCCAAAGGTGCCAAAATAGCTAAAGAAGTTATGGACTACGATGAACAGTGGGATAAAATTTGTAGTGAAAATTTAAGTGAAAAAGAGTTTGAAGAATTTAAAACCACACTTAAAAAAATATATTCAACTATAGTAAAAAGAGAAGAAAAATGAGTTTTTACAACTCATTTACATTTTTTGAGGAGCTGGAACTCCTAAAATATCTAAAGCATTTTTTAAAGTAGTTTTAGCCCTATCAACTAAAACAAGTCTTGTATCTTCTACATCTGAACCAATAACTTGTTCAGCTTTATAGAATTTATTAAATGCACCAGCCAAATCCTGACAGTATTGTGTAATATTGTGAATCCTTTTTTTGTTAGCACAGTCTTCAATAACCTGTGGGAACTTAGCTATTGTCCTAATTAAATCTTTTTCATTTTCATTAGGAACCCAGTCATCAGATACAGCTAAAGAAGATACATCCTTACCGGATTTTTTAAGTAATTTGCATGCTCTTGCATGAGCATATTGAATAGAAGCACATCCTCGCTCAAAGCTTAATGCTTCATCCCATTTAAAGGTTAAGTGTTTTTCAGGAGATAATTTAGCTATAAAGAACCTGATAGCTCCAACACCAATATCTTCAGCCATCGGTTTAATTTCTTCATCAGTTAAATCAGGGTTTCTGGATTTAATTTCATCAGCTGCTCTTTTTACAGCTTCATCAACCAATTCATCAACTGAAACAAATACTCCTTTTCTTGTAGACATGGATCCTGAAGGAAGTGTAATAAATTCATAGAATATAACTTCAGGAGGAATTTCTCTTAAAATCTCTTTAAAGATTACATTAATCTGTTGAGCTGCTAATTTATGGTCTGAACCTAAAATATCTAAAACCACATCCCCCTGAGTAGCTTTGTATCTGTGATAAGCTAAATCTCTTGTTGAGTAAAGTGAAGTGCCGTCAGACCTTCTAAGTACAAATTCTTTTTCAATTTGGAAGCAGGTTAAATCAATATAAGTTACATCACCATATGAGACAAATCCTTCATGGTCAAAGTATTTAATCATGTCATCCACTTCACCACTTCTTACAAACTGACCTTCCCATACAAAATCATCGTGGTTTATATTGATTCTATGAAGTGTTTCCTTAATTCCTAAAAGACAACTTTCAACTACTTCTTCGAATATTTTATTTAATTCAGGTTCTGCTCCACCTTCATATCTTTCAATCAAATTATCTACATGTGAAACTAAACTTTCATCTTCGTTTAATTTTTGATTAGCTTTGAAATATAATCTTCCAATCTTATGGTCGATTTTATCTCCTTCCTGATCTTCAATTTTCAAACCAAGTTCGGTAATTCCAAATACAATAATAGCTATCTGTCTTCCCATATCATTTACATAATACTGAGTTTCAACTTCCCTACCAGCTACTTTTAAAAGACGATTTAAGGAATCACCAAAAATAGAATTCCTTACATGCCCAATGTGCAATGGACCGTTAGGATTAGCTGAAGTGTGTTCCAATATTATTTTTTCATCTGCCTTTGGAAGATGACCATAATCTTTTCCGACATACTCTAAAAGCTTTTTAGAAAAATTTGAGTAATCAATAAAGAAATTGACATATGGGCCAATAGCTTCCACTTTTTCAAATATTTCAGGAATTTCAAGTTTTTCTACAATTTCAGAAGCTATAAGATTAGGAGCTTTCCTTAATTTTTTAGCAAGTGAAAATGCAATAGTACTAGCTAAATCTCCCATGTCCGGATTTGGTGGAAATTCTAATCTAAAATTCTTTTCATCTTCAACCTGAAAATTTTCTAAAGTATTATCTACTTCAAACTTGTCTAAAGCATCACTTATAGCATCAATTGCTTGTTTTTCTATCTCAAAATACATTAACTCACCTTTAAATTACAAACCTCTTAACCAAAGAGAAATATTTCCAATATATGGAATAACAATAGGATGGCCATCCCAAGTCAATACCCTTTCATTTATTTGATCTGCTGTTGCATAATATGGGTCAGGATGACTGTTATGGTCTCCTTTAATCATATAATACGTTGTTCCATTTATTTGTGTAATATTAATTACCCTATGAATTACAGGTTCATTATACCATGTTGCATCGTAAACAACAATGTCTCCTACCCGAACATCACTAGGATCAAATTCATGAATTCCTAAAAAATCAGCTTTTTCAACAGCTACAATATCTCCCCTATAGAAAACAGGTTCCATACTTCCTGAGACAACTACATTTAAGTGTTGGGCAGCTATTAAAACTACTGCAAGAATAACGATGTAAGATATGATTTCTTTATAATCTGTCACGCTAACACCTTAATAATTAAATATATATTAATAATTATAAATAATTTAGCTAAATCTTATAAAATATTTTTAAACATATGGATTGATGGTTAAATTGTTGATAAAATAAATTAAAAAATAATGTCAAATAGATGACACTATCCTTTTTTCTTAAAAGCCACTTCCAAAGCTACTTCAATAGCTTCTGCAGTTTGTGTTAAGTCCTCCATACTGTGAGCACTTGAAATAAAGTTACATTCAAATTGACTTGGAGGAATGAAAACCCCTTCTTTTAATAATGCTCTAAAGTATCTCAAGAATCTTTTTGCATCAGAATTATGGGCATCGTCATTATTATAAACTGGAGCAGGGTTGAAATATATCTGGAACATTGATCCGCAGCCCACAGGAGTAATATTATACCCCTGTTCATCAATAATTGACTGAATATTGCTTCTTAAAAAGTTTCCTTTTCTTTCCAAATCTTTGTAGAACTGATTATCCAACTGTTTTAATGTAGATATTCCTGCCTGAACAGATATTGGATTACCGCTGAAAGTACCAGCCTGATAAACTGGTCCATTAGGTGCTATTAATTCCATTATTTCTTTTTTACCTGCAAAGGCACCCATAGGCAAACCTCCACCTACAATTTTACCCATTGTAGTTAAATCAGGAGTTACACCATAATATTCCTGAGCTCCACCTCTAGCTAATCTGAAACCAGTTATAACTTCATCAAATATTAATAAAATATTATTTTCTTCAGTAATTTTTCTTACAAATTCCAAAAATCCTTTTTTAGGTTCAATACAACCAATGTTACCCATAACTACCTCCATAATAAGACAAGCTATGTTATCACCATCTTTTTGGATCAAATCACTTAAAGCTTCTTCATCATTGAAAGGTACAGAATAGGTATTTTTAGCTGTATCAAGAGGAATTCCTTTAGTATCTGGAACACAAGATTTACCAGGTTCTCCTTTAACTAATGTATAATCATGAGCACCATGATACGCACCGTCAAATTTAATAATTTTATCTTTACCTGTAAAACCACGGGCTAATCTTATAGCACTCATAGTAGCTTCTCCACCACTATTTACAAATCTTACCATTTCAGCACTAGGTATTCTGTCAACAACTTCTTTTGCTAAAATGATTTCATTTTCAGTTGGAGTACCATAAGCAGACCCGATTGTTAACTGATTGGACACTTCCCTAACTACTTTAGGATCAGCATGACCAAGTATTAAAGGACCATAAGCCAAACAGTGGTCAATATACTTATTTCCATCAACATCATATATTTTTGAACCGCTAGCTTTTTTAACAAAAAATGGATATGGTTCAAATGCACGAACTGGAGAGCTAACTCCCCCAGGAATGAATTTTTTGGATTCTTGGAATAAATCTTTGGAAAACATATTATCACATTATAAATTTTGAATTAAAGAGTTTACACAAGCCACAGCTATTGGTGTTCCACCTTTAGGGCCTTCAACAATAATATTTGGAATATTTGAATTTCTTAAAGCTTCTTTTGAAT
The DNA here is from genome assembly GCF_000016525.1 of Methanobrevibacter smithii ATCC 35061. Taxonomy (NCBI): domain Archaea; kingdom Methanobacteriati; phylum Methanobacteriota; class Methanobacteria; order Methanobacteriales; family Methanobacteriaceae; genus Methanobrevibacter; species Methanobrevibacter smithii. Next base: position 1,236,619 of record NC_009515.1, read on the forward strand.
CTGCAGCACCTACAAAACCAACAGGAACTCCAACAATAGCCTTAAGGTTCATTTCACCTTTTTCATATAAATCCATAGCTTCAAAAACAGCTGTTGGAGCATTACCAGAAACAACAATTCCTTCAAAATCATTTCTTGCAGCATACCTCATAGCAGCAGCCGCTCTTGTAATTTGATTTTCTTTAGCTATTTTTTTAACTTCCTCATTTTTAATAAAACATTCAACTTCTCCCTCATATTGAGTTATACCATATTTAACCATATTAATATCAGTTAAAATTGTTTCTTTATTTCTTAAAGAAGTCATAGCTGCTTCAACAAAATCAGCACTCATATGTACAAGTTTAGCATATTCTGGATCAGCTGTAGAGTGAACAATACGTTCAACAATATCTCTCTCAGCAGGAGCCAAATCTTTAATGTCATCACCAATAAGGCCGCGAATAATTTCCCTACTTTTAGTAGCTATATCATAACCTTGTTTAGTTGATGCACCCATAAACATCTGATTTTTCATAGTACTAATATATAATGTTAATATATTTATAATTTTAAAAATCAGATTATTAAAAAAAAGTTTATTCTTTAGATGCAGACAAACCTGCCAAATATCCTGTAGAAAATGCAATTTTAAGATTATAACCGCCAGTAGGACCAACAGGTTCTAAAACCTCACCAGCAAAATATAAATCATCAGTTATTGTTGATTCCATAGTTTTAGGATTAATATTTTCAATATTTATTCCACCTAAAGTAACATGGCTTAAATCTTTATTAAAACCGGAGATTTCAAATTTGAAATTTTTTAAAGCTTCAATTAACTTATTTTTTTGTTTTTTATTAATTCTGCTTAACTGAGTTTCCCCGTCAATCTCAAGATGTTCCAAAAAGAATTTAATGAAATTATTAGTTAAAAAGTATTTTAAATAGTTTTTAATAAATGTTTTTCCCTTATCCTGAAAATCATTGGTAAATTTAACTCTTAATTCTTCCTGATTAACATCAGGACACAAATCAACAGACAACACTTCATCTAATTCAATATCCCCATTATCCAAAATATTATAATCAGTATTTCTGGAAATTTCACTACTTATATTTAAAATTCCCGGCCCTGTTAAACCTACATGACTTATTAAAACATTGCCTTTAATTTTAAAGGTTTTATATTTTATAACAACATCATATAATGTAATTCCTGCAATGTCTGACAGGTCTTTTTTAGTTATTAATGGAACTAGTCCATATTTAATATCTGTAACCGGATTATCCGTCAGATAATATCCGTCTCCAGTTGAACCTGTTTTTGGAAATGTAGCTCCACCAGTAGCTATTATGACTTTTTCAGCAATTATATCATTATTTATTATAAAATTATCTTCTTTTTTAATATCTGAAACTTCATAATTGTATTTTATAGTTATATCTTTTAAGTAATATTTTAAAATAGCCAATATATCCTGAGATTTCTCTGTTTCAGGAAATACCCTATTATTATCTTCAACTATAAAATCCAGACCTCTGTTTCTAAATAAGTCCAGTAGCATTTCATTTGTAAAAGTGTAAAAAGAGTGTTTTAAAAAGTTTTTATCATGAAAAGAATTTAATAGCTTTTTAATTGGCTTTTCATTAGTTATATTGCATCTGCCCCCTCCAGTAATAAGAAGTTTGCTGCCCAAAGATGAGTTTTTTTCAAGCAATACAACATTCAAATCTGCAGAAGCAGCAATTGCAGCCATTATTCCTGCAGGACCTCCGCCAATTATAGCTATATCAAATTCTTCCATATTAATCAAAATTTAAGGAGTTAATCTGTGTCTGTCTCTTGGGAAGAGAACTGTTTCACGAATATTTTCAACACCTGTAAGTACCATAGCTAATCTGTCAGCACCTACACCCCAACCAGCATGAGGAGGCATACCATATTCGAAAGCTTTTAAGTAGCTGCCAAATGAAGCTACATTTAATCCTTTTTCTTCAATTTGTTTTACTAAAACATCATATTGGTGTACACGAGTAGCACCAGAGGATAATTCCAAGTTATTATACATCAAATCAAATGCATGTGCTTTAGTAGGGTCTTTGGAATTAGGCATTACGTAAAATGGTTTAATTTCAGAAGGCCATTCAGTTAAGAAGTAGAATCCTCCCATTACATCACCTAATGCTTTTTCACCTGCACGGGATAAATCTTCACCCCAGCTCATTTCAACATCTCTGGAGTTTACAATATCAACTGCTTCATCATAAGTTACAACAGGGAAAGGACCGTCAGGAACAGGCATTTCATGTTCTAATATATTTAATTCTTCTTTACAGTCTTCATTAATGTCAATGATAACTTGTTCAAGCATATTATTAAGTATTTTCATTACATCAATATCGTCCATAAAAGAAGCTTCCGCATCAATAGAAACAGCTTCATTTAAGTGTCTTAAAGTATCATGTTCTTCAGCTCTGAAAATTTGACCGATTTCAAATACTTTATCCATTCCACTAGACATCATCATCTGTTTGTATAATTGTGGAGACTGACCTAAGAATGCTTCTTTTTCGAAATATGTAATTGGGAAAAGTTCAGTTCCTCCTTCAGTAGCAGAAGCTACAAGTTTTGGAGTGTTAATTTCCATAAATCCATTTTCATAGAAGAAATCCCTTATAGTATGGAACATTCTATTTTTAATTTTAAAAATAGCACTGACATTATCCCTTCTTAAATCAATGAATCTGGAGTCTAACCTGGTATCAATTTCAGCTTTAACTTTATCAGTAGGATCCATAGGAAGTGGCTGATTAGCTAAGTTTAAAAGATTAATTTCTTTAGGAATAATTTCAACACCAGTAGGTGCTTGGTTAGCTTCCTGAACTGTACCTTTAATAGCTACAACGGATTCTTTTCTAAGTTTCCTAATATCTTCAAGTATTTCTGCATCTACTTTTTTACTTGGTGCGGTAATTTGTACCTTACCTTCTCTATCTCTAATAATAACAAAGATGATTCCACCTAAATCACGGATTTCATGTACCCAACCCATGACGATGACATCTTGTCCAGTTAAATCAGGAGTGACATTTTTAGTATAATTTGTTCTTCTCCATTCATTTAATAAACCTTGCATTGGTTCACCTCTAGGTTTTTTAAAAAAATAATTATAATAAAATTAATTTTTCATTATATTAAGAAATTTAATTTTTATATTTAATAAAGTATTTGATTAACAAGCAAAAATCTATTTTTTATAAGACAATGAAAATAAAAGCTCTGAAAAGATTACTTATTAAAAGTTATCATTTAAAATTATTTAATAACTGATAAAAAAGAATATTAAAAAAATATATGCTTAATTAACCTAGTGAACTTTATTAAATCATAAGCAACTAAACAGATTAAATATTTTCTTTTTAAAATAATCAACATAGCTTTTATTTATTATTAAATATTATATATTAAAATATTAAAGACTAAATTGTGTGATTAGATGAAAAGTGACAATATTAAAAAAGGAATTCAAAGAGCACCACATAGGTCTTTACTTAGGGCATGCGGTCTTGGAGATAATGATTTTGATAAACCTTTTATTGGAATAGCTAACAGTTTCACAGAAATTGTTCCCGGACATATTCATCTTAGAGAACTTGTTGAATTTGTAAAAGAAGGAATAATAGCTGCTGGTGGTATTCCATTTGAATTTAACACTATGGCTATTTGTGATGGAATCAGTATGAATCATGAAGGAATGAAATACTCACTTCCTTCCAGAGAAATCATAGCTGCCACTGTTGAAAGTATGGCTAAAGGACATAGCTTTGACGGATTAGTGCTTATGCCCAGCTGTGATAAAGTAGTTCCAGGTATGCTTATGGGAGCTGCCAGAGTGGATGTTCCTACAATCGTAGTTACCGGAGGACCAATGGCAGCAGGACAATACAAAGGTAAAAATGCAGATTTAATTACAGTATTTGAAGCTGTCGGTCAGGAATCTGCTGGTAAAATATCTGAAGAAGAAGTCTACGAAATTGAAAAATGCGCCTGCCCCGGTGCAGGCAGCTGCTCAGGATTATTTACTGCAAATACCATGGCATGCGTAACAGAAACTCTCGGATTGTCCCTGCCGTTTTGTGCTACAACACATGCAGCAGATAAGGCAAATGAAAAAATGGCTTACAATTCAGGAAAACAAATTATAAAATTAGTAGAAGCTGACTTAAAACCTTCTGATATTTTAACACAGGAAGCATTTAACAACGCAATTACAGTAGACATGGCTCTTGGAGGATCAAGCAATACAGCACTTCATATTCCAGCAATAGCTAATGAAGTTGAAGATGTTGAAGTTACTCTTGATTTATTTGACAAAATCAGCAGAGTAGTTCCCCATATTTGTCTAATTTCACCAGCAGGTACAGACACAATGATGGATTTACATAAAGCTGGAGGAATTCCAGGAGTATTAAAAACACTTGGAGATAAAATCGACACATCTGCTATTACTGTTACAACAAAAACATTAGGGGAAAACATAAAAGATGTTGAAGTTACAAATACTGATGTCATTCATCCATTAGATAACCCTATACATAAAGATGGGGGAATAGCTATATTAAAAGGAAATATTGCGCCTAATGGATCAGTTGTTAAAAAAGGTGCAGTTTCACCAGATTTAATGCATCTCAAAGGACCTGCTAAAGTATTCAACAGTGAAGAAGAAGTTACTCAAGCTATATTTGACCACGAAGTGGAAGAAGGAGACATTTTAGTAATCAGATATGAAGGTCCTAAAGGCGGTCCTGGAATGAGGGAAATGTTAAATCCTACCTCTGCACTTGCAGGTATGCAAATCAAAAATGTAGGACTCATTACAGATGGAAGATTCTCAGGAGGAACTAGAGGCCCATGTATCGGACATGTATCACCTGAAGCAATGTCTGACGGTCCAATTGGAGCCATTGAAGATGGAGATATAATAGAAATTGATATTGAAAACAGATTCATAAATGTAGAACTATCTGATGAAGAAATATCAAATAGATTAGCTAATAGAAAAAATCCAAAAAGAGATGTTGATGGATGGTTATCAATATACAGTAAAGTTGTTCAATCAGCAGATACCGGAGCTATATTGAGGTAATTTAGATGGAACTTTTAAGATATGAGGATATTGATTTATCACAAACTGTTAAAAGATCAGAAGAAGATGTAAACAATGTTTTAGACACCGTATCTGATATTTTAAAAAATGTTAGACAAAATAAAGATCAATCCTTAAAAGATTATACACAAAAATTCGACAAAGTCATAATAGATAATTTAAAAGTTACAGATGAAGAAATAAAAGAAGCTTATGATACATTAGATGACAATTTATTGGAAGCTCTGAAAAAAGCGGCTGCAAATATTGAAAAATTTCATAAAAAAGAAATTCCTGAAGAATGGAATATTGAAGTTAGAGAAGGCATAACTGCCGGACAAATTGTAAGACCAATAAACAGTGTTGGCTGTTATATTCCAGGGGGAAGAGCAGCTTACCCCTCTACAATTCTAATGACTGTGATTCCTGCAAAAATAGCGGGAGTTAAAAAAATTATCTGCTGTTCACCTCCACAAAAAGACGGTAAAATAGGTGATGCAATTTTAGTAGCTGCTCATTTAGCCGGAGCCGATGAAATATATAAAGTAGGTGGGGCTCAGGCTATTGGAGCTATGGCTTATAGTACCGAAAGCATTCCTAAAGTTGAAAAAATTGTAGGTCCTGGAAACATTTTCGTAACCGCTGCTAAAAAATTAGTGTATGGAGAAGTGGACATCGAGTTTCCGGCAGGACCGTCTGAAGTGCTAATACTTGCAGATAAAACAGCTAATGCAGAATATATTGCTACAGACATATTATCACAAGCAGAACATGACCCTAAAGCATCCTGCTTTTTTGTAACAGATGATGAAAACTTAGCTGAAGATGTTTTAGAATTTGTAGATAAAAAAACTGAAGATGCTCCAAGAGCTGAAATCATAAAAGAAGCTCTGTCTAATAGCGGAAAAATTATCCTTACTAAAAACTTTGAAGATGCAGTATATGTTACAAATGAATATGCTCCGGAACACTTAGTTATTATGACAAAAGATGACGAAAGCACATTAAGTCAGATAAATAATGCAGGATCTATATTTTTAGGAAAATATTCTCCAGTTGCATGTGGAGATTATGGATCCGGAACTAACCATGTACTTCCAACAGGTGGAGGAGCTAAAATGTATTCCGGATTGTCTACAGAATCATTTATTAAAAAACCGACAGTTCAAAAAATCACACAGGAAGGTTTGGAAAAAATATCAACAACATGCATCCCAATAGCTGAATATGAAGGATTATTTGCACATGTTGACTCAATCAAAACCAGATTAAATAAATAGTCTGGTTTATTTTTTATTTTTCATATGCTTGCCAAAAGCATTAATTATAACTAATATATAATAATTAACCATGTCCACTTTACATAAGATGAAAGTTTTAACTGACTCTGCTCAGTACGATTTATGCGACTATGTAAATCATCAAAAATCATCACAAGTAAATCTGCCTGGAATATACCATGCTACAGGCCATAATGGATGCCAAATACCATTATTTAAAACACTGCTTACAAATAAATGCAAAAATGACTGTAAATACTGCATTAATCAATCCAAAAGAACTTTCACCAGATTAGAATTAAAACCTGAAGAACTAGCTAAAGCTTTTATGACCTACTACAATAAAGGTCTTGTAAACGGTTTGTTTTTAAGTTCAGGTATTGCAGACAATGAAGATTCTACAATGGAAAAAACAATAGAAACCTGCAGATGTCTTAGAAAAGATTACGGTTACGATGATTATATACATCTAAAAATAGTTCCGGGAGCATCAAAAGATTCCATTAAAAGAGCTATGGCGCTTGCCAACAGAGTCAGTATTAATATTGAAGCCGCTACACCAAGCGGTTTGGCTGAACTGTCATCTACAAAGGATTATAAAAAAGATATACTGAAAAGATTACATTGGATAGATTCACTTGAAAACAGTTCTACAACATATCCAAATTCTACTCACACTACACAGTTAATTATCGGTGCAAATAACGAAACAGATAAGGAAATTCTACATAGAATAGATAAAATATACAAGAATTCCAAATTGCACAGTGCATATTACAGTGGATTTACACCGATTGAAGGTACTGAATTTGAAAAAAAAGACAGCTGCAATAGCCAAAGAGTAGGCAGACTTTACAATGCCGACAGTTTATTAAATGATTATAATTATAAACTTAAAGAATTGGTATTTGAAGATGATGACAGATTATCCCTAAATATTGATCCTAAAATTTTAGCTGCAAGTAATATGAATATATTTCCTGTAGAAATTAATAATGCACCATTTATTGACCTGATAAGAGTTCCAGGTATTGGTGTAAAATCAGCTAAAAAAATAATTTCTATTAGAAAAAGATATAAGTTTACAAAAAAAGAAGAGTTAAAAAGATTGGGAATAGCTGTAAATAGGGCTGAAAAATACATTAAATTAGATGGAGAATATCAGCCTAGTTTAGATATCTTCGAATAATTCCCAAATCTCAGGATATTTTTTAGAAACCGCTTCATCAATTAAAACTGAAGCTTCTTTACTAATACTGAATTCAGGTTCTGTTTTTCTTAAATACCTGAATACTGCTGCAGATTGTGAAGACCATAAAGTTATTCTTGGATTTTTATCAACAATCTCTTTAACTTCAGCCACATTCTCTAAAATTTTTTCCTGTTCTTTTTGATCTTGTATGCTTTCTTCATCACTTTCACTGCCAGGTAAGTCTTCGGATGATGTTTCAATATTTTCAGCTTCCTCTTGGTTGATATCCTCATCAGTATCATCTTCCACAGTATCTATTTGTTGGTTTTCACTAGATTCATCTTCTTCTACAATATTTTCTTGAATATTTTCATCATCTACAATATCTTCACTAGATTCCTCTTCTTCACAAGTATCATCATCAAAAGATTTTGTATCTTCTACAATTTTATCACTGGACTCTTCATTTTCAGAAATTTTCTCCACAATTTTCTCGCTAGATTCATCATTTTCAGAAGTTTCTTCTACAATTTCTTCATTAGAATAATTATCTTCATCAACATTTTCTACAACATCCTCGTTAGATTCTTCCTGTTTTTCATCTTCACCTAACATGTCTTCTAAAGATACTGCAGAATTACTGTCAAAATCCTCATCATAAAAATCAGGAATTAAAGAATCTAATCCTTTACCTAAACCTGTTGATTTTTTAGCCATCTAATTACCTCCATCACGTTCTATAATTTCTTTAGCTAAACTTAGATAAGCTTTTGTACCTGTACTTTCAGAATCATAAATTAAACAAGGTTTACCATAACTTGGAGCTTCAGCTAACCTGATATTTCTTGGAATCACAGTATTAAATAACAGATTAGTGCTTCCAAAATGATTTTTAAGTTCCTTGTAGACATCCTTACTGAGCCTTGTTCTTTTATCATATAATGTCAGAAGAATACCTTTGATTGGAACAGGTGTTCTAAGCCTCTTTTTAACTAAGTTAATAGTATTAATCAAATCAGCCACACCTTCCAATGCATAATACTCTGCTTGGATAGGTATAAGAACACTGTCAGCTGCAACTAATGCATTAACAGTTATAACACCTAAAGAAGGAGGTAAATCAATAAAGATATAGTCAAATAAAGGAGGTAAATCCTTAAGTGTTTCCTTTAAAACAATGTGATAATTTTCCTTTTTACTTAATTCAACCCCTGCTCCACTTAATGAAATATTACTTGGGACAATGAATAAATTCTTGATAAATGTAGGGATTGTTACTTTTTTAACACTTACATCCCCAATAATTGCATCATAAATAGTATTTTCTAATTTTGTTTTATCAATACCGAAGCTAGTAGTTGCATTACCCTGAGGATCCATATCAATTACCAAAACACTTTTACCCATTACAGCTAGTGAAGTTGCTGTATTAACTACAGTTGTAGTCTTTCCACAGCCTCCTTTTTGATTCATTACAGCTATTATTTCACTCATTAATTAATTCTCCTTATAAATGATAAGTTCTAAGTTATTAGAAATAAGTTTTAAGTTATATCTTACAAGAGATAACTTCTAAGTTATAACTTAAAAGAAATAACTTTTAACTTTTAAGAAATAAGTTAAAAGAGATAACTTATAGGATATAACTTAAAAGAAATAATTTTTAACTTTTAAGAGATAACTTAAAAGAAATAACTTTTAACTTTTAAGAAATAAGTTAAAAGAGATAACTTATAGGATATAACTTAAAAGAAATAACTTTTAACTTTTAAGAGATAACTTAAAAGAAATAACTTTTAACTTTTAAGAGATAACTTAAAAGAAATAAGTTTTAACTTTTAATTAATAACTTATACCTCATAACTTAAAAGAGATAAGTTTTAAGTTAAAAGGTTTAATGTATAAGTTATATTTTATAACTTCTATCTTATAAATTCTATGTTTTAAGAAATAAGTTATAAATTATAAAGAATAAGAAATAAGTTAATAGTTATTAGTTATAACTTATCAGTTATAAGTTATAAGTTATAAATTATAAAAATATTAAAATTAATCAAATATAAATTATTAATATTGTATAAGTCAAAAGCAATTGCTTTGAATTTTTCTATAAAACTAAGTAGGTATTACTTAAATCCATTATCGAATATTATGACAAATAATAATTTTACATCTAAAAAACAGGTCATATCTAAATACAGAAGCAATTCTTAAATTAAAATATTCAAAAAAATAAAGAAAGAGTAGAGAATTAATCTCACTCTATTTACTGTTTGGCATTTCACCAGAGAAATAATTTGCATAACCTTTTAAATCCAGCATACCATGTCCTGAGAAGTTAATAACAATGGTTTTTTCTTCTCCAGTTTGTCTGCATTTAATAGCTTCATCAATACCTGCCTTAATTGCATGAGTAGTTTCCGGTGCCGGAACAATTCCTTCACATTTAGCAAATTGAATTCCTGCATTAAATACGTCTCTTTGATGAGCTGTTACAGGATTGATATATCCTTCATGTGCAAGTAATGAGATTTGTGGACACATTCCATGGTATCTTAAACCTCCTGCATGTACAGATGGTGCTACAAAGTCATGGCCTAAGGTATACATTTTAAGAAGTGGAGTAAATCCATTTGAATCTCCAAAGTCGTATTCATATTTACCTTCAGTTAATGTTGGACATGCACTCGGTTCTACTGCAATAAATTTAGTATCACTGTTTCCATCAAGTTTATCTTTAATAAATGGATATAAAGCACCTGCAAAGTTACTTCCACCACCAACACATGCAATCATAGTGTCTGGTTCTTCATTAGCTATTTCCAATTGTGTTTTAAGTTCCTGACCGATGACAGTTTGATGTAACATTACATGGTTTAACACACTGCCTAAAGTGTATTTTACATTGTCATTGTTTAGAGCTTCTTCCATTGCTTCTGAAATAGCTATTCCAAGTGATCCTACATGGTCAGGGTTTTCAGCCAATACTTTACGTCCAAATTCTGTATTTTCACTTGGGGAGGCAAAGACTTCTCCGCCATAAATATTCATGATGTTTTTCCTGTCTGGCTTTTGATTAAATGATACTTTAACCATATATACAGTACAGTCCAAATCAAGTAATGAACAAGCAAGTGACAAAGCAGTTCCCCATTGTCCTGCACCAGTTTCGGTTGTTAATCTTTCAACACCTTCTTTTTTAGCAAAGTATGCCTGTGGAATTGCACTGTTTAATTTATGTGATCCCGTAGGAGAAGTATCTTCCCTTTTGTAATAAATTTTAGCTGGAGTGTTGAGCTTTTCTTCAAGACGTTTAGCTCTAAATAACGGAGTTGGCCTTCCCATCTGCATGTATAACTCCCTTACTTTTTGTGGAATCTTAATGTATCTTTCAGTTGCAAACTCCTGGTCCAGTGCCGCTTTTGTAAATGCTTTTTGCAAATCTTCAATTTGATTTCTTCCTTCACTATTTTTTGGCATTGGAAGTTCACAAGGTAAATCAGCGTTAATATTGTACCATTTTTTTGGCACTTCTTCAGAGGATAATTCTATTTTATAATTCATATTAATAGATTGTATAATGTACTATTTAAAACTTTACTGTACACTTTTGTACAATTAATATTTTAATAGAATAAAAACCTATTTAGAAATATGAAAATTTTAGCTATTGATGTTGGAACAGGAACTCAGGACATACTAATTTATAATGACGAAAAAGAGCTGGAAAACTCAATTAAATTAGTTCTGCCTTCTCCACACTTATACATTTCCCAACAAATTAAAGAAATTGAAAATGACATCTATTTTGACGGTGAAATAATGGGTGGGGGAAAATTAAAAAAAAGTATTCTTGAACATATGGAAAAAGGTTACGATGTAGTGATGGAAGCAAATTGTGCTAAAACAATAAGAGATGACCTTGAACAGGTTAAATCATATGGAATTAAAATAGCTGATGAAAATAAAAGCTATGAAGGATACACTAAAATCCATTTAGGAGATATAAACATTAGAAAGTTATCTGAATTTGTATTAGGATATGATTTAGACTTTGATATTGATAAAATAGCTATTGCAGTTCAAGACCACGGATACAATGAGAATATGGGAGACAGGGACTTCAGATTTGAAAAAATCAGAGAAAAATTAAATGAACCTGTCGAACCTGAAAGCTTTGGATTCCGTGAAAATGTTCCAGAGTACTACTCCAGAATGAAAGCAGTAGAAAAAACCCTTAAAAAAGAAGGTATTGAAGAAACACCTCTTTTAATGGATACAAAATTTGCTTCAATAGCTGGAATGTGCTATGATGAAGAAGCTTCCAAATTAAACAGTTTTATAGCTATTGATATTGGAAACGGACATACTACTGCAGCATCAATAGAAAATGGTAAAATTCAGGGATTATTTGAGCACCATACTTCTAATTTAACTGCTGAATCACTTGAAAATTACATTAACAGACTAGCTAGTGGAGAAATTACAAATGAAGAGATTTACAATGACCATGGTCATGGAGCACATGTTCTAAATCCAATATCTAAACTAGAAAAAGTCATTGTCAGTGGCCCTAAAAGAGAATTGATTGAAAAAACCAACCTTGACTGGCACCATGCATGTCCCGGAGGAGATGTTATGATGACCGGAACTATTGGACTAATCAAAACTATTGAATGGAACGAATAAAATGTATAGGCTAGATTCTCATATACACTGCCAGTATTCTCCAGACTCTTCTACAAAAATAGATGATATCATAAAAAAATCTATTGAAGATAAAATTGATATCATAGCTATCAGCGATCATAATACAGTAGAAGGTTCTAAAGTTGCAGTCGAAAAAACAAAAGATACTGAGAATCTGCTTGTAATTCCTTCAATTGAGATTTCATCTTCTAAAGGACATATTCTTGGATTTGGCTGTGAAGAAGTAGTTCCAAGAGATTTGGAACCTGAAGAAACAATTGACATGATTCATGACCAGGGAGGATTGGCTATTATTCCACATCCTTTTTGTTTTTACAGACACGGACTATTATGTAAAAGCAACCCTGATGAATTAAATTTTGATGCTATAGAAACAAGAAATGCCCGTTTTATCGTTGGATGGTGTAACTTTAAAGCTAAAAAATTAGCTGATAAAAAAAACATACCACCATTAGGAGCAAGCGACTCCCATTATATTGACTTTTTAGGTGACTGTTACAGTCTAATTGACTGTGAATTAGATATTGATAGTGTTTTAAAATCTATTAAAAAAGGTCAGGTAGAGGCTCACGGAAAGGGAACTTCAAATATAAAATTATCAAAATATCTATTTGACAAGCATGTCCGTAAATTATATTAAAAAAAATAAGGGATAATAAGAGTTATTCACTCTTTTTTACAATTTTTATCTCAATAGTTGAAACATTTGTTTTTTCACCATTGTAAGTGTCTATTTGTTCTGTAGCAATACTAATATCCTCAACATCAGCGTTTGGGATAAACCCATTTCTAACAATTTCTGCAGTGTCTACGGCACGACTAATAGCTTTACCTCTTGCTTTAAGAGATACATGGTCTGCACCACCGTTAAATTGTGTCACTACTGCTAGAACATAGTTCATTACTGGTTTACTACCAATAAAGATAACATTTTCTTCCATAGTATCATGACTCCATATAGACTGTTATACAGTTAAGTGTATAATTTTTTTAACATATAAATATTGCTTTAGCTAATTTTTTTCCATTAATAAAATCTTATTAATAGAATCTAAAACAGCCAATATACTAGCCATTATTACATCATCGTTAGTTGCTCTACCAGTTGATTTATTACCTTCACCATCAGAAGAAATAACAAATACTTCAGCTAATGCATCAGTACCTCCAGTAATAGCTTCTAAATTGTATTCTTCAAGTTCAATGTCCATTGTATCCTGAATCAATTCCCTTATAGCATTAATAGCTGCATCAACTGGACCTACACCAGTACAGGAGGTTTCTTTTAATTTTCCATTAATGTTCAGTTTAACGGTAGCTGTTGGAGATACAACAGCTCCAGATAATATTCCTAAACCTTCAAGTTTAATCGGAGTTTCTTTAGCACTGCTTATTTCAGTTATAGCAATAGCTCTTAAATCATCATCAGTAACTGTTTTACCTTTATCTCCAAGAGCTTTAATTTGATTAAATACTGTTTGGAATTGTTTTTCTGTTAAGTCAATGTTATAATGTTCTAATTTAGCTTTTACTGCATTAGCTCCAGTGTGTTTTCCTAAAACTATTCTTCTTGAATGTCCTACAAGTTCCGGAGAAATCGGTTCATAAGTTAAAGCATTGTTTAACACTCCGTGAACATGTATACCTGATTCATGTGCAAATGCATTAGCTCCAACAATAGGTTTGTTAACAGGCATTTTAATACCTGTAATGCGACCTACAAATTCAGACAAGCTATATAACTGTGTTGTATCAATATCCAAGTCAATGTTGTAAGCGGCATGCAGTGCAACAATAAGTTCTTCAAGAGAAGCATTACCTGTTCTTTCTCCCATACCGTTAATTGTTACATGAGCCTGATTTGCTCCGCATTCGATAGCAGTTAATGTATTTGCAGTAGCTAAACCAAAATCATTATGAAAATGAACACTAATTGGAGTAGTGTAGCGTTCTTTAAGATTAGTGATTAATTCTCTAGTTATGACAGGAATCAATACTCCAACAGTGTCTGGAACATTTAAAAAGTCAGCGCCTGCATCTACAACAGCATCATAAACATCAAATAAATAATCATGTTCTGTTCTTGTTGCATCTTCTGCAGAAAATTCAACAGTCAATCCATGATCTTTTGCATATTCAACAGATTCAACAGCTGTTTCAATGACTTTTTCTTTAGACATTTTAAGTTTATAGTCTCTGTGCAATGGAGAAGTACCGATAAAAGTATGTATGTAGTCCAATCCGGAATCAAGAACAGCATCGATGTCTTTTTGCACACTACGAGCTAAACCTAAAACTGTAGCATTCAAACCTAATGAATTAAGTTCTTTTGCAGCTTTTCTTTCACCATTTGAGGATACAGGAAAACCTGCTTCTATTTTATCTACACCAAGTTTATCAAGCTTTTGAGCAATTTGAATTTTTTCATCAACAGTTAGAGCAACTCCAGGAGCTTGTTCACCGTCCCTGAGAGTTGTATCAAAAATATAAATCTTATCAGCAAGATTCATATTTTCCTTTTTTAGTGTCTCGATATTTTTACCATACATAATTAAAACTTCCCATTTTAATGTAATAGTAATTACTTCTTTTTAGATATTTAAAGTTTATCTTCTATTATGTTTTTTTATAGTTTTAACTACAACAACAACCACAACTAAGATTACAACCAAAACAGCTAATGTATAATATAAATATTCACAAGCAGGTACTTCACTTTTATCAATGTTTAATGAATATACATGTCCGCTATGATCTGCAAAGAATAAACTATTTCCATTAATTACAGGAGAAGAAGTTATTTCTGAATTAAATAATATGGTTCCTGGATTGTAAGTAAATTCCTCTTCACCAGTGTATTTATTTAAAACATAACCTGTTCCATCATTAGAACCAAATGCAATTAACTCTTCTTTTATTGCTGGAGTTGATTGAACCGGAGCTCCAGTAGCATGACTCCATTTAAAAGTTCCGTCTCTTAAATCAAGACAGGTTAAATTACCTTCATCAGAACCTATGTATACATTGTTATTATACTCATCAATACATGGAGAAGATTTAACTTTATTGTTTAAATCATAATCCCAGCATAAATCTCCATTTGTTTCATTTAAAGCATAAAGTGAATCATCATCAGACCCAATTATGATTTTACCATCTGCATATGCTGGAGAAGAGTAAACTGCATCTCCTGTAGCATATTGCCAGGTTATATTTGTGTTATTTAAATTTATGCAATAAACATTACCGTTAGTTGAACCAACATAAAGTGATCCGTTAACAACAATTGGAGAAGACACTATTTCATCATTACCTAAATCTGCTTCAAAAGTTTTATTACCGTCAGCTATGTCAAATCCATAAATATGCCCATTATCACAACCTACATAGACAGTATCATTATCTACATAAGCTGCCCCCTGAATAGATTCATCAGAAGTATTATATTTCCATAAAATATCTTGTGATTCAATATCTATAGCTTTAAAACTTTGATTATTTCCTACAAATACTGTATTGTTACTTACTACAGGTGTTGCATTACTGTCTCCTTTTAAATTAAATGACCAGTCTTCAGTTCCGTTTTCCATGTCAATTACTTTTAAAATACCTTCCTGTGAAACAACATATAAAAAGTCCCCATAGATTGCAGGTGAGCCTATAACCGGTGATTCCATGTTAAATGACCATAAATTTGTAACAAAGTCAGAATTATCATCAACATATCCTGTATGATTTAAATTACTTTGAAATGTGTTCCAATCAATATTTGCACCAGCTATCGGGCTGATACATAATATACAGATTATAAATCCGATTAATAATTTATTATATTTAGACATCTTTTAGCCTCCTTAAATATCTCTATTAAATCTTTTGACTCCAATGATAAAGAACAGTGCAGTGAATCCTAAAAGTATAGCTAAATCTAACCATACATCGCCTAAACTTTGACCTTTAATCATTACTCCCCTCATTGCATCGTTAAGATAAGTTAATGGGAATATATAAGCTATTTTTTGTAAAATCCAAGGCATAGTTTCAATAGGATAGAATACACCAGAAACAAACATCATAGGCATTGAAAATGGCATGACTATTTGAGTATAATCTTCCTGAGTGTTGGTTCTTGCAGACAACATGATACCAAAACCAACAAAACATAGTGCTCCAAAGAAAAGAACAATGAATGTTTGTAAGATTCCTCCTTTAATACTTACATTAAACAATACAATAGCCATGAATATTAATATAAGAGCCCTAACTAACTCAACAATAAGTTTAGATGCAATTTTACCTCCAACTACAGTTGAAATTGATGTCGGAGTCATAAATAATCTAGCTAATTCACCAGTTTCACGTTCTCCAGCTATTGATGCACCCATACCCATCATACAGGACATCATTACAGTCATTCCTAAAACTGCAGGAACTAAAAAGTCAATATACTTAATATTTCCATATATTTTGTTAATATGGAGTGCAATATCATCCTTAAAATTATCAAATGTATGTCCAATTGAATTTGTAACATTTGCACTTTGAGTATTAGTAGCTAATTCAGATTGATTTAGAGGACTGGTACTATTTTCTAATTCCTGTGATGAAGGATTAGAAACTATGGCATTAGATGCTTCCATATTTGATAATTTAGCAAATATTCCCTGAGTTACACTTTCCAATGTTGAAGAAGCCATTTGATCAGATGAATCCAAATACAGTGTAACCGCCTTTTGAGACACATTACTGTCATAATTTTCCGGCAGTATAATTGCAGCTTTTACTTCTCCACTATCAACTCTCTCTTTTGCATCATCAACATCATCCATAACCTCTACTACATTATACTGATCCGTTGTTTTAATAGTATCCAATGTTACATCAGTTAAGTCACCGTGGCTTTGAGAAACAACAACTACAGGCAAATCAGTCATGTCTCCACCCATACCATAACCAAATAACAAAATCATGATAATAGGAAAAATTAAAATTGAAATTAACCTTGGAGGATGTCTTTTTAAACTTAAAAGTTCTTTCTTAATCATCCAGCTAAATTTTCTAAGCTCTATCATCTTCATTCACCTCAGCTGTTGCTTTAATAAATACATCTTCCAGAGATGGTTCCTGTGTAAATATTGATTTGACAACTCCGCCTGCTTCAATAATGTCTTTTAAAACATCATTAACAGCATCATCATCAAAATTATCAATTCTCAAGTTAAAACGTCCGTTTTTAGCCATCTCAACACCATGTACTTTCGGATTAGATTGAATAGCTGAAATAATAGAATCATTATTTTCTTTAAGTAAAAAGGACATTTTCTTTAAGTTTAATGTTTCAATATCTTCTTTAGTAGATTTATTTACTTCATTTTCATTTGAAATATCTCTTAAAGTATTTTTCATTTTAATTTCATGCTCTTCTTTTTCTTCTTTTAAAAGAGAATCCTTAAGACCTTGTGGAGTATCATAAGCTACCAAATTACCAGTATTTATAATTCCCACATTATCACAAAGCATATCTACTTCATGCATATCATGAGAACATAAAATAATTGTATTTCCCTCGTCATTTAACTCACGAATTAAATCCCATAATGTTCTTTTAGTAGTTGGATCAAGCCCGATTGTTGGTTCATCTAAAAATAATATCTCCGGCCTATGTACTAAACTAGCTACAAGAGATGCCTTTTGTTTTTGTCCACCGGACAACTGTCCAACTCTTTTATTTCTAGCATATTTAATGTCTACTAATTCCATTAAATCTTCAATACGGTCATGTTTTTCATCAACAGGAACACCGTAGTAATCAGCACACAATTCTGAATTTTCCTGAACTGTTAAATCTTTATATAAACTAACTTGCTGAGGAACCATTCCTAACAAATTTCTTACTTCATTCGGATTTTCCTGAACATCATACCCTCCAACACTAGCATGACCTGAAGTAGGTTGAATTAAACAGGTAAGCATTTTAATTGTTGTGGTTTTTCCTGCCCCATTTGGACCAAGTAATCCAAAAATACTTTTTTCAGGAACTTTTAAATTTAAAGAATTAACAGCAGTGAAATTTTTATAAACCTTTGTAAGATTCTTAGTTTCAATTGCATTTCTCATCGTTTTCCACCTTATGCATTTCATTATCTGACATATCTTCAATAAAACTTAACCAAAGAGGGCTATTAATCAGGTGCGCAAACTCACTTTTAAAACTTTTAAGTAAGATTTCACCTTCCTCTGTAAGAGAGTAATACTTAACACTTTTATTATTGCTAACTCCCCATTCTCCTTTTATAATCCCAGTTTTTTCTAATTTCCTTAGAATCGGATAAATTTTACTTGAATTTGTTTTATTATACTCAGTAGGATTACACGAACTAAAAAATTCATCTAACTTTTTCATAATCCCATAACCATGGATTTTTTCTTTACTAATAATCCATAATATAATAATATGAGTTAAACCATTAGAACAATGCCTCATAATTTTTTTTGAAAGTTGATCAACATTTTTTTTACGTCTGAACATGGCCAACTCAAACCTCCTAATTGTTATTTAAAAAAATTATATATGTTAAATTTTGATATATAACAAAATAACATATATATAATTATAATATATAAAGTTAATCTTAAATCATGAAATTAGGTTTTACAACATTAGCAATGTTTACCAGACCAAATAATGACATAATAGAAACTGCTAAAAAATATGAATTTGAAATGATAGAAATACTTGGAGAAGGCCCTTTTTTTAAAAATGACAATCTCGAATTTGCAAATACTGACTTGGAAATTTACATGCATGCTCCAACAGTTGATTTGAATATATCTAGTTTAAACACCGGAATCAGAAAAGAAAGTGTTAAACAGATGAAAGATGCTCTGGATTATGGAAAAAAAATAAATGCAACTGCTTTAACCAT
This sequence comes from Methanobrevibacter smithii ATCC 35061, assembly GCF_000016525.1. Taxonomy (NCBI): domain Archaea; kingdom Methanobacteriati; phylum Methanobacteriota; class Methanobacteria; order Methanobacteriales; family Methanobacteriaceae; genus Methanobrevibacter; species Methanobrevibacter smithii. The sequence goes on from NC_009515.1 coordinate 1,255,856, forward strand.
CCATCCTGGGCAAATCGGAAGAAATGAAGACAGAATAAGGAAATATGCACTGGAACTGGCTATTGAAAGTATTGGAGAACTTGTTGACTATTCAGACATTGTTGTTTCAGTTGAAAATATGCCTGAACGCTTCTCATTTTTAGGAAATAAAGTTGAAGAGCTTGAAAGAATACAAAATGAAACTGGCTGTGGCTTAACAATTGATGTAGGTCATGGAAACACTTGCGGAAATTGTGAAGAATTTCTGGATTTAAAAAACATTAGCTACTGTCACTTAAATGACAATAATGGTGTTAAAGATCAGCATATTACATTAGGTGAAGGAACTCTTGATTTGAATCTTCTTAAAAAAGTAGATAAAGGAATTATTGAGTTAAATAACTTTGATAATGTTTTAAAAAGTAAAGAAGTTATTAAAAATCTATTGAAATAACTTCTGAAATTTTTTGAATAACATAATCTGTTTTATTAATCAGTTTTGGAGAAACTTCTTCTTCCTGTTCAACAGTTAGAACAGATACATCAGCATTATTAAAAGCTAAAACATCATTGAGACCATCTCCAACCATCATTACTTTATATCCTCTGTCTTTTAAACATCTTACAACCTTACATTTGCCTTTTGGAGAAACTGTTCCAAAGGCATGTTTTTTATTGACATTTAAAATTTCAGCTAATTTGTTAATGGCTCCCTTTCTGTCTCCAGATGCAATATAAATTTCAATGCCTCTGGATTGTAAAATCTTAATTGTGTCTATGACTTCAGAAAAGAGTTTGCCTGCAGAAGTAATAGTATAAACTATTTTATTTTTATTAATATCGATAATTACTGCAGGTCCGTTACAAAGTTCCATTTTAGGGATTTTTTCTTTTAAAATAGTAAACCCATCAGTAATATCACTAATAGTTGCCTGATTTTCATTTTCTAAAATATCAGTAACTTCTTCTTTAGTAGTTTCACAGCTTGTAAAGCTAACATCAAAGTCAATATTATGCTGTTTAATCACATCTGAAATTAAAGTGTTACTATCCAAATTCAAAAGACAATTTGTATTGAACTGAAGAACTACAAGTGCTAAGGAATCCATAGAATCAATTAAGTGCAATGAATTAACATCAGTGAATAATTCTCCAGTTGAAACATCTTTAATAACCCTGTAGCGTTCAAGTAAAGTTCCAGAATTATCAAACACAATAGCTTTTTTCATTTTGACCCCTCTTTAATTTTATTTAATTACTTGTACACTATTTATAATTTTGTAAAAAAATATTCATTTAGGCAAATATTATTTTAATTTCTATGGTATGTTTAGGTATTATGAGAATTTCATAAACTGAAAACTCTGTAAACCCAGCACACAGTTTAGCTCCTGCATTAGTTATGAGCGAACAAGCTTTAAGCCAAGTTTTGATATTTATTATAGAACAACAATCAGTACAATCATCACTGGATTAATCTATAACTTCTTATACTCCATCAAAGAAGCTTCACTTAACTAAAATTTGTCTTTAAATGACTCATAAATTAAATATGAACTCCGTTTACTTTTTTTAAAAAAAATATCAATAACTTATATAAACCTTAAAAAATAAAATATCACTTATTATATATTATTATGATTATTAGGTGTTTTAATGAATGTTATTGAAAAATTAAATTCCATTCAAAATAAAGAAATGACTGCTAAGGAGAATGTAGAAAACTTCATTAAAGTTATTGATGAAAAAAATGAAGAATTAAATATTTTCCTAGAAGTTAACAAAGAATCTGCTCTAAAACAAGCAGAAGCTATTGATGAAAAAATAGCTAACGGAGAAAAAGTTGGATTTTTATCTGGTTTAGTTTTTGGTATTAAGGCAAATATCAATGTTGAGGATTATATTATCTCTGCAGCTTCAAAAACCTTGGATAATTACTTCGGAAGTTATAATGCAACTGTAATTGATAAAATATTAGCTCAAGACGGAATTATTCTCGGTATTACTAATATGGACGAGTTTGCAGCTGGAAGTTCAACTGAAACTTCCTGTTTTGGACCTACTCAAAACCCAGCAGCTCCTGGAAGAATCCCTGGAGGATCCAGTGGAGGAAGTGCTGCTGCAGTAGCTGCAGAAATGTGTGATATTGCTCTTGGTTCAGATACTGGAGGTTCAATCAGGAACCCTGCATCCCATTGTGGAGTTGTCGGATTTAAACCAACTTACGGTGCAGTATCAAGACAAGGTTTACTTGATTTGTCAATGAGTTTAGATCAAATCGGACCTTTATCTAATGATACCAGCGGAATTGCACTTGCCCTAAATGCAATATCCGATTATGATGAAACAGAATGTACCACCCTACACGGGAAAAGACCTGACTTTACCAGTGCACTTGAAGAAAAATCTCTTGAAGGTATGAAAATAGCTGTTTGTAAAGAGTTTATTGATGTTACAGACGCTGAAATTAATGTTGCTGTAAACAAAGCTATTCACAAATTAGTTGAAGCTGGTGCAGAACTTGTAGAAGTAAGTTTTGACAATATTGACTTATGTCTTCCAACTTATTACTTAATCAACTATGTAGAATTCTTCTCAGCTACCAGAAAATATGACGGAAGGGATTACGGTTATAGAATAGAAGATGTTTGTGGAGAAGAAGTATTAAGAAGAATTGAAATCGGTTCCTACATTTCACAAAAAGAATACAGCGGAAAATTCTATAAAAAAGCTCTTCAAGCAAGATCCCTTATTAGAGATGAAATCAATGCTATGTTAGAAAATGTTGATTTAATTGTAGGTCCTACTGTTCCTAAACTTCCTCACAAAATTGGTGATGAATTAACTCCTATGGAAATGTATGCTTACGATGTGTTAACTGTAATAGCTAATCTTGCAGGAATTCCGGCTGGAAGTATTAAAGCTGGTGAAGTAGACGGCATTCCTGTTGGTTTACAAATTCAGGCTAAACCATTAGATGATTTAAAAATCATTAAGGCAATGAGTGTATTTGAAAATGAAAATTAATCCTAATAAATTATCATTTTATTAGAATTATTTTTTCTTTTTTACAAAACCTTTATTTTACTTATTTTTAGATATTTCACCGGCAAATATAATAAATACTGATTTTTAGGAAAAATCGACTTCATTAATGAGATTTTTATTTTTAGTGCAACTTTTAAATTTTACACTTGAAATATATGTCCCCATTATGGTTACAGCAATATTAAAAATTGAATATAATGCATATTCATATATCAAATTTTAAAAAATTATCAATGAATAACATTCATTATAATAAAATAACTGAATTAATTTCATCTAAAATTTTAATAATACTTATCTGTACAACTTCAGCCATTGGAGAATCTTCAATAATCCATCATTAATACAAATTGTGAAAGTATTATAAATCTTAAAATAAAATAGTTACACGAGGTTTACTTATGAAAAAAATAGGACTCGTCTATATAAAAGGAGCAGTTCCTGGATTTGAAAACTTTGGAGAACTACCTACCCATCTTGTTAAATCAAATGGATTAGTTGATGGTAAAAAAGCCAGCAATGAACTTGATGCATTAATTATACCTGGAGGTACACTTCTTGAATCAGGTGATATCAGCGATGACTTATCTAAAGAAATAAAACAAATAGCTAAAGATGGAAAACCAATTATTGGTGTTTGTGCAGGTTTACAATTATTAGCAAATCAGACAGACATCGGACGAAAGTCAGAAGTTCCAATAATAAAAGAAGGTCTTGGATTAATAGATGTTAATCTTTCACCACTCATAAGCAGCGACCGTGTTAATGCTAAAGTTTATGACAATTCATTTATTACAAAAGGCCAGAATGAAGATGTTACCGGATTCCATACACACACCTACGGTAAAATTGAAGGTGATGCCAAACCGTTATTCTACTCTAAAATTCAAAGAATGAATTATGGAGATGTAAATAAAAAATCCGAATACAACATTTTTTCAGGAGCATGTAATGATGACGGAAATGTTATAGGAACAATGATTCATAATATTTTAGATGAAAATCCTATTATTAGAAACAACCTATTAAACTACATTGATGCTTCCAGTGAGGATATCGAATATATATTCGCTAAAAATAAAGAAGTCAAATCCAAAATAAACATGGAAGTTGGAATCGACTCAGGACATAAAATAGAAAAATTATCTGGAGAATTCTTAAAATATAAAAATAATGGAAAAGGCCCTAAATTCCTTATGATTGGAAGTAACGGATCTGATTCCGGAAAAACATTTATTTTAACAGGACTGGCTGGAGCATTAAGAAAAAGAGGTCTAAAAGTGGCTCTTATGAAAGTAGGTCCCGATGCAAGAGATATTGTTCCTGGTCTATACCTGACAAACGGGAAAATGGAAGATTACGGATCTATAAAAATCGGACATTTAGGCTGGATGGATATTAAACTGGCTATTGATAAATTAAACAAATCAGATTATGATATTGTATTGATTGAAGGTGTTATGAGTGTGTTTACCGGATTACTGAATGAAAAAGTTCCATACTCTGCAAGTGAAATAGCTATGTCATCAGATATTCCAATGCTGCTTATGTCTGGTGTCAATAAGGGAGGTATTGAATCAGCGGCAGTTGATTTGGTAGCACATGCAAACATGCTAAAAAAACTTGGAGTTACAGTTGAAGCAATCCTCCTAAACAAGGTTTACAATCAGAATATATTTGAAAATGTGGTTCCGTACATCAAAAATAACACCCAGGTCAAAAATGTCTTAAATGTATCAAAACTGAAAATAGACGGACGCGGATTTACTCCTGAAGTTGAAATCAGATATGATCTGTTTTCAAAATATGCACTTGAATGTGTTGAAGAAAATATTGATATAAATACAATAGCTAGTATGGCGAAAAATGTAAATTTCAATAGAATAGTTCCTTTTGAAGAAATAAAAAACAAGGTGATATAAATGGCACTTAATTTAAGTCCGGAACAGGGAGTTAAGCTAACAAAAAAAGACAGAGTTCATGTTGCAAAAAAAATTAAACAGGGCTGGAAGGCAACATGTCTGATTCCCGATTATGGCTTTGATAAAAATGGAGATATTCAAGTAATGTCTGACAGAAACCGCAGAGCTGTTAAAATCGTGAAAATCAAAGATGACGGAATATATATTGAAAAAGCATTGAAATCTAAAAACCTTAGAATTCCATGGGGTAAAATAAGTTTAGTTAGTCCAACTAAAGAAATTAAAGACGGACTGAAAATAGATATGTATGATGGTAAATATGTTGTATTTAGTATTTATAACTCATATAAAATCCAACAAATTACCCAATACATCTTTAATTATATAAATGATAAAAGAACGAATAATGAAGCTATGTATAGCTGATTATTCTTTCAAATATTCTTTTATAATGTCTTCCCCTTTAAGTAAGACCAAACCATTTTCTTCAGCATATTTTTTAGCATCAGCTACTGATGTTGCCTGACCGGTTTTGCTGTCCATCATTTCACAAACAACACAGACCGGAGTTACGCCAGCCATTTCACACATAGCCAATCCAATTTCAGTATGGCCTCTTCTGTTTTTAACTAAACCGTCAGCCCCTCTTAAAAGACATACATGACCTGGAGACCTGAATGTTTTTCCAAAATCACCATATCTTTCTTCTTTTAACATGATAGCCATTTCACTAATAGTCATGGCTCTATCATGGTCTGTAACTCCAGTAAATGAATCCCTATGATTTACCCATATTGAAAATGAAGATCTTTCATCATATGGAATGTCATTTGGAGCAAGTTCAGCTAAATCTGGATATTTTGAGCTAGCAGCTTCCATAATATCTGTCATAAATGGTAAATTAATAGCATCACAGTACTGTGGAGCTAAACAATTGCAGATTAATCCACCTGCATTATCTCTCATAGTAGCAACTGATTTTGGTGTAACAAATTCAGAAGCGATAATCATGTCTACCTCTCCTTCTCTGTCATCATCATCATAAACTAAAATAAATTCACCATTTCTTAATGCCTCAAAACCCATTTCTAAATCGTTTTTACTCATAGTAACATCTCCTTAATAGTGTAGAAACAGGGCTAAAAATAAAAAATAACTTTCTTATTCTCTTCCATCCGGACTATCACCGTCGGTTTTGGATTTTAACCAAATCAGCACATTTTTGTGCTCGTGGACTTATCTATTTCAGAAACACCACCGGTGGAGAATTTCACTCCGCCCTGAGAATTGTACAATGAAATAATATATAAATTATATTATAAAAAGTTTCTTAAAACATTTTTAAAATTCAACACTTACCGTATCTCCGTCTTCAAGATTTAGCTTATCCCTAAGTTTATCTTTAGCTATAAACTCCAAATAATTTTCTTCATGTGTAGTTTTAGCCGGAAATACAATAGCCCCAGTAACTTCATCATTTAATCTTGCTTTTATATATTTAACAGCACCAAAACCTTCATCAGGTTTTATAATATTTTTACATTCATTTTTCACTTTGTTGATTTGAGGAAGGTACTCTTCTGGAACTATAACATTTAAAGTTCCTGGATACGGGCGAAATCCACAATTTTTTTTAAAATTATTAACATAAAAATCCTGTGATAAAAAATAAGCGGCTTTGCCTAAACCAGTTGTAACTGTTCCATCAATTTTCATTAAAAAACCTCCAAATATATACAATGAATTATAATTTGATTAAAAATTATTGACTATATAATTAATTTAATTAAAAGTAGCTATTTCAGAATAAATTTTAAATTACACTAGCTACATCAAATACTAATTTATTTTTATTTACTAATATTTATTACGATATATTCCACCTTTAAAAACAAATTTATTTTAACAATCAAATATAAATTTAAAAATAATATAAATTTTACAGGTAATGACTATGGAAACTAAAACAATTTCAACCGATGTTTTAATTATTGGTTCAGGAGGAGCTGGTTCAAGAGCAGCTATTGAAGTAGATAAAGCTGGTCTTAAAGGACTTATTGTTTCAAAAGGACTAACTTTTAGATCTGGATGTACTGGAATGGCTGAAGGAGGATATAATGCTGTTTTTAAAGCTGTCGATGCTGATGATTCAATAGAAGCACATATTGAAGATACCTTAAAGGGAGGCAGCTATCTCAATGATAAAAAACTTGTAGATGTACTTGTTCACGAATCCCCTGACAGACTAATTGATTTAGAAAATTATGGGGCAATCTTTGACCGTCAAGAATCTGGTAAAATAAATCAAAGACCATTTGGTGGACAGCAATACAGAAGAACCTGTTTTCAGGGAGACAGGACAGGTCATGAGCTAATGACTGCTCTTAAAGAAGAAATAATTAAAAGAGATATTCAAACTATTGAAGAGGTAATGGTTACATCTCTTGTTTTGGATGAAAGTTTAAGACAGGTTATAGGAGCTGTTGGACTAGATTTGGCAAACTCCCAAATAATCTATTTTAAAGCAAAAGCAGTTATACTGGCTAGTGGAGGAGCAGGCAATTTATATCCTATTACATCCAACACCATTCAGAAAAATGGTGACGGATTCATGCTTGCCTGGAATGCAGGAGCTAATCTGATAGATATGGAACAGATTCAATTCCACCCAACAGGAATGGTAACTCCAGATTCCAAAAAAGGAGTTCTTGTAACTGAAGCTGTAAGAGCTGAAGGTGGAAAATTATTAAATAAAGACGGCCAACGCTTCATGAAAAAATATGCTCCTGAAAAAATGGAACTGGCTACCCGTGATGTTGTTGCAAGGTCTATTTATCAGGAAATCATTGAAGGAAGAGGCAGTGAACATGGCGGAGTTTATTTAGACATAACACATCTTCCTGATGAGTTAATTGATGAAAAATTAGAAACTATGGTTCTGCAGTTTAAAAATGTAGGCATTGACATTAAAAATGAAAAAATTGAAGTGGCTCCAACTGCACATCACTTTATGGGTGGTGTAAAAATTAATTCAGACTGCTCTACAAACGTACATAATCTGTTTGCTGCTGGAGAGGTGTCAGGAGGAGTTCATGGAGCTAACCGTTTAGGTGGAAATGCACTGGCTGATACTCAAGTATTTGGAAAAAGAGCTGGTGAAAGTGCAGCAAAAGTTGCAAGCAAAACTGATTTTAAAGAAAATCCTGAAATGGTCCATGAAGAAAAAACAAGAATTGAAAGCCTAATTAAAGACGGTTCCATTAATCCTATAGAGTTTAAAAATAACCTTAAAAAATTAATGTGGGAAAAAGTCGGAATCGTTAGAGATGAAAAAAATTTAAATGAAGCTTTAAGACAGCTGCAAGAGATGGAAAAAGAGTTAAATGATTTAAAAGTTGAAAATAAAGCCCAATATAATACAGAACTTGTAACTGCTCTTGAAGTAATAAATATGGTTGAAATAGCTATTTTAGTTGTAAAATCAGCAATATTACGTAGAGAAAGTAGAGGAGCTCACTTCAGGTCTGATTTCCCTGAAAGCAATGATGCCTGGAAAAGAAGTATTGTTCTAAACAAAAATAAAATAAAATTTGAAGCTAGATAAAATTATTTACTAGCTTCTTTAAGCTCTTCAATAGCTTTTCTGGCTTTTTTATAAATTTCTTCTTCATCTAATGTAGTTAATTTTCTATTTTCCATTAAAATTTTACCGTCACAAATAGTAGTATCTACATTATAACCATTTGCGGAGTAAATGATATTGGAACTTGTAGCTGAACTATCCGGCACCATATTAGCATTATTGGTATCAATTAAAATTAAATCTGCTTTTTTACCAACTTCAATTGATCCTATTTCCTGTTCAAGTCCTAAAACTTCTGCACCTTTGATAGTTCCCATAGCTAATGCTTCATTAGAAGTTAAAGCTTTAGGATTTAATAAATTAACTTTTTGAAGTAAGGAAGCTGTTCTTAACTCCTCAATCAAATCCAAATTATTATTTGATGATGCTCCATCTGTTCCAATTCCAACACAAATATCATTAGTGATTAAATCCTGAATTGGAGCTATACCTGAAGCTAATTTCATATTACTGCATGGATTATGTGAAATTTTAACATTGTTCCTTTTAATAATTTCAATTTCATTATGAGATAACCATACACTATGTGCAGCTACAACATCAGGACCTAAAAATCCTATTGAATCCAAATATTCAAAGGGTCTTAAATCATGTGCTTCAAGTGAATCATTTATCTCTTTTTGAGTTTCACTAACATGAATATGAATTCCAGTATTATACTCATTAGCTAACCATCTTACATCTTCCAATAAATCCTTTGAAGCTGTATACGGGGAATGAGGTCCAAAAAATACTTTAATTCTTCCATCAGCCATCCCATTACATTTTTCAAATAAGGCTATGTTTTCTTTAATTTCATGTTCTCTTTTTTCATCATCACCAAAATCAATCATACCATAAGATAAAACTGCCCTAATTCCTGATTCTTCAACAGCTTTTGCAACATCTTCCATGTAAAAGTACATGTCACTAAAAGTGGTTGTTCCGGATTTAATTAATTCAATGGCTCCTAAAAGAGCACCAATATAACAGTATTCAGATGTAAGATTTGCTTCCATCGGCCAAATATTATCATTTAACCATGAATCTAAGCTCAAATCATCAGCCAATCCTCTAAACAAAGTCATTGACAAATGTGTATGAGTATTTACAAATCCAGGAAGTAATATTTTACCTTTAGCATCAATAACCTTATCTACATTACTTTCATCAATATCAGTACCTATTTCTGCGATTTTATCATTTTTTATTAAAAGAGAACCTTTTATTTCTTTAAAATCTAAAGGGTTTAAAATTAATGCATCTTTAATTAAAATAGTATTATCAGTCATAATAACACCTAAAAAAAATAAAAAAAAGTCAATTAAAATAACTATTCTAAATTTTTAATAGCTAATTTAATATCTTCTGGTTTGATAGTTTTACGTTTAGCGATTTTAGCAACATTGTTTGCTTCAATTGCAACGTCACGAGCTACTTCTTCAAGATATTCAGCTAATTCAGCTTTAGCATCTTCACTAACTCTTTCAGCACCAGTATCTTTAATAATCCTTGCGATAGGAGCTTTTGGTATTTCAGACATGTATTTCACCTCAAACAGTTGATTTATAACTTATGATAATTTTAAATTAATCTTAAGCTTAATATCAATATAATTTCTATTATATTTAAAGATTTTGTATTATTTGATAGTAAAAGCTGAAAATATTAAAAAATATCCAGAATTTCAACACTTTAAAAAAGTATTAATAAAAAAAATGATATATCATATCACATAAATAAAATGAGAAGATTTAAAATGAAATTAAAAATTGCTGTACCTTCTAAAGGAAGAATTAGTGACCCTTCAATATCCATCTTAGAAAAAGCAGGGTTAGGATTAAAAGATAATGCTAATAGAAAATTAATTTCCGCTACTTTTAATAAAGATATTGATGTAATGTTTGCTCGTGCATCAGACATTCCAAAATTTGTTGAAGATGAAATTGTAGATATGGGAATAACTGGTGTAGACTTGATTAATGAAAGTGAAGCTAATGTTAAGGAATTAGTTGATTTGTCTTTCGGACAGACAAAATTAGTTTTAGCATCACCGGAAGATTCCACTATAAATTCCATTGATGATTTAACATCAGATATGGTAGTAGCTACTGAATTTCCAACATTAACAAAAAAATACTTAGAAGAACATGGTTTAACATCAAAAATAATAACATTAAGTGGTTCTACAGAAATTGCACCATTAATTGGAATAGCTGATTTAATTACTGATTTAACCAGTACAGGAACCACATTAAAAATGAATCATTTGAAAATTGTTGATGTAATTTTAGAAAGTACTATTAAACTTATCACTAATGACAACAGCTTTGAAAATAAAAAAGAATTAGTTGAAGCAGTAAGTACAAGTATAAAAGGAGTAATTGAAGCTGAAAGGAAAAAGCTTGTAATGATGAATGTTAAAAAAGAAAATTTAGATAAAGTTAAAAAAGTCATGCCTGCAATGACTGGCCCAACAATTTCAGAAGTATTATCTAAAGAAGAAACTGTAGCTGTACAAGCAGTTATAGATGAAGACGTGGTTTTCGAACTTGTTAACGATTTAAGAAATGCAGGTGCAAAAGATATTCTTGTCGTACCAATTGAAAGGATTATATGAAAATAGCAATAATTTACTCAACATCCAGCGGAATAACAAAAAAAGCTGCAAAAATTTTATCAAACAAAATAAAAGCTAAAATTCAATTAATTCCAATTGAAAAAGCTAAAACAGCCTGTTTGTTAAAATATGATTTTATTATATTGGCCGGATCATTATATCATGGAAAAGTCCAGGGAACCTTAAAAAGATACATATCCAGAAATATGGGAACATTAATGGAAAAACCGGTTGCTCTGTTTATGAACTGTGATGAAAAATCAAATACTAAAAGTCATCTGAACAAAACATTTTCAGAACAACTTGTTAAATCATCATTTATTTCTTCAAATTTTGGTTATGAAATAAATCCTGATGAAGGAAACTTTATAGATAAAATAAAAGCTAAAAAAACACTTTCCAGTGAAAATATTCCTGTATTGGATATGGATGAAATTGATAAATTTGCTAGTTATATTAACAATTTAATTGATAAAAGAATTGAATAAAATGGGTTGATTAAAATTTTTGAATTAAAAAGTATAATTTCAATAAAAGATTTTGAAAGAAAGGATATTGATTATATTCTAGATGAAGCATCAAAACTAGAAGATATAGCTAAATCAAAAGAATGCTGTGATGAATTAAAAGGTAAAATCCTTGGATTGATGTTTTTTGAACCGTCAACAAGAACAAGATTATCTTTTGAAACATCTATGAAACGTTTAGGTGGAAACTGCATAGGTATTGAAAATACAAGATCATGTTCTGTTTCCAAAGGGGAAAGCATAGCTGACACTGCAAAAATGTTTGAGGGTTACAGTGATGCTTTAGTTATTAGACATGAATTAGAAGGCGTATCCAAATTCATATCAGATATTGTTGATGTTCCTGTGATAAATGCTGGAGACGGTGCTGGTCAGCATCCTACCCAGACATTACTTGATTTATACACTATCAAAAAAGAATTAGGGCAAATTGATAACTTAAAAATAGCTTTAGTCGGTGATTTAAAATTTGGTCGTACAGTACATTCCCTGTCCAATGCATTGGGATTATATGATAATGTGGAACTTTATTTTGTAGCTCCTAAAGAATTAAGAATGCCTCAAGAGGTTTTACACGATTTAAACAAAAAAAATATTCCATATACTGAAGTTGATAGTATAGAAGAAATTATTGATAAAGTAGATGTTTTATATGTAACCAGAATCCAAAAAGAACGTTTTGGAGATTTAGATGAATACTTAAAAATAAAAGGAGCTTATATTGTTAATAAAAAAATGTTAGAAGGTAAGGATGTTATTGTTATGCACCCATTACCAAGAATTGATGAAATAGCTACTGATTTAGATAACACCAAACATAACAAATATTTCAATCAAGCATTTAATGCTGTTCCAGTTAGAATGGCCATTTTAAAAACTTTAATAAAAAACAATCCTAAATGGAATCATATTGAATAAAGTGTTTTTTCAAGTAAATCAGTATCGCATTGAAGTGTTATAATATTAGTTCTTCCTTTTCCACGTCCACGTGATATAGTATTGGTTGAAATAATACCTAACATTTCAAGTTCATTTATAAAATCAAAAATTCTTCTGTATGTTACAGAATCTCCTTTTGATACTTCTTTGTAGGTATCGTATAATTTACCTGATGTTATTTCTTCATTATTCTGAGTAAGTCTTAAAATAGCGTCTAAAACTCTTTGCTGTTGAGTTGGTAGAGTTAAAATAACATCAGTAATTTTATTATGCTCAATTCTATCTTTTGCCCTTCTTACATAATCGCCAATGATTTTATCAGATTCTTCTTCATCAGCTATTTCCCCAGCAGTTCTAAGTAAATCCAGAGCATATCTTGCATCTCCTTCTTCTTTAGCTGCCATAGCTGAACATAATGGTATAACATCACTTTCAATTGTATCTTCTTTAAATGACAAACTAGCCCTTTCACTTAAAATATCAGCCAATTGATCAGCACCATAAGGCGGAAAAACAATTTCCTTATCCCTTAAACTACTCATTACTCTAGGTGTGATAAACTGTTTAAATTCAACATAATTACTAATGGACAATATGGATACATTATCAGTTCTTGTTAATGTATATAAAATTCCATCACCATCTTTGCTGAGCAATATGTCGATTTCATCTAAAATAACAATTAAAATTAGTTTTTTTCCATAAGCATTTCTTCTGAAAATGTCCCTGAAAGTATTAATAACTTCTCCTTTTGTCCATCCTCTGTGAGGAACATTTCTTCCAAGCTTTTGACACAGTTGTGCAATAACCTGATATTCTGTTGTGTAGTCAGTACATCGAATATATTCAACTTTTATGAAAACATTTTTATTAGATGCTGCTTCATTTAACTGTTCACGAGCAAATTTTGCTGCTGCTGTTTTTCCAGTTCCTGTTTTTCCGTAAATAGTAATATCAGATGGAGTAACATTATTTAATGCTTCAATCCAATATTTAGCTATTTGTGTTATCTGTTCTTTCCTGTGAGGTAAATTTTCAGGTAAAAACCTATGATCTAAAGGTTGTTTATCTTTAAAAACTGATTTTCCTACCTCCAAGTCATCAAAAATATTTGCCATATGTTCACCATTTTAAAAAGTAATAAAAAAATAATCTTAAAAACATGAAAAAATCATAAGTATTATTTCCAGTGATAATATATGAAAACAGTGTTAAATAAAGGTTTGTATTACAAAATTGTATTGAAATAATAAATTTTATTATAAAATAAAAAATAAAAACATTTAAATAAATTAAAATTAACTAAAAAATGTTTAAAATAATTTAATCTATAAAAAACAAATAATTAATAGATTAAATAAAAATTAAAGTGAATATGATTAGTTAAAATTAAAACATGAAAAATAACTATTTCAAATATAAAGACATATATTTCAAGTGAAAAAAGAGTAATAAAAATAGAATTAATATAATCATAAAATAAATTTACAATTTTTAAATTATAAAATAAAAACAGCAAATTAAATATTTTTAAAAAATAAGAAGTTTAAAACAATTTTTTATAAAATAAATTATTTTAAAAATTTTTTAAAAAAATAAAAACAATAAAAATAAAGCTAAAACAATTTTTATTTCAAAATTAAAGAAGATAAATTTCAATTGTAATAATTTCAGTTAAATATAATATTTATCTGAGCATTTGAAAAATAAAACATATATTTCAAGTGAAAAAAAATCTGAAAAAGGATTTAATAAAAAAATTTATAATGATTTATCATAAAAAGTGAGAGATAAATTTCAAGTGTAATGCAATTTTTAGCGGGAAGCAAAAATCAAGACATTGATTTCAAGTGAAAAAAAATTTTAAAATGAATTAAAAAAGTTATTTCAGTAAAAAAAGAATGGAAAATGTTTTATTTTAAATTTAAACCAAGAAAAATTAAGATAAATTTCAAGTGTTTTTACAGATGAAATACATGTCTTCATTCCTACAGAACCTTCGCAGAGCTTTCACTTGAAATTCATGTCTGTCTGTCTGTCTAAAATTTATAAAAAAATTATACAAACATACTGTTTTCATTGTGTGGTTTTGAATTATTATTGTTTAAATTGCCAAAATCGTAATTTAATAACATTATACAATGTAATTTAGCTTTAAACACACGTTTAATAGTTTTAAATAATGCATCTTTAGTTAAACCATCTTCATAAATATTATCAGTAACAACATATTGCTGTAAAATATCTTGATCTACTTTTAATTCATAGTCAACTAAAAATAAGTTTAAATTAGTACTTACATCAAATAAAAATTTATTTTTTTCCTGAGGAGATGCATTTTGCATTAGACTAATATGTTCTGGTGCTACTTGTGTTGCACAACCAATAACAATTACATCTTTTTCTTTTGGTTTTACAACATCCATTACATTATCTTTAGGAAATTCAATAACAAAATGGAAATCTGCATTTTCATCAGCAGCTTTTTCTCTAAAGACACCTTCGTCAGCTAACCAGTTTTTAACATCTTGTTCAATTGTCATCTTTTCACCTTGTTTAAAATTATAATAAAATATTTATTTATTTTAAAATTATATATTAAATAATGTTTTATAATTTTGATTTAATAAATAATTTCAATATATTATTATCTATTAATAGTATTAATTCTACATATAATATATTAATATTTATATTATTATCATTATTTTCAGCTATTTTTCTTGATATAATTTATGGAGAGCTTCCCACTAAAATTCATCCTGTTGTATTTATAGGATCAATAATATCATTTTTTAAAAACATATTTATTAAAATAAAAAACAGATGGTCTGGTTTATTTTTAACATTGTCTACATGTATTGTTTCAAGTGTATTATTAATTATATTATTTTATTTATTTTCATTTAATATAATTATTTTTTATATATTATTTACTTTAATATTATCTTCTACTTTTTCTATTAGAATGTTATTAGACACTGCTAGTGATGTTGAAACAGATTTAAAAGAAGATATTGATAAAGCAAGACAGGCAGTTTCCTATTTAGTAAGCAGAAATACTGATGAGTTAACCAAAGAACATATTGTTTCAGCTACTATTGAAAGCTTAACTGAAAATATCACTGATTCATATATTTCACCTGTATTTTATTTTATGATAATCAGCATTATTGGAATTTTTACTGATTCATATGCTGTTTTTGTTATTTTAATTTTAATTCCATTTAATTACAGGATATTCAACACACTTGATGCAATGGTCGGTTATGAAACTGATGAATTGATTGATATTGGTTTTGTTCCTGCTAAAATAGATGATATTTTAAATTATATTCCGTCAAGAATAGCTGGTTTGTTTGTTGTTTTATCTGCATTCTGTCTGAATTTTGATTATAAAAACAGCTATAAAATATTAAAAAGAGATGCCAGAAACTGTCCAAGTCCAAATTCAGGTTTTACAATGGCTTCAGCTGCAGGAGCTTTAAATATACAATTGATTAAATTGGATACATACATTTTAGGAGATAATAACAAAAATATTGAAACAAGCGACATAGGCCGTGCTGTTAAATTATCAAAATTAGCAATATTTTTATTTACTGTTACAATAATTTTATTTATAATTATATTATATGTGATATTATGAAAATAGCTATTATATCTGTTTCAAAAAAAGGTTATGAACTATCTTTATTATTAAAGGAACATCTGGATAAAGATTCAACTATCATCAACACTGATATTTATTATAAGGATGTTAAAAACACTTTCAAATTATTATTTTATGAATATGATGCAATTATAGCTATTATGGCTTCTGGAATTTTAATTAGAAGTATTGCACCATTAATCAAATCAAAGGTTTGTGGTCCTGCTATTTTAAACATTGATGAAAATGCTAATTTTGTAATCAGTACATTATCCGGTCATCTGGGAGGTGCTAATAAACTTACATCAAAAGTAGCTAACATGTTAAATGCAACAGAAGTCATTACAACTGCAACTGATGTCAACAAAAAGTTAGGTGTTGATGTAATAGCTAAAGATTTATATTTGACAGTTAAAAATCCAAAAGAAATCGTATACTTTAATAAAGCTATTTTAAACAATGAAGAAATAATATTCAGAGTCAACAGTAAAGAAAACTATGATTTTTTATTTGATTATTTAAATGAAAATACACTTGAAATTGATGTTTCAATTGAATTTACCAGTTCCATAAATACAGATGAAATACATGTCTTATATAAAAATCATAAACTGATAATGAAAATTGAAGATATTGTTGTCGGTATTGGCTGCAGACGCGGAAAATCCAAAGAAGACATTTTAACAGGTCTTGATAAAGCACTTGATGATTTAAATATTTCTAAAAAAAGATTATCTAAACTAGCTTCAGGTGAAATTAAGAAAGAAGAAACAGGTATTTTGGATTTAAGTAAAATGTTAAATATTCCAGTTAATTTTGTTGAAATGGACAAACTGACTTTATTCAAATCAGAGGATATACATGAATCCGAATTTGTAAAATCTAAATTTGGTGTTGGCAGTGTGTCTGAAGCTTCTGCTTTAATTACAGCAGGCTTTGATTCAAAATTAATTTATAAAAAAACAGCTTTTGATGGTGTTACAATAGCTTTAGCTGTTTCTAAAAAAGATTAAAAAAAATTAGATGGATTCTAATTTAGAAAGGACTTCCCAGATTAAAGTTCTTGCATGAACTGGTATGTTAGGATCATTACTAATTTCATCTAATTTAGTTAAAACAGTACTTACTTTTACAGACTGATCTTGGGATTCATCTTTTAATAAATTGTTAGATTCCTGTGCTGCTTCTCTTATGTTACGTGGAACTGTATTGTTCTCCATAATATATTCCAATATTTCTGATACTTCATCGATTGTTTGATTAGACATAAAATTTCCCCTCCAAAATAATATATATTTAAAAAATTAGTATATTAAAATTATATTATTATATTAATCTTTAAATATTTTTTGGTAAATTTCAGTATAGAAAAAAATATATAAAATATGATAAACAATTATATAATTATGTCTGATATAAGTAAAACAACTATAAATATGCCTGTAGATTTGAAAAAAGAATTAAAAAAAATAGCTATTGATAAAGATACTTCTTTATCTGGTTTAATTTTAGATATTATAACTGATTATGTTGATTCTGGAAAAGAAAATGAATCTTCACAGGAAGATTCATATTAAATCTTCAGTTGAATTCAACATATAAGTTATAAACTGTGTTTTAGCTGTTTCTTCAACGAAAGTTGCAAGTAAAGTAGCTTCTTTTAAACTGTCACCAACACATAAAACACCATGCTGTTTTAAGATTAAAACATCTTCATCACCAATAGCTTTTGATGCACTTTTAGCTAGTTTCATACTTCCTGGAGCTTCATATTCAATATCTTCTAAAAATGGAGTGTTAATAGCTCCGAAACCTTCATGTCTTTTAATTCTTTTTGAAGAAAATGCAAATCCTGTTGCATACGGTGAATGAGTATGGACAATACCATTTACGTCGCTTCTTTTTTTATAAATTTCTAAATGAAGATCAACTTCAGAAGAAGGTTTACCTTTTGTTAATAAATTGCCTTCTAAATCCACTAAAACAATATCTTCTTCATTTAATTCATATAATGATTTTAAAGTAGGTGTAATAGCAATTACATCATCATCTTCACCTTTAAATCTAGCACTAACATTTCCGGCTTTTCCAGCAACAAGTTTATTTTTATAAAGATAATCTGAAACATTAATAATTTCTTCAATATTTTTTTCCATTTTTTCACCTAAACTTAATATTATTTTAACTTGTTCTTATTTATAAAAATTTTTAAATGAACTTTAAACATTTATATTTCCCTTTGTAAAGTACAGGGACTTCAGCAGGGGTTGGTTCAATATTATAAATTTTCTGGAACTCTGTCTGAGTCTGAAATGTTCCAGAATTAATTAAATGAATACCATTGTATTTTTTATGGGTGTTAATGTGAACATGCCCTGTATGGAAGACATCTGGAACTTCATCAATTACTAAATAATCTTCAAGTTCTGAAGCAAGCGGAGTTCTTTCTCCGTAAATTGGAGCTAAATGTCTTTTTTTAAGTAATTCTTCCATTAACAAATCGTTTTTCTCATGGGTAAACTCTTTAACTGCCATTACCAAATCGTCAAAACTACGTCCGTGGTAAATTAAAACATTAATACCGTCTAAAGAGACAACACCAGGGTTACTTATAAATTCTACATTATCAAGTTCATATAAAGCTTTTGCATACTCTTCAGGTACTGCAGGTTGAGGTTCTGCCACTCTAGATGCATCGTGGTTTCCAGGAGCAATAATAATTTTAATATCACTTCTAATGTTTCCTAAAAATCTGGCTGCTTCATTGTATTGCTGAGTAATGTCTTTAATAGCCAGTTCTTTTTCCTGATTTGGATATACACCAATACCATCTACAATATCTCCACCAATAACAAGATATTTAACACTTTCAGCTATTTTTACTTGTTCTTCATTTCCAAATTCACAATTAATCCAGTCTATAAATCTAGTAAATGCATCTTCCAAAAAGGTTAAACTTCCTATGTGAACATCAGATAAGAATACAATACTGAAATCCATTTCTTTTTTAGGTATTCTCATAACTCCAGGATTTATAATTTCATTTCCGATAGCCAAATCACCATTTTTATCAGCAAGAACACCGATAACTTCATCTTTAACTAGTTTTTCAGCTTCTTTAAAGACTTCTTCATTTTTATTTGAAAATAGTATTGGAATAGTTCCTGTATCATCTTCAAATTCAATAAGTTTATGGCCATTTTTAGTGGATCTGATTTCCCTAACCATTAAAATAAGGCTTAAATTACTTTGACCTTCTTCAATATCAGCTACTTTTGTGTAATTTTTAAGTTCCGGTCTTTTAACCAGAATATTAGCTAATTTTTCATATCTGCTTTGGAAATAAGCAATTAAGTTTTCAAGTTCTCCACTTGTGTATGATTTTTTACTTGTGTCCTGTATGATTTTAAAGTCATATTCTACATTTGTTTTTGTTAAATTCCTTTTAAATTTGACTTTTTTATTTTCTACAGTTTCTAAAGCTTCTGCATTTTCCTTGTTAACGTATTTTTCTTTAACATCAGATTCTTTTTTAAAATCACTAATGCTGGATGGTTTTTTAGTTTCTTCTTTAGGTTTAGGTTCTACAGTAGGTTTTTTAGTTTCTTCTTTAGGTTTAGGTTCTACAGTAGGTTTTTTAGTTTCTTCTTTAGGTTTAGGTTCTACAGTAGGTTTTTTAGTTTCTTTTTGTGTTAATTGAGGTCTTGTTGTTGATTTTTCAATTGTGCTATTTCTCATTATTTCATCAACAGTTTGACCGCTAACTGAAACTAAATCTTTAGATTTAAAATCACCTCCTTTTAATTTAACAATTAATGAAGAGGTAAAATCTAGAGGATTTTCAGCTTCAAGAACTTTTTTATAAGCCTCTGGTGATAGGTTAATTCCCTTTTTTGCAAATTTTAATAAAATTTTATTAGTCATATTAATTAAAATTTTTATTTTCTATATTAATAAACTTTGAGAATTTGGATTTTGAATTTTTATTTGCATTAAAAATTTTTTTTGTATTGATTAAATATTAGTAGTTACTTTTATTATACATTAGAAATATAATTAAATCATTAATATTTCTGTTTTATACAGAGATAAAAAGTAATGTGATAAAATGGCAAAAGCACTTAGAATAATACTAGTTGTTGTACTATTTGTAGTATTTTTTGAAATAGGACTCTTTAGTTCATATACTATTGTTGCTGCAGAAGCTCCTGACATTGAGGGATTAATAGATATGCAGATTTCAAAAATCACAGGTATTTTTAATTCTGACAATGTTAATAATGTTTTAGTTAAAGATCCAACTGTTGTAAACATCACTAATAAAAGGGATGTGGCTCAATCACTGGAGGATTTATCAAAGGTAGATGGAGTTAATGTAGATTCAATGAATGTCACAACTTATGATGACAAAGATAATGAAGAGTTAAATGTAACTATTGAAGCTTTAGGTTATGCATCACCGTCTTCCAATTCTTCACAGATTGTAATTAGTCAGGACCCATCATATAAAATTGTAGCTGAGGGTAATGCAACATTTAAGGGTGGAAGTTTAGTTGTTGATGTTGATTCTATCACTATACAATCTATTTTAAAATTATACTGAGATGGTTATATGATTAATGTAATTGGAATTGGTCAAAATAGAGAGAACATGACTTTAGGAGCAGTTAGAGCTATTAAAGAATCTGATGTTATTGTAGGGTATAAAAAGTATGTAGCTCAAATCTCCGATTTGGTTTCTGATAAAGAAATTATAAAAAAAGGAATGGGTGATGAAATAGCTAGAGCTCAACTAGCTATTGATAAAAGTTTATCTGGCCAAACAGTTTCATTAATAAGTTCCGGGGATCCTGGTGTCTTTGGAATGGCAAATGTTTTATATCAGATAATCAGCAGGTATGATGAAGATATTGATGTTAAAGTTTATCCTGGAGTATCTGCAGCTAATTATGCGGCAGATAAACTTGGAGCTCCTTTAAACGATTATGCAAACATTAGTTTAAGTAATATTTTAACTCCTTTATCTGAAATAGAAAAAAAATTAGAGTTTGCTCTGAAAGCTAATTTAGTTATAGCAATTTACAATCCTATTAGTAAAACACGTAAAGAACCTTTTAGAAGGTTTATAAAAACTGTTTTAAAAATTAAAGGTGAAAATGCATTAATTGGAATTGTAGATAGTACTTATGAACCTGCAAAAGAGACTATTGTCAAAATTAAGGATTTGACTGAAGACATGGTCAATATGTCTTGTACTTTAATTGTTGGAAATGATTTAACTTACATGCAAGAGGATAAGTTAATTACTCCAAGAGGATATGTGATTAAATCTAAAATACATCCTCTTTCCAGTGACCATTATGAGAAATTTTTAAATGGGGAAATTTCTCACGGACCAAATAGGGAATGTGAGTTTTATCCATGTCATTATGAAGGTCAGTACTGTGATTTTTGTTACTGTCCGTTTTATCCATGTGGAGACAGTTCTACTGGAGGGCAATGGATAAAAGGCAAAGGTGTCTGGAATTGTAAGGAATGCATGTGGGTTCATGAAAAAGAAGCTGTAGATTGTTTAAGAAAACCTTTGGAAGAACTTTTAGAGGAAGTAGATGATTTAAAAGCTAAGAAAAAAACGTTATTAAAACTTAGAAGAGCTTGTTTATTAAAAAATAATCCATATGATCTTTAGAGGTAGTGGGAATGTCAATTAAAAATATTTTAATTGAAATGAAAAATATGTCGGAATTGATGGTTGATTTAGCTTATTCAGCTGTTTTATTTAATAGTAAAGATGCAGCTGAAGAAGTTTTGAAACTTGAAAATAAAGTAAATTCAATGAATTATGAAATTAAGAAAGAATCGCTAGTTGCAGCGCGTTCTTATGAAGACGCTGAGAAATTAACTGCATTGCTTGAGGTGGCTGAAGCTGCTGAAAGTATAGCTAATGCTGCTAAAGATTTAGCTGATTTAGTAATTACAGGATTCAAACCACATCCTGTATTTAAAATGGTAATGTCTGAATCTGATAAGATGATTGTCAGAGTTTCTGTAGAATTGGATTCAGATTTAGCTAATAAAACTTTAGGGGAATTACTTTTAGTAAATCGTACTGGAATGAGAGTTATAGCTATTAGACGTGGAGATTCATGGATATATGGTCCGGATAAGAATACATTAATACTTCCAGATGATACTTTACTTTTAAAAGGTACTGAAGCGGGTGCTGATCTTTTAGAAAAACTTGCATCAGCAACATGTTCTCTAGAAGATATTCCTGATGAATTGGAAGAAGACGAAGATTAATTTATTTTTATTAAATAAACAAGTGGTTAAAATGATGAGAGGTAGTGATATTTATGAAACAGAAGATGATTCGACATCCTTATTCTACCTTTTCATCATTTCTAAAAGAACATAATAATATTTTAAAAGAAAGTCTTATAGCTTTGTTAATCTGTGCCTGTGGAGATTTAGTTGCAGGTATAGTTCTTGGAAGAATGGATATTTTTCTTGAAACTTTTCCTGGACTATTGGTTATTATTCCTGGAGCTATAGGAATGAGGGGAAACATTTTTGGTTCTTTTGCATCCAGATTATCCACAGCATTACATATTGGTATAATAGATCCTAAATTTAACCGTTCTGAAGAGTTAATTAATAATATTTTCTCTTCATTTGTGTTGACTTTATTTTTATCCTTATTTTTAGCTATCATTGCTAAAGTTATCTGTGTAATATTCGGTTTTCCGTCAATGGATATTGTAGATTTTATTTTAATTAGCTTAATAGCTGGAGTAATTTCTATAGTTATAATGCTTCCAGTTACAATGTTTATTTCATTTAGAAGTTTTGAACGTGGTTGGGATCCGGATAATGTTACAACTCCATTAGTTGCTGCTGTTGGAGATTTATTTACATTGCCTGCTATTGTAGTGGCTCTTTTTATAATCTCTGCTCTAAAATCAGTTGTATATTTAGAGTTGATAGTCTTTATAATAGTAATTCCACTTGTATTATTCAGTTTTGTATACTGTTACAACTATTCAGAAGAAAATAAGGTGATTATAAAACAGTCTACACCAGTTTTATTAGTATGTTCTGTTTTAGGAGTATCTGCAGGAGGAATTCTTAACAGTTCACTTGAAACATTACTTACAAATCCAACATTACTTACATTAGTGCCTTTATTTTCAGGAGAAAGCGGTGGTTTAGTAAGTATTTTATCAGCAAGACTATCTTCAGGTATACATTCAGGTCTTATAGAACCTCTTAAAAGACCTGAAGGTGAATCTGTACATAATTTTGCAATTATATTATTGTTGGCTCTTATAATGTATCCATTTATAGGAATTCTTGCAGAATCATCATCTGTTTTCTTAAATATAGTTGGTATTGGCTTTGATAAAATAATATTGATAAGTTCAATTGCAGGATTTATTTTAATCCCTATTATGTTGATTTTGGTCTATTATATTTCAATTGTTTCATATGATAATGGATATGATCCGGATAATATTTTAATTCCAATTTCAACAAGTATTACAGATGCAATATCCAGTTTAATACTTATTTCTGTGTCATTAATTATTACTGCAGTTATTTTTATTTAATACCACCCTTTCAGGATAAATTCACAGTTATTTGTTCTAAAATAATCATAATCCAGTTTTGATTTATCAAAATCTTTTGGAACAGAAACTAAAAGGGCTTTGACATCTTTTTTATTAAAATGGATAAACATTATTGAACTAAAATCGACTATTGGAAATTCTAGGTTTATTCTATTATTTAAATATATTTTATTGCTTGTAACACTTTCTACAACAGGTAGTTTTATTCTGGTATTGTCCATACACCATTTTAAGTTATCTGCTGAATCTTTGTCAATTAATAAATAATAATCATTGCTTCTTAAGTAATTTCTATATATCTTGAAATAATTGCAGCTATAGCCATCCTTGTGGTTATGATTGCATTTTCCTTTTGTTTGAAAATCTTTTACAACGTATTTTTTATAAAAATCACATTTAACCATTCTGTTTACACTGTAAACGTTTTTTCCGTCATCTGGTGAACCAATTTTTACACTTGAAATACTGCTCTCTTTAGGGATGACTTCCATTGAAGTTTTAATTTTTGAATCAAAAAGATTCTTGTCAACTAGTTTTCTATAATTTTTACCTAAAATTAAAAATTTATCATAAGAAATACTATTTGGAATAATAGCTTCATTTTCATTTGAAATAGCTAATCCTGGGGTACCTGCTAAATATTTTTCCCAATTTGGAGTTCCCGGATTATTAATTAAGTTATCTGCACTTTGAGAAAGCAATAATTCAATATTTTCATTTTCTGTTGATGTAGCTAGTTTATCTAATGTAATTTCACTAAATTTAGCTGTTATACCAATTATTAATAAAATAACAACCAACACAACCAATATTTCAGTTGAAATACTTCCCTTTTCATTCATTATACTAATACTCCATATTTAGTTCTGTGAGCAACATCTAAAAATAGTTCAGTTGGATCTTCGGGATTTATTTTATGGCCTGGATATCTGTCATGAAATACGACATGGTCCGATCCGGAAACAGAATATTCAACACCTACGCAGTGCGGAACAATAAAGACTTCAAATCCATAGTGGGGACATATTCCTTTTCCCTCAAGTCTACATAAATAACAGCTGCCGTCAGCACTTTCATGAAAATAACCATTTTTTAAGCAGTTTTGCAGGGTATCTCCGTCACCATGGTGAATATAAGGGTCATATGGGCATTTTTTTATTATTAAAGGACTAGTTGCACCTAAATAACCTTCTGGCTTATCGATGCCATGTGCAGTTAAATAGGTGGTTAAAGTAGTTCCATAATGGATTTTTTTATCGTCATGCCAAATTCCGCTATATGGAGTTAAAATGGCATAAGGTAGGGGGTCTTTTAAGCCTTCAACAGAGGTTATGCTTTTTAAATTACCTGAAAATCTGTCCTTATTTTTTGAAATCTTTAAATGAGTTGTAACTTCTAGATTAATGGGGTCATCTGTGTTTTTGATGGATAGGACATTAGAAGATATTGAAACACCGTATTTTTTTTCATATTCCTTGTTTTTATCATCTAATTTTTTATTTAAGACTTTTTTAATTTCTCTTTCAGAACTGAAAATATATTTCCCGTGGTAAACTTCTTCTGTAACTTCAGCTATTGAATCACGGGATAAAACCTCTAAATTTCTATTATAATCATTAACAATATATTTTAGATTATCATTAGCTATTGAATCAGTATTTTCATTTTCTAAAGTATACATACTTGTTAAAACAAAAATTAGAATTAATATTAGAGAAGCTATTAAAATCACAGTTGTTCCAGTTATTATATTTCCTTTAGAGTCTATTTTTAAATATTTCATCACTTGAAATTTAACTTCCAATTTATAAATTATTTTTTCAAGTGCACCAATGTGAAAAAGTGAAAATATGTTTTTTAATTGGAATTATAAAACATATCTAACCGATTTTATTTTGAAAAATAACTTAATTTCAGAAACAATTAGATATAATAATTTTTCTTTTTTTACAAAACATAAATTTTAATTTTTTATAATTTTATGTTTTATAAAACATAAATTTAAATATTACAATAATGTTAAATATTAAATAACTGAAGGTGGTCTAATTGATTAAACGTAAATTTTATTTAGAAAAGATTGTTAAATTAATAGACACAGAAGATATTAAAGTTATAACTGGAGTTCGTCGTTGTGGTAAAACAGTTTTATTAAAACAAATCATCGATGAATTAGAAAACAGAGGAATAGCTAGTGAAAATATTATTTATATGTCATTTGAATCTTCAAAATATAAAAATATTAGAAATGATGATGATTTAGATGAATTTATTTTTTCAAAGACAAATAATTTAAATGGGAAAATTTATTTATTATTTGATGAAATTCAGAAAGTAAAAAACTGGGAAGTTTCTCTAAATTCTTATAGAGTTGATTTGGAATGTGATATTTATATTACTGGATCTAATTCACAATTATTATCCGGAGAACTAGCTACTTTAATTTCTGGAAGATATATTTCAATAAATATGCTTCCATTTTCATTTAAAGAGTTAATTCAATATTATGATGAAATGCATGAAAAAATTGATGAAATTAAATTATTTGAACAGTATTTAAGTTATGGTGGATTTCCAGGTTTATTAAATTATGAAAATGAAGAAAAAGAGAAATATTTATATGATTTATATTCTACTATTGTTTTAAATGATATTTTATATAAAAATAAAGTAAAAGATTTAGATTTGCTTGAAAGATTAATGGAATTCATGATTTCTAATATTGGTAAATTATTTTCAGCTAATTCTATTTCTAAATATATTAAAAATGAAAATCGTAAAACAACTCCCCATACAATAATTAATTATATGGATTATGCAAGAAATGCTTTTATTTTTTATCAAATTAAACGTGAAAATATTAAACAAAAAAGGAAGCTATTAATATCTGATAAATATTATCTTGTTGATTCCGGATTTTATTTTATTTTTAATGGGTCCACTCAAAGGAATTGGAGTCAGTTATTAGAAAATATTGTGTTTTTAGAATTAATAAGACAAGGATATTCCATAACAATAGGAAAAATCCAAGATTTGGAAGTAGATTTTGTTTGCAGGAAAGCTAATCAGATAAAATACATTCAGGTATCTCAATCTATTTTAGATGAAAATACTAGAAAAAGAGAGTTTAAATCATTAGAAAAAATATCTGACAGCTATCCTAAGTATGTTATATCAATGGATTCATTTGACTTTTCAGCTAATGGGATAATTCATCTTAATATAATTGATTTTTTAAAATCAGAGAATTTTTAATTAGTATTACATTATCTCTAAATTTTTAGTTTTAAGTATTAAAAAAAATACTTTTTTATATTATTGTGTAGATAGTATACTGTAATAAAAAATTTTTTTAAAATTATGGAGGATTTGTATGTCAGATACTGTTAGAACATGGCGTCATATACAACAAAGATATAATCTTATAGGTTCCAAATGTAACACTTGTGGAGAATTATTCTTCCCATCTCGTGTAGTTTGTCCTAATTGTAGGAGGAAAGGAGATCTTGAACCTTTTCAATTCAGTGGTAAAGGAAAAATATTCACTTACTCTGTAATTAGGTCAGCTCCAGATGACTTTAAAAAAGTAGCACCTTATGCTGTTGCTGTAATTGAGTTAGAAGAAGGAGCTAAATTAACTGCACAACTTGTTGACTGTGATGTTGACAATCTTGAAATTGGAGACCCTGTTGAAATGGTCTTTAGAAAAATTAGAGAAGATGGCGAGGATGGAGTAATCTCCTATGGTTTCAAATTTAGAGTTACAAAATAAGATTGCAATTCTATTAGTAAGCCATGGAAGTAGTCTCCCTTTTGCAGAAGTTACCTTTAACGAGATTAAAGATAAATTTAACAAGGCTACTGGATTTGCTACAGAAGTAGGTTACATGAAAGTAGCCGAACCTTCTATTGCTGGAGCTGTTGAAAATTTAAAAGAAGAAGTTCCAGAACTTGAAAAAATAATAGCTATTCCTGTATTTTTAGCTCCTGGAATTCATACTAATATTGATATTCCAACTCTTTTAGGGTTAAGTCCGCTGGAAACTGATCCTAGATGTCCTGACGGTAATTATCCTGATGACCATTATTTATCTATTGCTGAGGATGTTGATTTTGATGGAGATATTGAGTTATTGCCGGCTATTGGACCAGATGATAATCTTTTAGAAGTTATTGATAAAAGGATTAATGAATCATTAGCTGATTCTAAGTTAAATGGTGATGCTAAAACAGGAATTTTATTAGTTTCTCATGGAAGTAGATTAAAATATAATAAAGAGTTTATAAGTGAAGTTTATAGGAAGTTTAGTGAAACTACTGATTATCCATCTAATTTTGGATTCATGGAACTTGTAGAACCTAACATTCCGACTTCTATTAACAAGCTTATTAATGAGAATGAAATTGACAGATTAGTTGTTGTACCTGTGTTTATAGCTCCGGGAGTTCATACAACTTCTGATATTCCAACTATTTTGGGTTTAAAAGAGGCTGATTCCCATTCACACTCACATTCACACAGTCATGAACATGGTCATGAGCATCATCATCATCACCATCATCATGATTTGGAAGCGATTGATTTTGAAGGGGAAATTTTATATCCAGAACCTATTGGTTCAGATGATATTTTAATTGATATCTTAGTAAAAAATATGGAAAAAGCTTTATAGATTTTCCGTATTTTTTAATTAATTTTTTTTATGTGATTATAATGACTAGTGATTTATCTAAAACCGGAATTTTACTTTTAAGTCATGGTAGTAGATTAGACCAAGGTAAAAAAGTAATTGAAGCATATACACAAATGTATAAAGAAGAATTCCCTGAAGCTATTGTTGAATATGGATTTATGGAAATGAGGGAACCTAATATTCCTCAAAGTATTAATAAATTAACTAATGGAAATGATTTGGAAAAAATTATTGTTGTTCCTGTATTTGTAGCTCATGGACTTCATACAAGAAGGGATATTCCAAAATTATTAGGAATTGAAAATGATTTTGATGAATCTGAAATATCCGGCGGACATCATGAGCATCATCATGACCACGGACATCATCATCACCATAACCACCATCATGACCATGATCATGATGATGAAGAAACATTTGATTTTGATGGCGAAATAGTTTTAGCTGACCCTTTAGGCATTGATACTCGTTTATATGAGATTATAAAAGATAGAGTATCTCAAAATTTATAATTCCTTAATCATCACCACTTGTGGTGGTGCTTAACTACTTTTGATATTAACATTTATATATAATAAGATGTATAATTTATATTACATTATTGAAAGAAATAATGATATTTTTTTGTGATATTATGAAGTTTAATAAAATATTTTTATTTACTTTAATATTATTAGCGGCATTATCTTTTTCAGCTGTAAGTGCTGAATCTTTTGATGGTAATGATGCTGTTGCTGTAAATGATGCTAATAATGTTATTGTATCCGAACAAAGTTTTACAGATGTAATTAGTGGATCTGAACCTACAATTTCAGATGATGCTAATCAAAATTCAAGTACTGGAGGGGATGTACCTGCTCCTTCCACTAATGCTTCTACTGGTGATAATGGAACTAATTCCACACCGGAAGATAAAAATAGTACTATAATTTCTGAAGATATTTCATTATTCTATAAAAATGGTACCAGATTTTCTGCTATTTTCTTAGATGAAAACGGAAAAGCATTAGCTAATCAAAATATCGTATTTGTTATTAACGGTGTATCTTATACTAAAACCACTGATGAAAACGGTATGGCAAGTATTGGTATTAATCTTGCACCGGGCAGCTATGTTATGGAATCTAAAAATTTAGCTACTAATGAAACTGTTAAAAATAATGTAACTGTTATTTCAACAATTAATCCATCCAATGTTGTTAAATTATATAAAAACGGCACTCATTATTATGCTACTTTTATAGACGGTCAAGGTAATGCTTTAGCTAATAAAACTGTTAAATTCAATATTAATGGTGTTTTCTATACTAGAACTACTGATGAAAACGGTACTGCTAGATTAAACATTTGGTTATATCCTGGCAACTACATATTAACTGCTTATAATCCAATTAATAATGAAGCAAGAGCAAGCAATGTCACTGTTTTATCCACTATTAATGGAAAAGATGTTACAAAATACTACAGAAATGGTACTCACTATTCTGCAGTTGTTTTAGATAGTAATGGAACTCCTTTAGTTAATCAGACTGTTAAATTAAATGTAAATGGTGTATTCTATAACAAAACCACTGATGAAAACGGTACTGTCAGATTAAACATTTGGTTACTTCCAGGCAGTTATATTATAACTGTTTACAATCCAAGTAATGGTGAAGAAAACTCAAACAAAATAGAAGTTTTATCTAAACTTGTTGCAAAAGACATGACTGTAGAGTATCAAGCTGGTAAAAATTACACAGTTAAAGTATTGGACGGTCAAGGTAAAGCTTTAGCTAATCAGACTGTTAAAATTAATATTAATGGTGTGATTTACACTAAAATTACTGATGAAAACGGTACTGCTTATTTAGGTATAAGATTAAATCCAGGTAATTATATATGTACTTCTTACTGGAACGATTCTTTTGTTTCAACTAAAATTGTTGTAAATAAATTAACAGCTTCAATATCTGTTTTAACTCCTACAGTTAAAAAAGGAGATTACTACAAAGTTAAAATTACAGATAAAAAATCCAGCAAACCTATTGTAAATCAGTTAGTTTTATTTATCTACAATGGAGTTGCATATGGATCATATTCTGATAATGCTGGAATAGCTAAGATTAAAATAGGTTTACCTGTAGGGTCCTACCAGTTAATCACAGGTATCCAAAGCAGTTATTGGTATCAGAATATTGCTGTGTACAACACCCTTAAGGTTACAGCTTAATTAAGTGGGATTTTTCCCACAATTTTTACTTTTTTTAATTCTTCAGATAATTTTAAGCACTTTTTTTTAAAAACTTATTTAATCTATAAAACTTATAGTATTATTCATGACTTTAAAGGTCTCAGATATTGGTGAAAAGGAATTAATTAAGTATATTCTGGCTAATTGTAAAACTATAACTCCAGATGATACTGCAGTTACTCCAATAGCTAATACTAACTTAATTTCCACCTGTGACATGCTTATTCAATCAAAGCATTTTCCTGAAAACATGTCTTATTTTCAAATGGGTTTTAAAAGCGTAACTGTTAATGTCAGTGATTTGGCGGCTATGGGTGCTACTCCTTTAGGATTTCTATTGTCAATAGCTCTTCCGAAAGATTTTGAAGTTGATGATTTTAAACAAATTATTAAAGGAGTTCTAAAAGCCTGTGAGTATTATGGTATTTGTTTAATTGGTGGAGATACTAATGAAGCCAGTGAAATTATAATATCTGGAACTGCATTAGGTCTTTGTGATAATCCGTTAATGAAAAACACTTCTGAAAAAGGGGATTTGGTAGTTTTAACTGGTAAAATCGGATTAGCAGCATTAGGTTTTAATTTAGAAAATGACAATATCTACACTAAAAAGGCTTTGGAACCAATAGCTAAGATTAAAGAAGGAATCAATATTAAAAATTCTGGCGGAACTTCAGCTACTGATATTACTGATGGTTTAGCTAGTGAACTTTATGAAATGAAAAGGGAAGATATTGGATTCATGATTTATGAAGATAAGTTAGATATTTCTGGTGAATTTAAGTCATTAGCTGCTGAGCTGAATCTTAATTATCTTGATTTGCTTTTGCATGTTGGTGAAGATTTTGAACTTGTTTTCACGATAAATAAAAAAAATTTACATAAGTTAAATTTCAAATATCTGGTTATTGGTGAAGTAACGGATTCCAAAAAGGTTGAAATCAGGTTAAGTGATTCTACAGTTAGACAAATTAGTTCCAGAGGATATGATCATTATGTTAGTTAGCAGCAATCTTTTTAAGAAAAGTTCCAAGTCACGAAAGGTAAGGTGTGAGATTTGTGCCAATTATTGTAAAATAGCAGATGGAGCTTATGGGATTTGTAAACAGCATAAAAATATTAATGGAGAGTTATTTGATGAAAGTTTTGGCATAGTCTCTTCTTTAAATGCTGATCCTATTGAAAAAAAGCCATTGTATCATTTTTTACCGGGAACTTTAACATATTCTGTAGGCGGTTTTGGGTGTAATATGGGCTGTCTGCACTGTCAGAACTATATGATTTCAAAGGAATTTGATAAAATTTCTGATAGGTTAAATATACTTCCAGAAACGATTGTGGAAAATGCAATTAGTCAAGGTTGTAAGTCAATTGCATGGACATATAATGAACCTACTATACATTTACCATTTAACAAAAAAACTTCTTTACTTGGCAGGAGGAAAAATCTTAAAATTATCTATGTAAGTAACGGGTATATGTCTAGTCAGGCACTGAGTGAAATTTTAGAGTTTGTTGATGCGTTCAATATAGACTTGAAATCCATGTCTCAAAATTTTTATAAAAAAATATGCGGAGCAGATTTAAACATCGTTTTGGACAATTTAAAACGAATTTATGAGGCAGATAAACATTTAGAAATTACAAATTTAATTATAAATGATTACAATGATTCAGCAGAAGAAATTACAAAATTAGCTAATTTCATTGTTGATAATTTGGGTTGTAATGTTCCACTGCATTTTTCAAGAGCATTCCCATACTATAAATTAAATGATATTGCACCGACATCTGAAGACAAATTATTTGAAGCTAAAAAAATAGCTAATGAATGTGGACTTGAGTATGTTTATATTGGAAATTTGGAGTGCGATACAAATACTTACTGTTCAAATTGTGGTGAAACTCTTTTAAAAAGAAATAGCTATTCTACAGAAGTTTTAAATAAAAATAAAAAATGTATGAAATGTGGAAAAAAATTAAATATCATGTTTTGATTCTTTTTTCTATAATTTGTTTAATAAATATAAGAATAGCTAACATATTTCCATAATAAAAAAATATGTACATTCTCTCCATTGACGGGGTTGACGGAGTAAAACCAAACATTATTGTGGAAGCAAATCCAACAAACATTATGCTGTATATCGGCCATAAAACACTTTTTTGATTTTTATATATTGAATATAGGCTGTATAGAAATGCTATAATGAAAATTGCATAAATTGTTAAGCTTAAAATCATTCTTTTAATGCTTATTGGAACATAGCCATAGCGAACAATATTTGCATTCATTATCTGAATAAGTGTTAGATTATCTGTTAAGGTAAGAATCCAAAATCCACTAGCTATTATAAATGGGATTAAACTGATTATGGTTTGTTTTTTATTTTTAGTAAGTAAATAAACACATATTGCAATAATTCCAAGTAAAATTAAAGTAGTAAGATCACACCAGGTAACACATCTATTTATAATGTGTGAAAATCCGATATTAAGTTTATTTAATATATTCAGCTGCAAATAATCCGGAAACCATCTTAGTTCTAGAATATATCGTTTATGAATTCCCGGACAAATAACAGTATTAATAATTCCTATAACTGATGTAATTCCTATTAGATAACATTTTTTATTGATTTTTGTTTTGTAGTTAAGCAGATAATACAGCACAAACAATCCGAGTAAAATAACAGCTAGCTGCTCGTTATTTACTGCAAACATAAGACAAAGTACTGAAATTATATAAGCCAATATTCTTTTTGTTTTGCAGGTATCCTTTGCAGCATGATTTTTTAAAATATATATGGCCAACAAGCCACTGAACAATGGCCAAGTATAATTAATGGTTGTTGTAATAAATCCGGCTGAGCCTAAAGCATAATGACTTGAAAATATGAAGGATAAACATAATATGCAAGATAATGTAGAATAAAAAAGCTTATTTTCACCGTTAATGAGTTTATAAGTCAGTACAGCAATAAATGTGAAAATTAAGCTATCTAAATACCACCAAAGTATAAGAGGGGATTGTAAAATATGGCATAAAATATATTCAATCAGTATTCTGGAGCTCCAAATATCATATCTTTCTATAACAAAGCTCATAATATTTGTTTCTTGGGGAATGGTGTAAAAAAATAAGTCATCTATCGATAATCCAATCGAATGGTGCCAATTCAATAAAATTAAAAATAAAAATATAAAAGGTAATAAGAATAAATAATTCTTATATTTTTTAATATTCATAATTACTCTCCGAAACTAACTCTTTCAAATTTATCTAGGGTTTTTAAGGATTTGGTGGCATCCAAACCTATTTTTGTTGTTGTACCGTCACTTTCAGCTACCGGGTCAAGGGAAGATCCACGTACATTAGGAACAATCATTAAATCTCTGTCTCCTTTTACACGGGTAGCTATTGCATATTCAATATCCTGTGGGTCAAATACATCTACATCAGTGTCTACAACAACAGCGTGTTTAAGTGAAGGATGTGCAGACAGTGCAGCCATAATTGCATTTTTTCCATCTCCTTCTGTTTGTTTGTTAATGGAAATAGCTGCATGTAACCAGCAACACCCTCCTTCTGTTAAAACAACATTTTCAACAGTTGGAACTGCATTTTTAACAGATTTGAAAATTCTAGGTTCTTGAGGAAGGCCCTGTAATAATTTATGTTCAAATCCGGCAGGAAGGATTCCGTGATAATGGGGATTGTCCTTTTTAATATGCATTTTGCTTAAGTTGATAATTGGCTGGTCACGAATAATGTCATAAGTATCGGTTAAGTCTACAAACGGACCTTCAGCTGAAGTTTCACTTACAGATATTTTACCTTCCAAAATAATGTCTGCTTGAGGAACTTCCAGGTCTCCGCATTTAATCAGGGTCAATTCTCCGTTTTTAAATGCATTGGCCACATCCATTTCATTGTAGTCAATTGGGATTGAAGTAGTACTTGCAAGTAAAATTGCAGGATCCATTCCAATAGCTATTGCAATTTCCAAATCTTTGCCTAATTTTTGAGCTTTTTGGAAATATGTGTAGAGATTTCTTGGAACAATCCTAATAACCAGTCTTTTATCATCTAAAACAAGCATTCTGTGAATTGATGCATTTTGAATACCTGTTTCAGGGTCACGTGCAAATACTACACCTGCAGTAATATACTTTCCACCGTCTCTTTTATAATGTGTTAAAATAGGTATTTTATCTAAATTAGCTTCTGTAGTGTTATAATCTGAAAAATCAGTAAATTTATCTACTTTAATTGGATTATCACTGGCTTCTATGATTTTTTGAGTAATTTCACTTACTTCACAATTAATAGATTTAGCTATTTTTTCTCTTGTATTGCAGATTCCGGAAATAATCGGCAAATCATATCCTTTTACATTTTTTATAATAACAGTGTCTTTAGGATATTTCCTTAGCTCTTTAGCTACTTCAAACTCGCTTGAAAGCTCAGTTGTTATTTCAATAATGTTTTCATCTTTGATATCCATAATTATCCCTTATATGTTGATTTTTTTATTTTTTAATTTTTCTAAAAGCTCTAAAAGAACAGGATTGTTAATAGAAAGTATTTCACCACTTAAAACAGCAGCATTACGACCATTATTAACACCAACAGTAGCTACAGGTACTCCTGGTGGCATATTTACAGTTGAAAGCAGGTAATTATTTCCAAGTTCATTTTCACATGGAACTCCAATAACAGGCTTTTCAGTAAGACCTACAAGACCTCCACTTACCTGGGAAGAGTTGGAATTAATTCCAATAAATATTTTAGCATTTTTCATAGTGTTTACATATGCTCTGAATTTTTTTCCTGATCTAATCGGGCAAATTACTTGCATATCATGAGGTATTTTAAGTCTGTCTAGTGTAACACTTACTTTTTTTCCAGTAATTAAATCAGTATGTCTTCCAACAATAATGACTACCTCAGCATTTTTATTAATGTAGCTTCCATTAAATTCTTCTGTAGTTTCATTTAATTCGAGGTTTTTAATCCTTAAAAAGTCATTGGTAATATGTGGATTGTCTATTTTTTGAACAATTTCTTCATTATTTTTAATGACTTTCTGTTTATATTCTTCTTTTAATTCCAATACTTTTTTGCGTATTTCCTCGTCATAAAGCCCTAGGATTTGTGCAGCTAAAATAGCTCCATTATCTCCCCTATCAATTCCAACAGTAGCTACAGGAGAGGGATAAGGCATTTGAACTGAAGAATATAGTGCATCCAGTCCGCTAACTTTAACATCTACAGGAACTCCAATAACCGGTTTGTGAGTATATGCAGCTATTGCTCCTGGAAGATGAGCAGCTAATCCTGCAATTCCAATAAATACTTTTATACCTGCATTGGTTCCCTGTACAACAAGTTCTCTTACAAGATCAGGTGTTCTATGTGCTGAAGCTATTTTCAAACTATATGGTATTTCAAGTTTTTCCAAAATCTTCATACTTTTTTCAGCGATAGCAATATCTGACCCACTTCCCAGAATTATCATTACTTTTGGTGTCATTTTAAAATACCTTCTAAAAAAATATTAATAATTGATATTTGTTTAATTTTATATTAAAAGTTATTTAATTTCAACTTCATAAGCAGTGTATTTATCTAAGTCTATTGGAAGCTTTTTAAGATTATATGTATCATGATTTAGAGTTATTTCATTATCATAATGTTTATAATTTATGAAAAAGACTTTACTTCCATGAGATATTTCATTTTGAATACCTGGGTCAGCTAAAACATCACTAATCTGATTAGCAGTAGTATTAAAATCTTTATCCTCTGTTACTGTCAGCATAAAATTATGGTCATCTGTCAGATAATAGGAATTCATCTCAAAGTACGGAACAAAAGCATCATAAATAATAAGATTTCCACTACCAAAGGTTTCTTCTAGTGACTGTATTTTATTGCTGTCATTAATTTGGTCGTTAATTTGAGTTTGTGTAAAATTAACACAGCCAACTGAAGCTACAAGTAAGATAATCACGAAAATTGGAATAAATATCTTTTTATTGCTGAAGTTTTTGCCAAGTAAAATACTTACTCCCAACCATAAACATCCTAAAACAGGTATTAAATAACGTGGATGAAAAACAGGTTTGATAATTAAAGATAAGATTATTCCGATAATCGGAACACAAACAGCAATTAAAATCCCGTAGGTGTCTTTTTTATCACTTTTAATTAGTAGAACAATAACTCCAATTAGAAGTAATAATCCTAAAACAGAAAATGCAGCTATCTGATTTGCATTAATAACCTGATTATCCGGTGATAAAACAAACCAGAAATATCCTAAAATCTTATTTAGTGTAATTGGAGCTATCCAGTAACTGCTGCTTACACTTGCAGCCTGTTGTTTTAGAATAATCAGCCATGGTGTAAAACTTAAAATAGCTATAATTGCTGATGTGAAGTATTTTTTAAGCTCATTTTTATTATTTCTAATTAAATCAGCAAGTAAAAATAAATAAATGACAAATGAAGCTACTGCTGAGAAATAATGTGTGTAAGCAGAAGCTATTGTTAGTAAAGTTAAAATTCCCCAGCTTTTCCATGTTGAGTTTTTATTTAAAATATCATAAGCATAAATAAAACTTGCTGTTACAAAGAACAGTCCCCAGCTGTACATTCTTAATTCAACAGCAAAATTCATTAGCTGAGGCATGCTAACTATACAAAAAGCAAATAAACCTGCAGTTAAGTATCCCCAGTTTTTCCTAAC
Organism: Methanobrevibacter smithii ATCC 35061; assembly: GCF_000016525.1. Taxonomy (NCBI): domain Archaea; kingdom Methanobacteriati; phylum Methanobacteriota; class Methanobacteria; order Methanobacteriales; family Methanobacteriaceae; genus Methanobrevibacter; species Methanobrevibacter smithii. The sequence goes on from NC_009515.1 coordinate 1,293,478, forward strand.
TTTCGTTGCTGCTAGTACAAGTATTAAATAAAATGGAAGCAGTGAGGTGAATTTACCTACTATAATCGGATTTATTCCTAAAAAGACTCCGATTTTGTAAAATACTTTAAAAATCAGATAATAAAGTGGAGGGTGGACATCAAGAAAAGCAAAATTAATAAAATCATTAAATGGAGATTTAACCATTCCCAAAGAGTATATTTCATCATACCACATTCCTAATTTTGTAAATCCAATATAGGAAACATAAAGCAATGTAATTATGCTTATTATAAAAAGTATTTTTCCTAATTTGTCTTCTTTATTTAAATTTTTCATAATAATTTCCAACTTAAAGTTTTTTCCCATAAAACATAACTCTACGTGCTGTGAAATTCCAGAACATTACTATAATGGATGCTATAATTTTAGACCAGATGTAGTTTATATTTCCATAGTCTACAAATGCGTATAATAATATTTCAGTAAAAATAAGCCCGATAAAGCTGATTAAAATAAATAAATTGAAATCCAGAACCTTATTATTTCTGTCTGTCTGATTAAATACCCATGAAGTAGACATGTAATAATTAGCCAGCACTGATATAAAAAAAGCAATAGCTGCTGAAATTAAATAATTTTGTCCTAAAAAGTTAATTAATGATAAATAAATAATGAAATCTATTAAAAAAGATGCAGTTCCTACAAATAGGTATCTAAACATTTGTAAGAAAATGTTGTCAGTACTTTTTCTAAATAACTTATTAATTAATTTATCCATAGTTATAATCTTAATTTTAATTATTTAATAAGTTTTAGTTTTAATTTTGTTTACAGTGTCTGTGTTGTTGTAGCTGCTTGTTGTGATGTAGTCACCAGGATTTAACAAATAAAAATTATAATCATAAATAATTAATACTATTAGTCATAAAATCTTTATTATAATGAAAACTGCAGTTTTAATCCCCTGTTATAATGAGGAACTTACAATAAAAAAAGTTATCCTGGATTTTAAAAAAGCCTTACCTAAGGCAGATATTTATGTCTATGATAATAATTCAACAGATAATTCTTATGAAATAGCTAAAGACACAGGAGCTATTGTAAAAAGAGAATATAGACAAGGTAAGGGAAATGTTGTAAGATCCATGTTTAGAGATATTGATGCGGACTGTTATATTTTAGTTGATGGTGATGATACCTATCCTGCTGAGGCATCAAAAGAAATAGAAGAGTTAATTCTATCTAAAAAAGCGGATATGGTAATTGGAGACAGGCTGTCCAGTACTTATTTTGAAGAAAACAAAAGAAGATTTCATAATTCAGGAAATAAACTGGTTAGAAAACTTATAAACACTATTTTTAACAGTGATATTTCAGATATCATGACCGGTATGAGAGGATTTAGCTATGAATTTGTTAAATCATTTCCTATTTCATCTAAAGAATTTGAAATTGAAACTGAAATGACTATTTTTGCACTAAATCATAATTTTTTAATTAAGGAACTGCCAATAGAATATAGGGACAGAATGGATGGCAGTGAATCTAAATTAAATACTTTCAGTGATGGTTATAAGGTTATTAGCTTGCTTTTCGGACTTTTCAGAGATATAAGACCTTTGTTTTTCTTTTCTTTAGTAACGTTAGTTCTTTTAATAATAGCTGGTCTGTACTTTTTCCCGATTTTAATTGATTTTTATAGAACCGGATTTGTGGAAAAGGTTCCTACACTTATTACTGTAGGAGTAGTAGCTATTGTAGCTGTTATTATATTTTTCACAGGTGTTGTTTTGCATGTTATTAGAAAACAGCATGATGAAAACTTTGAACATCATTTAAATTTAATAGCTCAAAATAAAAAAAGGTAAAATGTTAATATTTAACAGCTGTTGTCAGCATTAACATTCCGGAAATAAAACTGATAGCTACAGTCAGCACTAAAAAGCTTAAAGTTTGCTTATCTATTTTTTTATTGCCTATTCCAAATACAAACGGTAAAAATATTAGCAACGGCATGAAGTAACGACTGAATACACCACTTGTTACATTTTCCCCTCCAACTGGAGACCATGTTAAGTATTGGATAGCCATTACACCACTATAAATTAAAATAATTATTAAAAATCCTTTAATACGTGTTTTTAAATTTAAATCTTTGAAATTACAATAAAATACACTAAATAAACAGAAGAATACAAAGTAAAGTCCTGCAAGAAGAGTTGATGAATATTCTCTTACACTATTTGAGAAATAAAAGAATCTGTCAATAACAGTTGGCAGTGCAGTACTGTAGATCTCACCAAATCTTTGAAGTGCAATTAATGGATTGGCCAGTAAGTAATCAATTTGACCACTTGCACTTACATTTCTTTGGATAAAATATTCTCCTCTCCAGGAATTAGCTAGTTGTGTTGTTGCATAGCTGCTCCAAGCAATTCCAATACCTAAAGCAACTAAAATACAAAGTTTAGATATGATATTTTGCTTTTTATCACTAAAATTTGTATTTGGAACCAGAAAAATCAATAAACTTAAAGCCAAGTAAGGGGTTTTAAGCAGTCCGCATAGAATTACAGCTATATAAAATATCCCTAAATCCGTCCAGGTAATTTTAGGTGTTTTATAGAAATATAGAAAATAACTGAATGCAAGAATGGCCAGTGCGCTGAATAATCCATCACAGCTTGTTGATGCGGCTTGATAAATAGCTATTGGAAGTATTGACACTATAAGTAATGGAAACTTAAAGACTGGTGCTTTTTTAATAGCTACTGCAATTATTCCGGCATATAATAATAAATTAAAGAATCTTCCAAGCCATAACATCCAGATTGCATTTAAATCCAGACATTTTGCTAAAAACACTCCAATTCCCTGTGCTAAATAACCATAAAATGGATTTTGAGCAAAAGCGGAGTTGAAATATGATGGAGTATGATCTATTTTATCATCATCTGCATGTGTATTAAATACATTTGCTCCAGCATTATCAAAAAATGTGGTTACACTTGCAATTGTTTTATAACCGTTTGCAGTTGTATTTGGAATTGGCACATAATTGGTTGACAATTCTCCGGTTGAAACTATTTCTGAGCGGACAAAATGTTCAGTTTCATCAGACACATCATAAATCGGTGTCAAAAACAGGCTTATTATACCAAATATTATTATTAGTACCAATGCAACTTTATGTAACTTCTCATTGTTTTTTGTATAGTATACAATAGATAATATTCCTGCTATCAGCAATATACAAAACATAAGCACTTCAAATTCAGGATTTGAAAAGTTTGCCCTATATGTGAAATACAGGCTGAATAAGCTTAATATTAAAGCATATATTCCAATGAAATATTTCTTATTTTCTAATTTAAACATTTTAATAACCTTTATTTATATTAACATTGATAATTGTATTCTATTTCTAGCTAAATCAACATCTAAAACCTTAACATCAACAATATCTCCGACACTTACAATATCCAGAGGGTGCTTTACAAATTTGTCAGCCAGCTGTGAAATATGGACTAATCCGTCCTGATGAACTCCAATATCTACAAAAGCTCCAAAATCAACAATATTTCTAACAGTTCCCTGCATAATCATGCCTTCTTCTAGATCATCTATTGATAAAACATTTTTTCTTAAAACAGGTTTTGGCATGTCTTCACGAGGATCTCTTCCAGGTTTTTTAAGTTCTTTAACAATATCCTGCAGGGTAATAACACCAACGTCTAACTGCTTAGATAATTCATCATAATTCAGGTTATCTAATTTTAAGTTATCTGAACCGATATCTGCCAAACTGTATCCCAATTTATCTAAAAGTTTGACTGCAGCATCGTAAGATTCGGGATGTATTGTAGTGTTGTCTAAAGGATGTTCGGGATTGTCTATTTTTACAAATCCTGCACATTGCTCAAAAGTCTTTTTACCAAGTTTTTTAACATTTAAAAGTTCTTTTCGGTTGTTGAATTTACCGTTTTCTTCTCTATAGCTAATGATATTTTTAGCAGTTGATTTGGTAATTCCGGAAACATAATTAAGTAAGCTAGATGAAGCAGTATTTAAATCAACACCAACTTCATTAACTACTCTTTCAACAACTCCTCCTAAAGACTCATTCAATTGTTTCTGATTCATGTCATGCTGGTACTGACCAACTCCAATAGATTTGGGATCAATTTTAACAAGTTCAGCCAACGGATCCTGCAGTCTTCTGGCTATTGAAACAGCACTGCGTTCACCTTCATTAAAATCAGGAAACTCTTCATCAGCCAGTTTACTTGCAGAATAAACAGATGCGCCAGCTTCATTAACAATGATGTATTCAACAGAAGTGTTTTTAATAATATTAGCCACTATTTCTTCAGATTCCCTTGAAGCAGTTCCATTTCCGATAGCTATTACATCGACATCGTACTTTTTAATTAAATCAAGTACCACTTTTTCAGATTCCTTAACCTTATTTTGAGGTTCAGTTGGATAGATTAGGGATGTTTCTAAAACTTTACCTGTTGAATCAATAACAGCTAATTTACATCCTGTTCTAAAAGCAGGATCCCATCCTAAAATAGTTTTTCCACTTAAGGGGCTTTCCATAAGAAGTTGGCTTAAATTTTTAGCAAAAACTTCAATAGATTTCTCTTCAGCCTTTTTAGTTAAATAACTTCTAATTTCCCGCTCAATAGCCGGTGAAATCAAACGTTTATATGAATCTTCAATAGATTCTGTAATAATTGGGGTGGTATGAGGGTTATATTCAATCATTTCAGGAACTTTGGAGCAGTTTTTAAGTGTGTGTCTTTTAAGGTATTGGATAATGTCGTCTTCTTCAATATCCACTTTTACTTTAATAATGTCTTCATTTTCCGCTCTGTTAATGGCTAATATCCTATGTGGTGGAATTTTAGATAGTTTTTCTGAATAATTAAAATAAATTTCATATCCTGAAGCAGATTCATCTTTATTTTTAGCTTTAGTTTCAATTACTCCATTATAAAAAGTATTCTGTCTGATTTTTTTTCTAAAAGTGGAATTGTCAGAAATAATCTCAGCAATTATGTCTTGCGCTCCTTCAATAGCTTCTTTGGGTGTTTTAACTTCGTCTGTAACATAATTTTCAGCTATTTTGGAAACAGGTTCTTTAACTTCCTGAGCCAAAATAAGACTGGCCAGCGGTTCCAAACCTTTTTGTTTTGCTATTGTTGCACGTGTCCTTTTTTTGCTTTTATAGGGCCTATATAAATCATCAAGTTCCACTAATGTTTCTGCATTAAGAATTTGATTTTTTAAGTTGTCGTCTAACTTTCCTAAGTTGTCAATGCGCTCTATGATTTTGGTTTTTTTATCTTCCAAGTTTCTAAGATATTTAAGCCTTTCATCGAATTTTCTTAAAAGTTCATCATTTAAAGAGCCGGTAACATCCTTTCTGTATCTTGCAATAAATGGAATAGTGTTGCCCTCATCAATTAATCTGATTACTTTGTTTACTTGCCATTGTTCCAGGTTTAATTCTTTTTCGAGTGTTTTAGCTATCATTAAAATTACATTCCTAATATATTACAAGAAATTATCTTTTTTTTAATTAATATAATTTCATCTTTTTTAAAATTGAAATTATAAATTATTGCTAAGAGTATAGCTATTATAAATTTGAGCTTATTTTAAAACTTTATTATATGCTGAAAAGTTGTTGATGTAATAATGATTAAACAAGAAACTCAAGAAAGAGAATTTAGACATCTTAAGTTATTAATGATAATTTTGAAAAGATTGTTATAAGTATGGATGATTTTGATTTTTCACATGATGGAATTAAACATTTAAATATGATTAAGTTTTTAAAAGAATTTATCTAGGATGTGATATTATGGCAGATTTTGAAGAAGTTGTAAATACAAGACGAAGTATTCGTGAATATGACTCAAAAGAAGTTGAGGATGAAAAAATAGAAAAAATTCTTAAAGCAGCTATGCAGGCTCCAGGAAGCAGACTTAAGGCCGAACCATGGGAATTTATTGTAATTAAAAACAGAAAAACCCTTAAAGAAATAGGTGAAATAAAACCTAGAGTCAGGGATGCTCCAGTAGCTATTGTACTTGTAGCCAATATTGAAAGGGCATTTTATAAAACAATGTGGCAGCAGGATATGAGTGCAGCAGCTGAGAATATGCTGCTTGAAGCTTGTAATTTAGGTTTAGGTGGGCTTTGGAATGGAGTGACTCCAGAAGAAGAACGTATGGATAAAATAGCTAAATTAGTAGGCATTGATGATGAAAATCTAAAGGTATTCTGTTTAATTACATTAGGTTATCCAAAAGAAGGTTTAAAAAACGAATTCATGGACAAATTTGATGAGTCAAGAATCCACTATGAAAAATACTAAACATTTATACTATAAATAACATATGTATATAAAGTATTAAATTATTATAGGTGAATTTTATTGTCTTGGCTTGTTGTGCTTCTTGTATTTTTATTGGCTGCATTTAAAACAGAAAAACCTAAGAAATATATGAAGGTTTCTGTTATTATTCCTGCATTTAATGAAGAAGAAACAGTAGCCAATGTGATTAATGTTGTTAAAAAGGTCAAATATGTTGATGAAGTTATTGTAGTCAATGACGGATCAACAGATAACACCGAATCAGAAGCTAAAAGTGCCGGGGCAATTGTAATCAACCATGAAGTAAATAAGGGTAAGGGTGAAGCTCTTACTACAGGTTATAGAAAATCTGAAAGTGATATTATTGCATTTATTGATGCAGATATTCATAATTTAACTTCTAAAAAAGTAGATGCTATGATTAGGCCTATTTTAGAAGGAAGAACGGATATTACCAAAACCAAATTCGCAAGAGAAAGCGGTAGAGTAACAGAGTTAACTGCCAAACCTCTTTTAAACTTTTTTTTCCCGGAAATTTCATTTGAACAGCCTTTAAGCGGACAGTTTGCTGCAAAAAGGTCAGCTTTAAAGAAAATAAATTTTGAAAAGGATTATGGTGTTGATGTTGGTATTGTTATTGATGCTGATGTTTTAGGCATTTCTGTAGAGGAAGTGGATATTGGAGAAATTGAACATGACATGTCTCCATTGTCTGATTTAAATTTAATGGCTAATGAAGTTGTAAGAACAATCATTGACCGTGCTAACAAATATGGCCGTGTTGTAATGATTGATGAAATCGGTTACTTTATTAGAATGTCTATTGTAGGTTTGTCCTTAATTATTTTAGGATTATTTGCAATATTTTTTGTAAAACCAGTTCCTTTAGAGGTAGGAGTTATTGTTTCTATTGTAGGAGTTATAATAGCTATTTGTTATATTATTAAAGTAATTGTAAAATCTGTTGTAATATATAGAAAAGCTCCAACAGGCAATTTAGTTAAATCATTTATTAAGGTTCATTTTCCGCTGATTATTTCAGTTATTATTTTGATTTTGATGATTTCAACATTTATAGGGGCAGCCACTTTTGAAGAGGGCACTATTTCTATTGAACCTAGTTCCAGAAATTTAATTATTTTTGCAGATGATAGCAATAATACAATTTCTGTAAGGGGACCATACACTGTAGACTCTGCAATTGAAAATGAAACAGATGTAATCCGTATGCCAGCAGATAGCTTACAAACATTAGGTATGAATTATGGTGATAGTCTTATTGTAAATGGTGTACCTTACTTGATAAATGATACTCGTAGCGGCGAGGTAGATATATTAAGACTCCCTATTGATGCTAAAAATGCACTTAATCTGGAAGATGGTGATGTCCTGCAGGACAGCCGTTTAGGTCAGATCTTTGAAGGAACAGTAGTTCACCATATTTTCAACAAAGGAAATGCCAGTTTGGTTGAATCATATATTATATCTTCAAAAGGTGGAAATACATATTCTTACGGCATATATTTGGATAATGAATCAATAGCTAATTCAACAGCCATATTTGAAGATAATAATACCTATAGTGTAGGTTTAAATCAGGAAGAAATAGGAACAATTGAATATCAGAATGCTTCATTTACAAATAATACTCAAAGTTTTTATTATGACGGTCATGTAATTGAAATTAGATTTGAAAATAGCACTGCTAATTCAATAAAACATATAACTAACATCAATCAGGGATTTTTCATTAATTTAAATTTATAAAAATAAAAAAAGAAAGTTTATGATTTGTCATAAACTTTTACAGCTTCTTCAACATCATTATAAAGTCCAAGAGCTGCAAGAGCACCAACTTTTCCTTGGTCTCCTGTAACAGCTATTAAATCAATACCTAATTCTTTAGCTGTAGCTTCAGCAGTTTCAATATCCATCATTCCAGACTTGGTAGCTATTGAATACTGTCTTAATTTTTCAGGAATTTCTAATCCTTCTAAAACTGCAATTGCGGTTTTATCAGATAATGTATCTCTTTTAAGAATTTCTACAGTTCTTTTGATTAATTCTTCTTTTTTATCTTCAGGCACTGCAAAAGTTAATGCAATTGAAACGCAATTTTGTGTTTTGTGTGGGTTATGGGGATATAACTGAACAATAATGTGATCCAAATATTCAAATCCTTCATTTTTAAGTTCAACACCTAAATTATGAGCCATTGTCCAGGTAGCACCAGCATCTTTAATATCAGTGTCATCGACACCAATAACTACTTTTTCAAGTTTAGGGGTAACTACTCTGGCTCTTCCTACTTTAGAACCTCCCCCTTCTTCAAGAAGTTCAATGTATTTAACACCTTCGCCCATTCCTCTACACATTCCAGCACCTACACCAGCTCCAGCAAGGCCTGCATGAGTTACTTTGACTTCATCTCCATCAACAATAATCTCATCAATTCCTGCTGCATTAAAACTAGCTTTTAAATCAAGTGGAGCACAACCTATATGGCATGAATAAACATGTTTGTTTCCATCTCTGTATGCAGAATCAATTAAATCACTGTTGTTTTTGTATTGGTAAAGTAACCAGTGTGATCCTGAAATACAAGGGTGGAATTCAACGATTTCGACTTTATCTCCATCTACCATTGTCAATACTTTTTGGTAGGGTGCAATCCAGGGGTCATTAAATTTTTCTTTTAACTGATCAGGTTTTAGAATTTCCATGTAATCATCTAAATTTCGTTTAATCTATCGCACATTTTAATAGCTGCTTCAACAGCTCTTTTACCGTAATCTACACGTTTGTGTGCATCTAATCTTGTCATACCTGGTCCGCTGATTCCTAAAGCTACTGGTTTTTCGTATTCTAAGGATAAGTCAGCTATTTTACGGGATGCATGCTGTGCTACAATTTGGTCGTGGTCTGTAGCTCCTTCAATTACTGCTCCAAGAGTGATTACTGCATCAATTTCATCTTTTTCAAGTAATTTTTTAATAGCTAATGCCATATCAAATACTCCAGGAACGGTTACTACCTGTGTAATTTCACAGTCTCTGGATTTAGCTTCTTCTTTAGCTAAACCTAACATCATCTGAGTTATGTCATAATTAAATTCAGCGACTACTGCGCCTATATTATATTTTGCCATTTTTAAGTCCTCCAATTAGATAACCATTAACATAAAACTTGCAACACCACTTAATACCATAATTAAGATGATAAAAAGTGCAGCTGCTCTTTTTTTATCGATTTTCATATTATTTTCCTCATTTAGATAATATTATAATTTAAGATTTTTATTATTATTTAAATTTTCTTTTAATTTTTCTTAACTTTTCAGTAGCCTTCCAACTATTTGAATTTAATATTTGGGAATTAATATTTTCTAATTCACTGATTTTATTTTCATATTCACTGTCTTTTCTAAACTCTTCTTGGCATACATCAATTAATTCGGATATTTTTTGGGTTAATTGTATTAGTCTTTGATGATAGTACTCTTCTGGATTAATGTCATTATTCAAAACATTATTTTCAATATTTAGTTTGTCTTTTACAATATTTTCAATGGCTGTTTTTCCAGAATCAATATTATTTAATTTGGATTTGTAATCAATATCTAAGTTGTCCATTACACTTTCAGATTCACAAACTCCCCAAATTGAACTTCCACTGCCTTTATAGTCGGAGATTTTTGAAGGCAGATAGGGATTAATTTTAAAATTGCCTTTTTGGCTGTCTTCAACAAGCAAAACATCAAATTTTGTTGTAAGGTTTAAAAATTCTAAAAAATCAACTGAAGGGTTTAAAATAGTTTTTTCATATATTTTTGAACTTAATACCTGTTGAAATAGAGTTATAGATGATGTAAATATGTGTAAACGAATTTTATTTCTTATATTTTCATTTAAACTATCAAATGCATTTATAAAGTCTTCAAAATGTCTATTGCTGTATATATCCCCGAAATATGCTAAATTTAAATAGTTATTGTCTATATTATAGCTACTTTTAAAAGCATAGTAATATTTCATATCTAATGTGGGATGGGAGCTAATTTTAGCTTTTTTATTAACAATATCTTTAACATCATAGGGATTGGTGCTAATCATAACCTCTTTCTGATTTTTATTGGTAAAGATTATCTCATCACACAATAAAAAGGTTAAATACTCACAAATGCAGTTTATATCATCATTAACTGATAAATTCAGATTTAATTTTTCATTAATTCTTCCAATGTAGTCTTCATCTTCAATAGCTACACTTAATTTGTCTTTTCCGAAGGCGTAAATTAATGGATCTGAAAATTCTGCACGCCAATAGGTTTCAGGATGGGCTAATTTATATTCAATCGCTAAAAAATGTGAATGGACAAAATTGGCTCTACTGTAAATTTTATCATAGACTTCTGCATTGTCTAAAGCAGCCATTGATTTTTTTACAAAGTTTTTAATATTTTCCCAGCCAGTGGAAAAATTGCTTTCAATTACTATTTTATTTATTAAAAATTGATTAACAATATTTTCAAGTGTAAAATCTTTATCCAATTCATCCAGACTTCCACAAATAACATCTACATTTTTTTTCTCAGTTAAAATTCTTTTAGCTACTGTATTGCTTGTTGCAGTGTTTGTTGGGCTAAAAGCATAAGATATTATTAATTCTCTTTTAGGATTATCTAATTTGGAGATATCTTCATTTAAATATTTAAATGGGAAAAAATCAAAGTTATAACTATTTATATCTTCCAATACTTTTTTATAATCCTCAGGATGTTTTTCCAAGTATTGATTTATTTTAAAAACTTGTCCTCCAGTTAATGTTTTTAAAAAACTGGTGACTTCTATTTTTTTAGCTCTTTTTAAATTCTTATTAATTTCATTAATTACTTTTAAACGGTCTGTAACATTAAAATCATAAGATAAAGGCATTCTTGAAATAGAATTATCTCTTAGCAGACGATAATAATTGGCACCTTGGTTTTTATCAATTATGTAAAATTCAAAGTCATAATCTACATAAAGTTGAATATAATAGGCGATATCAACACCATTTTTTAAATCAGGATTAAAAGAGTATTTTTTTACAATATCAGTTGGAACTAATTTGTCTGTTGTAATTGTAAGCATTTCTCTTAAATTATCATAAGGATTTTTGAATAATCCTGATTTTTCTAATTTGGGAGTTAAATAAGAGTCTCTGACTTCACCGCTATTTTGATCAACATCATAAAAAGTTCCAATAACTATACGGTCTTTTTTAGCATATTCATACATTTTTTCAAAGTAATTATAGCTGATGTAGTCATCATCATCAATAAAAATAGTGTACTCTTTATTTATAAGTTCAATTCCATGATTTCGAGCATTAGATACTCCGGGGTCACTATAAGTTAAAATAATATTGATTTGAGGATTTTCCTCCTGGTATTTTTTAATAATGTCTGGTGTTGAATCTAATTCTCCGTTAACAATAAAAACAGCTTCAAAAAGATTTGGATTAATGGTTTGGTTAATTAAAGAATCCAATAATTTAGAAATAAACGCTTCTCCCTTGTATGTTGGGATAATGGCACTTATGCCTTTTTCTAAATTAGATTCTTTAATCATATGATTTCCTCTTATAATGCATTTTTAACAGCTTGTGCTACTTCCATGGTAGTTGCACTGCCGCCTAAATCACCAGTTAAGGTTTTACCTTCACTTAATACTTTTAAAATAGCAGCATCAAATTTGTCAGCAGCATCATTTTCACCAAGGTATCTAAGCATCATAATTGCTGAGAGCATCATAGCTATTGGATTTGCTTTTTGCTGACCTGCAATATCCGGTGCTGAACCATGAACAGGTTCAAATAAAGCACCATCTGCTCCAATATTTGCTGATGGAATTAAACCAAGTCCGCCAACAAGTCCTGCACCTTCATCAGATAAAATATCTCCAAATAAATTGGTAGTTACAACAACCTGGAATTCCTGAGGCTGTGTTACAAGATACATTGCTGTTGCATCAACGTAAAAGTCTTCAGTATCAATATCCGGATATTTTTCGCCGACTTCGTAGAATATTTTTTTAAATAATCCGTCGGTTTTTTTAAGAACATTAGCTTTGTGAACTGCAGTAACTTTAGTTCTGTTGTTGTCCTTTGCATATTGAAAAGCATAATCAATAATACGTTCTTCAGCTTCTCTTGTAATAACACGTTTAGCTATTGCACCATCTTCGGTTTCTTCTTCCTGGTCTGCAATGTATAATCCTTCTGTATTTTCCCTTACAATCATAAAGTCAACATTTTCAAATAATGATTTGGTGTTAGGATAAGATTTGACAGGTCTTAAATTAGCAAACATTTTCATTTCCTGACGGATTTTTACAATAACATCTGCTGCAGTTTCTCCGGCAGCTCCAAATAAACATGCATCAGAATCCCTTACAATATCGATAGTTTCCTGAGGAAGAGGTGTTCCATGTTCTTCATTGCATTCGTCACCTGCTATACCATAAATATAATCAAAATCAACATCTAATTCGTCTAAAACAGAGATTGTTGCTTCCATAACTTCTTTACCTATTCCATCACCTGGAATAACAGCTATCTGATATTTATTGTCTTTTTTGTTTGAGGTACTCAATTAAACCACCTTTTTCTAATATTTCTAACATAAATGGAGGTAATTTTTTAAATGTAATTGTTTCTCCATTTTCGGATGTTATAGTTCCTTTATCCATGTCTACTTCTATTTCTTCTCCATTTTCTACAAGTTTACTTATACCTGGAGCTTCAAGAAGTGGAACTCCAACATTTGTAGCATTTCTGTAAAAGATTCTTGCAAATGATTCAGCTATTACTGCAGCTACTCCAACACCTTTTAAAGCTATTGGGGCATGTTCTCTGGAAGATCCGCATCCAAAGTTTTTGCCAGCTACAATAAAGTCACCTTTTTTGCATTTTTCATTAAATTTATCATCTAATCCTTCCATACAGTGTTGGGATAATCTTTCTTCATCTGTATAAATTAAATATCTTCCTGGAAGGATAATGTCAGTATCAATATCGTCTCCGAATTTCCAAACAGTTCCTTTCATATTCTCACTCCGGTGCAACAATTCTTCCTTCAATAGCTGAAGCAGCAGCTACTGCAGCAGAAGACAGGTAAACTTTTCCATCTGGACTTCCTTGTCTGCCTTTAAAGTTTCTGTTAGATGTGGAAAGGCTTACTTCTCCAGGTCCTATGATTCCGGTATGTCCTCCAAGACATGGACCGCAGCATGGAGCAGATACTAAAGCTCCTGCATCAACAAATATTTTAAGTAATCCTTCATCAAGTGCTTTAGAGTATACTTCTTTGGAAGCTGGAATAACTAACATTCTGGTTCCTTTAGCTACTTTTTTACCTTTTAATATTTTAGCAGCATCTCTTAAGTCACTAATCCTACCATTGGTACAGGATCCGAGGAATACTTGGTCAATTTCCTGATCCACTTCACTTACTGCTTTAACATTGTCTACATGGTGAGGACAGGCTACTTGCGGTTCCAACTCACTTACGTCAATATCAATAATATTAAGTGACGGAGCATCTAAGTCAGTTTTAAATACTTTATATGCTTTGTTGGAACGGCTTTCTACATAATCAATAGTTTTTTTATCAGGTTCTACTAAACCAGTTTTTCCACCCATTTCAATAGCCATATTTGTTAAAACCATTCTGTCAGAAATGCTCATATTTGAAACAGTTTCTCCTGCAAATTCACAGGCTTTATATGTTGAACCGTCAACGCCTACCTGGCCGATAATATTTAAAATAACATCTTTAGCATAAACATTATCTTTTAATTCACCGGTGATTTCAAATCTGTTGGTTTCAGGTACTTTAAACCATAAATTACCTTCTGCAAATACCATAGCCATATCTGTAGAACCAATTCCTGTTGAAAACGCACCTAAAGCTCCATGAGTACAGGTATGTGAATCTGCACCAACAATAACTTCTCCAGGAACAACATGTCCTAATTCTGGAAGAATCTGATGGCAGACTCCTGCATTAACATCATAAAAGTTTTCAATTTTCTGTTCTTTAACAAATTTTCTCATTATAATATGATTGTTAGCTGAGTCGATAGAATCAGCTGGAACTTGATGATCGAATGGTATTACAATTTTTGACGGGTCCCAGACTTTAGTAGCACCAATTTTCTCAAAAGATTGTACTGAAAGAGGTCCGGTTAAATCATGAGTCATTGCAACATCAATATTGGCGATAACAATATCTCCAGCCTCAACTTCGTCTTTACCAGCTGCTTTAGCTAATATTTTTTCAGACATTGTTTTTGGCATATTTTTAAACCTCACATATTAATGATAAATATATAGATGTTTGTACTATATAAACTATTTTAGAATGGGGCTTTGTTTATTTTTTTTTCAAAATTTCATTTTTTTTTTATTGAATATTAAAAATAGAGTATAAGTTTTCCCATTGATTTGTTATATCTGTATTAGTATAAGGTATTCCGTCTAATTTTTCAACTAAAACATCACATTGCTTGCATAATTCTAAGTTTTTTCTGCTATTTTCTTTTTTATAGAGAATTTCACGTATTTCTTTAGCTTTTTTACCATTCCAAATATCTACAAGTTTTGCAGTGTTTAAATCTCCTAAAATAACTTTTCCAAAAGGATCACAACAGCATAATGGGACTTTACCATCTGGTTGAACAACTATTTTGTTAAATGGTAATAAACAGGATGATTTTAAGGTTAAAATTTCATTTCTGTTGTCTGACTGCCCGCCTCTGCTTGTTAAAATTTGATTTTGAAGTCTTAAATCAATTAAAACTTTCTTTTTAAGTTCGGGATGTTGGATACAATAGTCAAAAATTTCTTTTACTGGTTCAATAAGTTGTATGTTATCATTATAGTTATCAATAACTATTAAATCCAAATTTTCGGTTAAATCAAGAAATTTGTCTATTGTTAATAATGTACCATTTGTATATAGGTAAATATAGCTATTTGGAAGCTCTTTTCTAGCATATTCGGCATAATTATAGATTTCTTTATCAAGCAATGGTTCATTATTGGAATGGAGTGCAATAGCTCCATCATAATTAATTTCTTTTAGCTCTTTGATTATTTTTTCAAACAGTTCTTTAGGCATTTTTTTATATTCTCTAGGGTCTTGATTCTTGTTAACAGGACAAAAAGAGCATGTTCCGTTACATCTGTTAACAGTTTCAATTTCTATATTGTTAAATAATGGATTAGGAGTTGTTTTCATAAAATTATCAATTAAATTATAGATGTTCTGAAATATTTCTTCATCTTTTTGTTTGGTTTTTAAATTATAATCTGTTTCTTCAGTATTTTCAACTTTTGAAACTTTTTTATTTGTTGATGGTTTTTTTAATTTATTTATTAATTTTTTAATATTGTTTGAAAACATAATCTTTAACCCCTTTTGTTTAATGCTTTTGTTTTTGAGGTATTTTTATTTTTTGTGGAATGTCGATTTATTAAAAACTTTAAATATTATGTATAATAAAATACTGTTCATGAATAACTCATTCTTTGGACGATTTAAAAAAAATGATAATCAGGTTATTGAAGAACAACCTCCAGTTTGGGAGGATAGGATTTTTTGGGTAGAAACCTTGCAAAAGATTGCATTTCCAGTATTAAACAATCTTAAAAAGGAGTCTCTTAAGAAAAACATGTCTATTGAATCATTTAGCTCTGAAAGCAATAAATTTGCTCATCTTGGGGCATTTTCAAATGTTTTTAATGGAATTGCGCCGTGGTTAGAATTGGGACCTGATGAATCTGAAGAAGGTAAAATTCGTGAAAAGTATATTGTATTAACTTTAAAAGCTATTAGTAATGCAGTAAATCCAAATAGTAAAGATTATATTCTTTTTACAGAGCCTAAACAATCTTTAATGAGCATGGCTTTATTTGCTCAAGGTTTACTTAGGTCCAAAACTCAAATATGGAATAATTTACCAATGGATGTTCAAGCTAGAGTTATTTACGAACTTAAAAATACAAGGATAATTGCACCATTTGAAAATCACTGGCTGCTATTTACTTCCATGATTGAAGCTACTCTTTTAGAATTTACTGGTGAATGTGATAGGGAACGTTTAACTTATAGTATTCGTAAATTTAGAGATGAATGGTATCTTGGAGATGCAATTTATGCAGACGGTCCTGAATTTGATGTAAATTACTATAACAGTATTTTTATTCATCCTATGCTTAATGATATTTTAAAAGTAATGAGAAAATATGGTATTAACGAAGGAGAGTTATTGGATGTTCAATTAATGAGATCCAGCAGATATGCATCTCAATTAGAACGTATAATTTCTCCAGAAGGTACATACCCTCTTTTAGGAAAATCAATGGCTTATCGTACAGGAATTTTCCATTTATTAGCTCAAGCAGCATTATTTAAAATATTGCCAAGAAATATGGAAACATCACAGGTTAGGTCAGCTTTAACTAAAGTGTTAAGAACTCAATTTGGAGGCCATCAAAACTTTGATAATAAGGGATGGTTAACTATTGGATTAAATGGCTGCCAAGCTGAAATTGCTGAAAAGGATATCAATACAGGCAGTCTTTATGGATGTTGTGCAATATTTTTACCTTTAGGTTTATCTTTCAATGATTCATTTTGGGTAGGTCCTTTTGAAGAATGGACTACTTTAAAAGCTTGGAATGGTAATCCAGTAGAACCTGATCAATCAATTGATTTCTAATTTTTCTTTTTTTCTCTTTTTATTGTTTTTAAAGACTAAATAAATTTCCATAATTGTAAAGCTTAATGTCTTCAGGTACTTCTTTTATTATATTTTTAGTGTCGAATATAATTGCTTTTTCCATGTTTTCTTTGATTAAATCGTAATCAAGGTCTTTAAACTCATCATGGTCACATAATATTAAAATAAGGTTTGCATCTTTGGTAGCCTGCTTTAAATCAACATATTCTTCATTGGCTACATGGGGATCACAGATGCTTATTTCATAGTTGTCTTCTTTTAATTTAGCTATTATCTCATATGCCGGACTTTCCCTGTCATCACCAGTGTTTCCTTTATATGCAACTCCTAAAACTGCTATTTTGCCATTTGGTGTTATTTTTTTAACATTTTCATATACAAATTCGGGCATTGAGTTGTTGGTGTCTCTGGCTAGTTTTATTATTTTTGCATATTCCGGTGCTTTTGAATAAATGAAATAAGGGTCAATAGCTAGGCAGTGTCCTCCAACTCCAGGTCCTGGTGAGTGCAGGTTTACTCTTGGATGTTTATTTGCCATTTCAATTACATCCAATGCATTTACTCCTATTTTAGTACATATTTTTGTAAGTTCATTAGCTAGTGCAATGTTAACGTCTCTAAAAGTATTTTCCATACATTTGGATAATTCTGCAGTTTTTGCTTCTGTTTTCATTAATGCACCTTCAACAAACTGACCATAAACTTCACTGGCTTTAATTGAGCATTCAGGGGTTATTCCACCTACAATACGATCATTATGTACTAATTCATACATGATTTTTCCTGGAAGGACTCTCTCAGGGCAATGGGCAAGGTATAAGTCTTTTCCTATTGTGTAACCGGCTTTTTCAAAAATAGGTTTAACATAATCATCCATAGACATTGGAGCTATTGTAGATTCAACAATTACAGTATTTCCTTTTTCCAAATAAGGAAGTATGGATTCACATGCACTGATAACATAACTTAAATCACATGTGTAATTTTCAGCAATGTATGGTGTTGGCACAGTTATTATAAATGCATCAGCTTTTACAGGTGTTGTTGAAGCAGAATATACGCCTTTTTCAACAGCTTTTTTAATTATTTCACCAATTCCAGGTTCTTCAATATGAATTTTTCCCTGATTTAAAGTTTCAACAACCTTTTCATTAACATCTACTCCAACAACTTCACAGTGATTTTTTGTAAAAAGTGCAGCTGTTGGCAATCCGATGTAGCCTTGTCCAATAATACAAATTTTCATAAATAAAAAGCCCCTTTTATTTTTCAAATAATTAAATATATTATGTTTATTAATATAAATAATATTTAGTTTTTATTAAATAAAAATAGGGATAATTATGAAAGTTTTAATTACAGGATCTAATGGGATGTTAGGTCATGATTTGACAGATGTTTTAAATGACAAACATGAACTTATACTTACAACATCTAAAACATTGGACATTACTGATAAAGAGCATACAGTTGAATTTATAAAAGAAAATAAACCTGATATAGTTATAAATTCTGCAGCATACACCAATGTTGACGGATGTGAAGAAAACCAGAAACTGGCTTTCAGTGTAAATGGGGAAGGTGTAAGGAATTTGGCTATTGGATGCAGGGAAGCTGACTGTCCATTAGTCCATATCAGTACAGATTATGTTTTCAATGGCAAAAATGACACTCCATGGGTTGAAGATGATGAAATTGGTCCTATAAGTGTTTATGGAAAAAGTAAACTTGAAGGTGAAGAGGCTATTCAGGAAATACTCGATAAATTTTTTATTGTTCGTACAGCATGGTTATATGGAATTAATGGAGGCAATTTCCCAAAAACAATGCTGGAACTGGCTAAAACACATGATGAATTAACAGTAGTTTATGATGAAGTAGGAACTCCGACATACACTCTGGATTTAGCAGAAGCCATTGGAAAATTAATAGAAACTGATTATTATGGTATTTATCATATTACAAACTCCGGAAGCTGTTCATGGTGTGAATTTGCAAAATATATCTTTGAAGTAGCAGAAGTGGATGTAAAAGTCACTCCGGTAACAGCTAGTGAATTTGCAAGACCTGCACCAAGACCTAGCTATTCAGTTTTAAATAATAAAAGATGGGTCGATAATGGTTTTGAACCTTTAAGAAGCTATAAAGAAGCTATTAAAGATTATCTGTTTTGTTTAAAAAAATAAAAGAGAATTAGTTAATTCTCTTATTCTATTTTTATTGTGTTTCCTGTTTGGAAGTCGTTCCAGTAGGAAGTTATGATGTATTCACCGGCCATCAGTCTGATTCCTAATTTGGCAATACCGTTATTGTCTGTGAGTTTGTGGTAAAATACTCCGTTTACATTAAATGATACGTTTTGGTTAGCTATTGGTTTGCCTTGACCGTCTAATGTTTGTGCAGTGAAGCTGCTTCCGTCCAGGTATTTCATGTTTAAGTTTTTAGTAATTAATGTCGGCAATACATTGACTTTGTTTCCTATACTTAATCCGTCAACCATTGTGGTTATTATGTATTCTCCAGGTCTTAAAGAGATTCCCATGCTTGCAATACCGTTTTCATCTGTTTTTTTGTGGTAGAATACACCGTTGATGTTAAAGGTTACTTCCTTGTTTGCAGCTAATGATCCGTCTTTGTTGTAGATTGTTGTCTGGAATCTGGAAGCATTCAAATAGTATTTAGTTAAATCATTTTGAACAATCAGTGATTTTACAGTAATATTATTACCTGACTGCTCACCAGTAACAAGGTTAATTGCTGTTATAACATATTTGCCGGGATTTAAGTTAATACCCATCATAGCTATTCCTTTATCATTGGTGGTTTTAGTGTAAAAGACACCATTGATATTAAACTGAATATCTTTGTTTTTAAGAGGATTTCCCTGTGAATCAGTAAATATAGCATAATACTGAGTATTGTTTCTAAACATTTTAACAACGTCCAATCCTTTAACTGTCGGTTCAATAGTAACTTTCGCCTGCCTGGTTATCGGAGTATAGTTTAATAATCCTTTAAAGTTAACAGTTACTGTGTATATTCCACTGTCCAAGCTCAATCCTAAACTTACAACACCTTTTTCATCTGTTGTTTTAGTATAGGTTTTTCCGTTAATTGTTATTTCAATTGCAGCATCTCTTATAGGATTTCCCTGTTTATCAGTTAAAGTAGCTATGAATCTTGTGCCGTCATGATAAGTCATTTTAACATCAGGAGCATTTAAAATAACATTATATTCAACAGATTTGATTTCAAAAGTTCCGTTGTCAGTAGCTCGAGAAATTTTATCAGTTCCTTTATATGTTGCAGAATATGTGTATTTGCCCTCTGGAAGTTTATCAAAGCTTCTAAAACCAACACCATCAGTTATTACTATTTTATAGAACTCTTTATTAAGCTCTAAAGTTACATTACCTGTAATTGGTCTTCCATCTTCTGTTTTAAGAGTTGCACTAAATATTATTTCATTTTCACCTATTTCAACATTAACTTTCAATATACTTCTTGTTTGATTGATTACAAGTATTTTAGTTGTATTGGAACTTAAATAATTATTATCTCCATTATAATATGCATTTATGGTGTATGATCCACTTGTTAATGGTGAAATTAACCATGATGCATTACCGTTGCTGATGGTTTTATTTCTTGGTGAATATAATCCTAAAATTCTAAATGTAACATTACCTGTAGCATCATCATTTACTACTGCATATATTCTAATATTTTGGCCTTCTATGATTTCTGAAGTTATAATGTTTATATTTGAAGGTGCTTTAGCTATTTTAAATTCTTTGGTGTCAGAGGAGCCTTGGTAAATATTGTTTCCGTTGTAGGTTGCTTTAACAGTTTTATTTCCTGCATTGACTTTATTGAATGTAACTTTGGCTACTCCGTTTACTATTTCAACAGTTTTTGAGTCATGGTCAATAGTAAAAGTAACGTTTCCATTTGCACCGCTTGTAATGTTGGCTGTTATAGTAATGGATTCTCCATAGATGCTGTCTTTAATTGTATTGATTGTAATGGTGGATAATGAGTTTTTAATATTGAATTCAACTTCTTTTGTGTTATTGGTATAGTTGGAATCTCCTGAGTAAATTACTTTTAATGTATGTTTTCCTAAGGTTAAATTAGCTATTTCAACACTTGCAGTTCCATTTTTCAATGTTTTATTGTAAGTTTTACCATCTATAACAAATAATATAGTTCCTGTTGCATTGGCAGGTAATTTAACAGTAATTACTTCAGTTTCTCCGGCTAAAATGTCTTTAATGTCAATATTTAAATCTGCTGGTTTTACAATAATTTTGTTTTTGGCTGTAATTCCATTGAATGTTGCTTTAAGGATATATTCTCCTGCTTTTAAATTTAAATTAAGATAACCTAAACCTTTAGAATTTGTCATTACTGTGTAATTTTTGTTATCTATGTTTATTTCAACTTTTGTATAGGTGTAAGGATTTCCTTGTTTGTCTGTTAAATTAAAGTGATATATTGAGTTATCCTGCTCTTTGATTGTTAAATTTTCACCAGTTAATATAAAATCAATGCTTGTTATGTTTATTGTGGTATTCCAGCTTGCAGATTCAAACTGTTTATCTCCAAGGTATAAAACATAAATGTAATTGCTTCCTTTTGTGAAATTAACATTAAATACAGCTGTTCCGTTTGTGAGAGTTAATTTATAGAATTCTTTATTGATATAAACTCCAACTTCGCCGGTACAGGTGTTGGGATTAGTTTTTACATTGATGATTCCGGTTAAATCATTGTTATATGTAATATTTACAGTTAGATTGCATGAATCTTTTAGAACTTTAAATGTTGTTGTTGCAGTTGATGGGGCGTATTTGGAGTCTCCGGGATAATAAACAGTTACATTATAACTTCCGCTAGTTAAATTGTGTAGTGTGATGTTTGTTACTTCTGATTTTAAAAATATTGTAGTATTTATGCCATTTACACAGAGTATAGCTTCTCCGCGAAGATTGCTTGGATTTACAGTTATTGTAGCTGTTGCATCTTCTCCAGCTTTAACATCATCTACATTTATTGTTAAATTAGTGTTAAATTTACTTACTTTAAAAATTGTACTTGCATTGCTGCTTTCATAGTATTTTGAATCCCATAAAACTACTGTAAGGTTATATTCTCCAACAGCAAAGTTTTTAAGTGGAATTGTAGTTTTTCCGGCATAAATATAAATTATTTGTTTAAGTTCTCCATTGATGTACAGGTAACCTTGTGTTTGGGAACCTTTAGGTTCAAGATTTATAATTAGTTCTCCGTTTTGCCCGATTTTAACTTCAGGTGCAGTAATATTTAATGTAGTTGGATGTTTATTTACAGTATAATTGCAGTAATAGAAGACTTTAGCATAATCTGAGTCACCTTCGTAAATTATTTTAATAGTGTAATTTCCAGGTGTTAAATCAGAAACTTTTAAATTAGTTGACCCATTTACTAGGTTTATGGAATATTTTTTATCGTTAATAATGACTGTTACATTTCCAGTTGGGATGTGTGTGTAGTTTCCGTTTACTTTAATTTTAAATATTGCATCTTCACCGTAGATAATGTTGTTATTGAAATCCACATCTATTTTAGAATCTTCTTTTCCAACATCAAGGATTATTTCTTCTGTGTGTCCTCCTAAATTAGTATAAACTTTGTATTGGCCTTTTTGAGAGGTGTAATTATAGTCTAATGAGGCGGTTCCATTTATTAAAGGTTTAGTTATATTTACTTCTTTTCCATCAATTATAGTTGTAAATGTAACATTCATTTCAGGAAGTAAGTTATAATCTGTAAATAGTTTTCCATTAGCTAGTTTTAAATCTACTTTAAGTTGAATAGTATCTCCAATTTGTAAAGATCCATATTCTGGTTTAAATGTGAATATAAAATAATTATCTATTTCAGAGTTTGAATCTTTTGGATAAGGATTATCATTTGTACAAAAATAGTTGTAATCCATATTTATAGTGCCTTCATTAAATAGGAATGCATATGGATCTTTTGGTATTATGTAGGGGGCGGGACTGGTTGCTTGTAGGTGTTTTGTATTAATAAACATGTTATAAAATGCATTTATAGTACCTTTATTATAGATATTAAATGCACCTGTAAGATAATAAAAATTATTATCTCCATAACTATTATTGTTAAATATAGTTCTGTTAATTGTGAGAGTACCTAAATTTTCAATTGACCCATAATAAACTTTGGTATTATAACCGTTTTTTGAGTAAATTTTGTTATTTTTAATTATTGAATTAATTATTATTCCTGTTCCTGATTCATCATTATATATTGAATTATATCCATTTATATTAGATATTATTGTATTATTTAAATGCATGTTTCCAGAATTTTGTATGGCATTTCCATTATATGTGGATTTAGTTTTATTTATCAAGGAATTCCATAGGTAAATGTTCCCAGTATTATATATTGCACCTCCATGGTATCCTGCTGATAAACTTATAGAAGTATTACTTATATTTAAATTTCCTTCACTATATATTGCACCGCCATTACTTGAAGATTTGGAATTAGAGATGGTGGTGGTGGTTATAATTAATTGACCTGTGTTGTATATTGTTCCTCCAGTTCCAGATGTTGAATTTATGTGGTTAAATGTTGAATTTTCAATTGTTCCAAAACCTATATTGTATATTGCACCTCCAGTTTTGCTTTTTACATTATTAAATGAGCTAGATTTAATTTGAAAAGTTCCAGTATTATATATTGCACCACCATTACTTCCAAACCATCCTGTTGTTCCAAAAAAGTCTGTAGGAGCTGGTTTAATGCCTATATAATCTATATTGTTAATAATGTCTGTAATGTTTTTAAAACTTGAGTTTTCAATTGTTAATAAATTAGAATTGTATATTATTGATCCATTTATAGTTTTAATAGCTTTTTCTCGATATGTTTGATATATGTAATTATTTGATAATTCTTGATAAGTATCATTGATAATTATATTAATATGAATTTTAGTTTTATTTTCAAAAGAAGAATTAACAATAATCAGTCTTCCATTATTCTTAATAACTCTATTTTCAATGTTGGTAAATTTTGAATTGTTGATGGTTAAATTTGCATTTTCTGCGTTGTAGATTATGCTGTCCCATGTTATGTTATTTTTATTTGTTATTATTTGGTTTTGAAGGGAAATCTGCTTAAAAGTACAATTTTCTATTTTTAAAAGTCCCTTGTTGTAGATTAAAGAGTTATTTAAATTGCTTTTTAAATTAGTTATTTTAGGGTGTTGATAAATTGAATCTGTGGTAAATGTTATGTTAAGTAATTCTAAAATTCCTGTATTGTTAATAGCTCTTCCGAGAATGTTTTTAAATGTGCAATTTATTAAATTAACTTTTCCTTCAGTATTTATACTGTAACTTGTGGTATTTGTAATTGTCAAATTTACAAAAGTCACTTTTGCATTATTTGTTATATTAAAGAGGCTTTCTTTTTCAAATCCATTAAATGTAACATTATTTCCAATTATTGTAACGGATTTATTTATTAAAATATTTTCATTTTGGTCATGAATTATATTTAAATTAGATAAATAGATTGTTCCTTCATTTTCAACTAAATCTAATGCTTTTTTAATGGAGTTTATGGAATTTGTCCAATTATTATTGGATTTAATTTTATTATCAATAATTATATTGTTATTTGTTAGGTTTGTTAGTTGTATTTTGTTTAATTTTTCAAAAACAATTGTATTAGAAAATATTCCAAAAATATAGACTTGTAATCTACTTTTATCTTGTACATGGTACGGAAAACTTATGTCAAATGTGTAATTTCCAGGGGTTGTAAAGTGTTGGTATGGTGGTAAATTTAATTCGTTTAGGGTTTTCTGGCTTATTATTGTGTTATTCTCATAAATTATTAAATAAGTTTTGTTAAATTCTTTTTCTCCCATGGTGAACTTTCCAGTTACATGAATATTTACAGTTATATTTCCAGTTTTATTAAACTCACTTGTGTCATTAACGGTTATTGTATTTTCAATACTTGGATATTTTGAACCAATATATACATTTTCTCCAACTTTGTTTGTGTTGTCAATGGATGTATATTTTTGGTTATAATCTTTTATTTTAACAATATCTGCACTATTTTGATTTGATTCATCAGTATCTATTGTACTGTCAGCTTCACTAATTCCAATATCTTCTGTGTTAGAATGGTTTAAAGTGACAGTTGAATTATCCTCAGCATTAACATTGCTTAATGCTATAAAAAATAATCCCAGAATCAATATTAAAATTATTTTTCTATTTTTCACATAAATCTTCTCCTTATTAATTAATATTAAATTATTAACAACTTATTATATAAATTTTATTTGATTCGTAATCAATATTTATTGTTTCATAATCTTTTTCATGTTTTATTCATTTTTTTTTAAAATCATTAAACAAATTTTAAATATAATGTAATTTTGGGTAGTTTATAGCTATATTTATATATTATGTTTGTAGATATTCAATTAGTTAATGTATATTTAATAATTATCCAGTTAAATTATATTTATATTTATATTTTTTGAATCATTGATGGAAATTGTTGATATGTGGATAAGTTATTGATTTACTTAACTAGTTCATTTAATTGGGGGATTTATTATTAAATCAAACTATAAATATATATTAATCGCCTTTTTGGTGTTGATTTGTAGTATTGGTGCAGTTAATGCAACTGATTTAGATGATAATTCTACTGTTGAAGTTTCTTCTGATGTAGATGATAGTATTTCAGTTGATGAGGTACCAATTACTGATGATGTTGAACAAAGTCAGGATGTGGCTAGTACAAATGCTGCTACTTGGGATGAGTTAAAAACAGCTTGTCAAAGTAGTGGTGATAAAGTTATTACATTAACTGGTCAATCTTATAATGCAAATAGTCAAATTGTTTTTGGAAATAGTGCTACTATAGTTGGTAGTTCTGATAGTTATATCACATTATCAAATGGGAATCTTATTCCTTTCTTAAATTCTAATTCTGAACTTTCCATTACTTTTCTTAATGTAAATTTTAAAGACAGTAATTGTGATATGTTAGTTCAATTATGTGGTAATAGTAAACTAGAAAATTGTACATTTGACAATATTACTGTAGGATCTAACCATAAATCTGTGCTTTATAATACTTATGGAAGTATGGAGGTTATTGGTTGTAATTTTACTGATTGTACAAGTTCTTTTGGTGTTATAACAAATTATAATCCAAGTTCTACAACAAATGTTCTTATGAATGTTGAAAATTGTAATTTTATAAACAATGTTGCTACTTATGCTCCAGGTGCAATTAATAATTGTGGTATTTTGAATGTATTAAATTCTAATTTTGTAAGTAATTCTGCTAGATATTGGGCAGGTGCTATTCATACTCATTGTAATGCATATACTAGAATTTTAAATTCTGAGTTTAAGAGTAATACTGCAGGATGGAATGGTGGAGCTTTATACTCTTACAGTAAATTAGAAGTGTATAATTCTACTTTTACAGATAATAATTGTACTACTAATAATGGTGGAGGAGCAATAGGTGCATTTAATTATATCTCCACATATAATGTTACAGTTGAAAATTGTATATTTAAAGATAACAATAATTTATGCGGTGATTTTACTAATGAATCTACAACTTCTTTAGGTCGTGGAGGAGCAATTTCTGTATTAAATGGTGGATATTTAAATGTTCATGATTCTACTTTTGTACATAATGGGGCAGTAATTGGTCAAGCTATTTGTGCATATAATACAAATTATGATAATTCTACTGGAGGAACTCCAAATTTACAAATTTATAATAATGAATTTATAAATCATACAATTACCACAAACGATACTGTATTTATTTCAGAGGGTAATTATACATTTAGAAACAATACCTTTACTAACAGTCCTCAAACTATTGGTACAGATAGCAATATAATTGAAAGCAATAATGTTAATTTATTAAAATCTCTTAAAATTAGATCTATTGTTTTCAATCAACCAATTTCTGATTTTAATACTGTTACTCAAAATCAATGGGCAATGAGTGGATATGATAATCATAATTCTGCTAATGTTCCATATATTGGTGTTACTACAAATCCAAATATTTGGAAAAAGGATGTTGGTGGAGTTGTATCTGGTTTAGTAATTGATGAAGACGGTACTTTTTATTTGATTGCAGGGTCTAATGTCACTGCTTTTGATTCTACTGGTTTTTTAAAATGGAGTAAAAATTTAGGTCAAGTTACAATGCCTGGATTAGCATTAGATAATCGTGGAAATATAATAATACCTGTTAAAGATAATCGTCTTGTAATATTAAATAAAACTACTGGTGCAGATTTGGGCGGAAATATTTTCCAAGCATCTAGTGCATATGCTCCTATGTTGGATGATGATGGAAATATTTATGTTGTAGGTCAATATGAATATGATAATGGTTATGTGCCTATTGTTAAATATTATAACAGCACATCTTATAATCCTAATGGTGGTTATGATTATGTATATAAAAGTTTATTCAATACAGCAGTTAGTACTATTCCAGTTTTAGATAATAATGGAGTTTTATGGGCAGTAAGTGGTACTAATTTAGTTGCTGTTGATGTTAAAACTGGAAATCAAGTTGCTAGTTATTCTGATTGTTATTCTGGTATTCGTCCTATTGTAGGGGAAAATGGTATTGTATATTTTGTTAAAAGTGATAGAAAAGCAGTATATGCAGTATCTGTAAATGGTTATTTATGGAATACATCATTACCTACTTATCAGCTTTTTGGTACAAAATATGAACAGGCTACTGCATTAGGTATTGATAATGAAAAAAATATTTTATATGTTGGAACATCTAGGGCAATTAACAAAATAGATATGACAACTGGTATTCTAACTGTATTCCGCTCAGGTTTTGACATGGTTAATAGTATAATTATTGATGGTAATGGTACATTATATACTACAAAGACTAACCAAGGTTCATTGTGGGCATTTTATTCAAATGGTACACAAGCATGGAGTAAAAATATGGGAGGCTCTTTAAAACTACTTGCAATGGATAAAAATGGTAATATTTATACAAGTTATAATAATTACTTATGTGTTTTATATGCTCAAGGAGTAGACCCTAACATGACAATTGATGCTAAAAATATCTTGGCAAATGAAAACACAGATATTGTAGTAAAATTATTGGACGGAGTATATGGAAATGTTGTATTTACAATAGGTAAGGATACATATACAGTAGCTATTGAAAATGGTTCTGCTAAGTTAAATATTGGAAATTTAAGTGTTGGAAGTTATAATGTGACTGCAAGTTTTGCAGGTAATATTAAATATGCAGCTAGTGAAAATAATGCTTCTTTTATAGTATCTAAAGTACCTACAAATATGAATATTGCCGTAGATAATATTAATGTTGGAGAAGATGCAGTTATTAACATAACTCTTCCTAATGAAATTTCTAATGAATTGGTTAGTGTAACTATTGACGGTAAATCCTATACTGTACTTATCAATAATGGTAAAGGATCTTTAATTTTATCTAATTTAGTAGCTAATTCTTATCCAATTACAGCTAAATATGATGGAAATTACAAATATACTGAAGGTGAAAACAGTACTACTTTAACTGTGGCTAAAATGTCTTCAGCTGTAAATGTCACAGCTAATAATATCAAATTTGGTGAGGAAGCTGTTATTAACATTGCTGTTCCTAATGTATCTTTAGGTGTAGCTACTGTTGTTGTTAATGGTAAGTCTTATAATGTGGCTATTGTTGATGAAAAAGGTGTCTTAAATATTTATAACTTAGCTGCTGGTGATTATAATGTTGATGTAACTTACTTAGGTGATAATAAATACCTTTCAAGTACAAATGCTGCTAATTTCACTGTTTCCAAAGTGTCTGATTATAATATGACTGTTGATATTGCAGATATTGTTAAAGGTGAAAATGCTACAATAACTGTTAGTGTTCCTGAAGACGGAACCGGAAGTGTAATTGTAACAATAAACGGAACAGATTACAAAGGAACAGTTATTAAAGGCATTGCTAAAGTTATTATCCCAGATTTAGATGAAGGAACCTACAAAGTTGTAACATTCTACACTGGAGACAACAAATACGATTCCATGATTGTTAACGGAACTATAACAGTTAATAAAAACACAATAACTACATTAATAATGAATGATGTTGTCAAATACTTCAGAGGTTCTCAAAAACTCACAGCTAAACTTGTTGATGCAATTGGAAATCCAATAGCTAATGCAACTGTTTACTTCACAATAAATGGCAGGGTTTATGCTAAAATCACTGATGAAAACGGTATGGCTTCAATGGGTATCGGATTAGTTCCTAATGAATACAAAGTAAGTGCAGTATTTAACGGAACAAAAGACCATGACAAATCAACAGCTAATGCAACAGTAACTGTTAAAAGCACAATTTTAGGAAATGACACTACATTATACTTCCTTAATGGAACAAAATATGTGGCTAAATTCTTAGACAGTGATGGAAAAGCATTAACAAATACTACTGTTAAATTTAACATTAATGGTGTGTTCTACACTCGCGTAACTGATGAAAACGGTATGGCTAGTTTAAATATTAGACTAAACCCTAAATTATATATCATAACTGCTTACAATCCAGTAACTGGTGAACAAAGAGCTAATGAAGTAACTGTTTTACCAAGAATCATTGCTGAGGATCTCTCCATGAAGTATCTTGACGGCAGTTCATTTAACGCAACACTTGTTGACGGTCAAGGTAAAGCAGTAGCAGGTGTAAACATAACATTTAATGTAAACGGTGTATTCTATCATAAAACAACCGATGCAAACGGTGTAGCTAGATTAAACATCAGATTAATGCCTGGCGATTACATCATAACATCAACATATGACAAATGCTGGGCATCAAATAAAATAACAATTTCAGCTTAAGAAGTTAAAATTCAACTTCTTATCTTTTTCTTTTTTAACCCATCTATATTAAATAAAAAAACTGCTTTTTTTAATTTACTTTAATAATTTCACAGTATCAATTAAAATACTTAAAGAAAAATTATTCTTTTGTCTGTTATTTAGCTATAATTTTAATTATTCGGTAATGAAAATTATTTGAAGAAATTGTCTGATAGGTATTTTAATTAATTAGAAAAAATATATTTTTAAACATTATAAAATTTATTAAAAGGGATATTTATGAAAGGAATTGTACTTGCGGGTGGATCTGGAACCCGTCTTTATCCAATTACAAAAGCAATATCTAAGCAGCTAGTACCTTTATATGATAAACCAATGATTTATTATCCTATTTCTGTATTAATGCTTGCTGGAATTAAAGATATTTTAATAATTTCTACTCCTAGAGACTTGCCAATGTTTAAAGAGCTTTTAGGTGATGGCAGTAGCTTAGGAATTAATTTTAGCTATGAAGTTCAAGAAAAACCTAACGGTCTTGCAGAAGCATTTATTGTTGGGGAAGACTTTATCGGGGATGATGATGTTGCTTTAATTTTAGGAGACAACATTTTCCACGGTCATAGATTCACTGAAATATTGGAAAGAGCTACCAAATTGGAAGAGGGAGCAGTAATATTCGGATATTATACAAATAATCCTGAAGCTTTTGGTGTAGTTGAGTTTGACGATGAATGGAATGTACTTTCAGTTGAAGAAAAACCTGAAAAACCCAAATCCAATTATGTAGTGCCTGGACTTTATTTCTATGACAATGATGTAGTTGAAATAGCCAAGAATGTAAAACCTTCTGAAAGGGGTGAACTTGAAATCACTTCTGTCAATGAAGAATATCTTAACCGTGGCAAACTTAAAGTTGAGCTTCTTGGAAGGGGAATGGCATGGTTGGATACTGGAACTCATACAGGTCTTTTGGAAGCATCTAATTTTATTGAAACAATTCAAAAAAGACAGGGACTCTATATTGCATGTCTTGAGGAAATAGCTTATAATAAAGGTTATATTACTAAAGAAGAGCTTTTAAAAACAGCTGAAGAACTTAAAAAAACAGATTATGGACAATATTTATTTAATTTAGTTAAGGATGATTAATATGGGAAATTTTAAATTTACAAAAACTGATATTGAAGGAATGTTTGTAGTTGAACCTGCAGTCTATGGGGACAATAGAGGATATTTCATGGAAACATATAATGAAAACGATTTCAAGAAGGCAGGTTATGATTTAACTTTTGTACAGGATAATCAGTCACAGTCATTTAAAGGAGTGCTTAGAGGGCTTCACTTACAGTTAAAATATCCTCAGGGAAAATTAGTTAGAGTTATTAAGGGGGAAGTATTTGATGTTGGGGTGGATCTTAGAGCAGATTCCCCAACTTATGGTAAATGGCATGGGGAAATCCTTTCAGCTGAAAATAAAAAACAGTTATACATACCTCCTAAATTTGCTCATGGTTTTGTCGTATTGTCTGATGAAGCTGAATTTGTATACAAATGCACAGAATTTTACCATGGTGAAGATGAAGGGGGAATCATGTGGAATGACCCAGATATAGCTGTTGAATGGCCATTAGAAGGAATTGATGAAATCACTCTGTCTGATAAGGATAAAAAATGGAAAAGCTTAAAGGAATCACAGATTAAGTATTAGGGGCATTATCATGACAAAAATATTAATTACTGGCGGAGCAGGGTTTATTGGAAGTAACTTTGTAAAATATATGGTTGATAAGTATCCTGATTATGAATTTACTAATTTGGATGCATTAACATACTGCGGTAACCTTGAAAACTTAAAGGACATTGAAGATAAGGACAATTACACTTTTGTTAAAGGAGATATTGGGGATAAGGAAGTTGTCAATAATTTAGTTAAAGATTCCGATTATGTTATTAATTTTGCAGCTGAAAGTCATGTGGACAGAAGTATAAGCGATCCGGAAATATTTATCAAATCAAATGTTTTAGGAACTCAGGTACTGCTTAATGCAGCTAAGGAATATGGTGTGGAAAAATATGTGCAAATCTCTACTGATGAGGTTTACGGAACATTGGGAGAAACAGGATATTTTACAGAAACCACTCCTTTACAACCTAACAGTCCTTATTCTGCTTCAAAAGCTAGTGCAGATTTAGTTGTAAGGGCATACTATGAAACATTTAACTTGCCAGTCAATATAACACGCTGTTCCAATAATTACGGTCCTTATCAGTTTCCGGAAAAACTGATTCCTTTAATGATTTCAAATGCTCTTGAAGATAAAAAATTGCCGATTTATGGTGACGGTAAAAACATACGTGACTGGTTACATGTATATGACCACTGTACAGCAATAGATTTGGTTTTACATGATGGAAAACTTGGTGAAGTTTATAATATTGGTGGACATAACGAAAGACAAAATATCCAAATTGTAAAATTGATACTGGAAGCTTTAGGTAAGGACGAATCCTTGATTGAATTTGTAGATGACAGGTTAGGTCATGACAGGCGTTATGCCATTGATTCAACTAAAATTAGGGAAAATCTTGGCTGGGAACCAAAATACACTTTTGAAACAGGTATTAAAGAAACCATTCAATGGTATTTGGATAATCAGGACTGGATGGATCAGGTTAAAAGTGGAGAGTATCAGGAATACTATAAAAAAATGTACTTAAATAAGGTGTAATTTTGCCTCAAATTTCAGTAGTTGTACCGGTTTATAATGTGGAAAAATATCTTAGGGAGTGTTTGGATAGCTTAGCTAATCAGACATTTGAAGATTTTGAAGTAATCTGTGTAAATGACGGATCTGACGATTCTTCACCTGATATTTTAGAGGAATATGCATCTGAAGATGAAAGATTTAAAATAGTTTCTCAGGAAAATAAAGGATTAAGCGGTGCAAGAAATACTGGAATGAATTATATTAAAGGCAGATATCTGCTATTTTTAGATTCTGATGACTGGTTAGAGTTAAATGCTCTTGAATTATTATATAATCATGCAAATGCTTTGAACTCTGAAATGGTGATTTTTCCATACAGATATTTTAATCAGGAAACTAAGCAATATGAGGAAAATGACTTTACAAAATTAAACATGTTTGATTCATCAGTTGATAATAAGAATTTTAACTATAAAAACATCCCTGAAACTGTATTTAGAATTCCTCATGAATCTATTAAATTATATGATGTCAAAACACTAAAGAAACTTGCTGTTAAATTTCCGGAAGGACTTAATTATGAAGATGCCTATTTCTTTTACAAAATCTTTTTTAAATTAAATAAAGTTTCAATTATCAGAACTCCAATTTATAATTACAGAATAAGAAATGATTCAATCTGCACAACAGGCACTGAAAAATCCTTTGATATATTTAAGATTTTAACTTCCATAAAAAATTTCTTAAAAGAAGATGAAATCTATGAAAGTTTTAAGGATGAATTTATTTTATTTACAGTTATTAATCTCAAATTCGTTTATTTAAGATTGGATGAACGATTTAGAGACAGATATCTTGAAAAAATAAAGAAAAATTATGAATTTTTTTCCCTAAATCAGGTTAACAAGAATCATTTAGCTACCTGGCATTTTGATGACAGGGCATTTTATCAGGCAATAGATGTTTCAAACAATGGAATCGAGTTCGAATTAAATTATAAGAAATTGTACTATGAATTTTTAGCTAATCATTATGAAGGTGTAATAGAACAGTTGTGTCATGAAAATCAAGTTTTAGCACAAGAAAACAATGATTTAAAAGAACAGTCAGCTGATACTTCTATTAAAAGTAAATTTAAGAAAATCGTGAAATTATGAGTTATAAATTAAGTGTCATTATTCCTGTTTTCAATGCTGAGGATTATATTAAAGAATGTTTGGATTCTGTTGTTGACCAAAGCTTAGGAATAGACAATATTGAAGTTATAATAGTCAATGATAATTCCTGTGACAGTACGTTAGATATAATCAGCCAATATGCTGATAAATATCCCTCTTTTAAATTAATTTCAAATAAAAGTAATCTGGGCCCCGGTGAAAGCAGAAATATGGCTCTTAAGGAAGTTAGCTCAGATTATGTAACTTACTTGGATGCAGATGATTTTATATCACAAAATGCATATGAAGATGCATTATCTAAAATAAATGAATTTAATGCAGATTTATTGATTTATAATTGGGAAACATACACTGGAAGCGATTATGTTGAACCAATAAATATCCACCAGCAAAACACTTTGGAAAATAAATTAATAACTGATATTAAGCAGAATCCTAAGCTATTTTTATCAACAGCTCCATGGAATAAGATTTATCATAGAAGCTTATTTAAATATCTGAAATTCTCCAAAGGTTTTTATGAAGACAATATTGTAGCTATTTTAGCTTTAATCAATGCTAAAAGGATATTTTTATCAAAAGATTCTATTTATTACTATAGAAAGAATTCCGATTCAACTACTGAAAACATTACAGTTGATAGTTCTATTCATCTTTCAAATTCAATAAAAGAAATATTTGATTTAAGATATGAATATCCGGAGTTTTTAAATTATCTTAAATTGCTTAACATTAATTTTATTTATGATATTCTATTTTGGATTTATTATTACAACTGGACACTGGCTGATGAGCTTAAAATAATTAATAAACTTAAATCAGTTATTATTCCACTTAAAAAAGAAGACATTGACAGATTTAAACAACTTTTCCCAGATAAACTTAGCTATGGAGAGGATATTTTAGATTTGAACAATTATGATGCTGAAACATTTTTAGCCAAATATAAATATTTTAACAGATTAAATAAAGTAAATTCACAGGCTAGCTTATATGTTGATGCAGGAAATGGATTTAATGAATCAGATAAAGTAGCTATTGACTATTCACCTTTAAAAAAGAATAATCTTGAATTCAGCCTGGAAAAATTTGATAATATATCTAAGCTGCGTTTTGACCCTTTGGAAGGCAGTTTTGTTAAGTGTAGGATAACTAATAATTTACCGATAAGTGATGCAAATTGTGATAACTCAGTTGATGATGACTGTCAGATATTTACTAATTTGGATCCATATTATGTTTTGGATGCTGATTTTAGTGATATTTCAAGTATTCAAATTAATTTTGATTTGGAAATCTTAACTAATGATGATATTGCTAATTTATTTAGACAAAAGGACAATATTATAAATGATTTGCAAGTAAAACCTAAAAAAAGGAAATTTAGCTTTTTCAATAAAAAGGAGTAATTTTCAATGTCTGATATTTCATATTCAAAATTTTTAATTAAATCTAAATTCAATCCAAAAAAAGCAAAAAAATACATGGAAAGCTATGATAAGATAATGGAATCAGGATTATTTGATAAAAATTATTATCTTAAAGCGTATCCGCACATTGCTAAATCTGGAATGGATCCTTTGGTTCATTATTTATTTTATGGATATAAGGAAGATAAAAATCCTTCTGCTCAGTTTAATTTAAAAAGATATTTGGAAGAATATCCGGAAATTAAAAAAATGGGATTAAATCCTTTAGTTCACTATATTGACAATGATCATGAAGGTTTTACTTTGGAAGAAAATCCTTTTGTGGCACGCAGAAAGAAAATATTGGATACCAACTCTTTATTTTTAGCTGATTATAGCTTTGATAGCGAACCTTTAGTTTCAATTATAATTTTAAACAGAAACGGTTTAGGACATTTGCAAAGATTATTTGCAGATTTTGATAAGAAAACAAATTATTCAAACTATGAAATTATTGTAGTTGATAATGCGTCCTGTGATAAGTCTGTTGAGTATTTGCACTCTTTGGATTTGCCAATTAGAGTTATTGAAAACAGTGAAAATGTCAGCTTTTCAAAAGGAAACAATGATGCAGCTAAAATAGCTAATGGGGAGTATTTGATTTTATTGAATAATGATATTGAACCGACATACGGATGGCTTAATGAAATGGTTGGAACCGTCTTAAATAATGAAAATGTAGGTTCTGTTGGAGCCAAATTAATATTTCCTTACTATGAAGATATGGAAAGCCAGGGAAAATCATTTTCAATTCAGCATGCAGGAGTAAAATTTAGAGAAGAAAGAACACCTTATATTTATGGGCCATATCATGAGCATATGTATTTAACAATGCTTTTTTCAGATGAGTTAAATCATCAAAAAGAAGTGATTTCAAATACTGCCGCATGTTTATTGGTTCCAAAAGAAGTTTATTTTGAATTGGACGGGCTGGATGAACAGTATATTTATGGATATGAAGACATTGACTTTGCATTTAAGTTATACAAGGCAGGATATAAAACAATCTACAATCCTGCAGTGTTACTCTTCCATCATGAATCAGCAACAAGACATGAAGATGATGACAGGAAAAATCAGCTGAATTATCACAATATAATGCACTTTGCTGATAAGTGGGGAGACTTCATTTTTAAGGAAATTTTAAAGGATAAAATTGAGGCAAATAACTTTTTCACAAATAAAAAACTGGATTTCACGATTGTAGGTAAAAATAATGATTTAGTAAAAAAAGCAGTTTTTAAATTAAACAGTGAGGGTTATAATGTTAAACTTGTTCCCAATATTGGTGATTTGGACATCGGCCAGGACTGTGATATTTTAATATCAACTGAAAAGGAATATGATATTAAAAATGTAAGCTCAAGACTTAATTTAATAAAAATTTTAATATCTGATGAAGATAATGATGGTTATGACATGGTTTTAAGTGAAAATGACTTTGAATTTAATCTTTTAGATAAAATTAAAGAAAAATATTTGTGATACTATGAGTTATGAGGAAATTTATGAAACATATCAGGAAGTTGCAAAGGAGCATATCAACAGGGATTTATTTAATCATTCCTCAGAAGATGCGGCTGAAACAATTGAAGATATTAAAAATAATAAAATAGCTATTTATACAGCTTTCACAGGTGATTATGATACTCTAAAAGAACCTGAAGTAATTGATGAAAACTGTGATTACATATGTTTTACAGATAACCCTAATTTGGAGTCTGACACTTGGAAAATTATTCAAATGGAAGAAACTACCTTAGACAATAATAGGAAAGCCAAACAATATAAATTACTTCCTCATAAATATTTAAAAGATTACAAATACAGTTTTTGGCTGGATGGGACATTTAGAATAAAAGGAAGCATCAGGGAATATATCTACAAAAACATCAGGGCTTCCTCTCCAATGCTTTGTGTAGTTCACACAGAAAGGGACTGTGTTTACGAGGAATACGAAGCTTCTAAAATAATTCCAAGATATCCTCGTGCTGTAATGGAAGAACAGATTAATTATTATAAAAGTCAGGGGTTCCCGGAAAAATACGGATTGGGAGTAATGGGAGCTATTTTCAGAAAACACAATGATTCCTTAGTTATTAAAGTCATGGAAGATTGGTGGAATGAAAATATCAGGTTTACAAATCAGGACCAGCTTAGTTTTGCATATGTATGTTGGAAAAATGATTTCCATCCGTCAGTTAGTTTAATTTATTACTGGGACAATGAATACTGGGCCAAAGACAAGGGCAATTACCACCATAAGGTAGTGTTTTCAATGCCTATAACCAGTGATAACCTGAGAGCTAAAATAGGAACTCAGGTAGAAAATATGGACATTGGGGATACAATCGAGCTTTCAAAAGAAGAAATGTATCTTTTAATTAATGATGTAAAAGGAATGGCAGGTTATAGAAT
Source organism: Methanobrevibacter smithii ATCC 35061 (assembly GCF_000016525.1). Lineage (NCBI taxonomy): Archaea > Methanobacteriati > Methanobacteriota > Methanobacteria > Methanobacteriales > Methanobacteriaceae > Methanobrevibacter > Methanobrevibacter smithii. The sequence continues at coordinate 1,331,379 of NC_009515.1, forward strand.
AGATACTGCAGGCAGAGTGGGATACCTGCAAAATGAATATAATACCTTTTTAAATTCCAATTCATTAAAGCTTACAAAACCGTTAAGAGTAGCTGGAGATGTAGCTAGAAAAGTTAAGAATAACCATTTCTTAAAATTCGCCAAACATAAAAATGCAGAAGAAAACATTAATATTTATGATACTATAAAACATTTTGGCATTTTTGACGAGGCAGAATACAAAAAATTGCATGGGGAGGTTGGAGATGCTGTTTTACATTTTATAGAAGAAGGTTCAAAAACAGACAGCATTGATGATAAATTAAAATATATCAATTCAATATTTGATTTATATTATTATATCAGCTCAAACAATCTTTCAGCTGATGAAGACCCTCTTATTCATTATATAACTAAAGGTTTTGATAAAAAATTAGCTATTAATAGAAATTATCCTCATTTTGTCGAGTATTTGCATGGAAATTTACATGAGCAGTTAGATGCTTTTGTCACTAAAAGAATAAAAGAAAAACTGGCTGATGAGAGTTATATTTCAGATTCAAAAATTTTAATTGATTATATTCATACAAATCATGAATTTAAAACAGATACAATTAAAGTGGGAGTATTTTTAGAGGATAATTTTGATAATATGAATGCATGTCCATTTATAAGGATTCATTCATTGTTTAAAGAGTTAAGCAAAAGCGGAGACTATCATTTCTTTGTTTATGGTCAGGAAATTCTACCTTTAATTGATGTGAATCAAATAATCAAATCAAAAATCTTTGATGTAATTGTAATTCAAAGAGTAAATCCGTTTTCCACTAAACTAGCTAAAAAAGCTAAACAGCATGGAATTAAATTGGTTTATGAAACTGATGATGACTTTTTGGATATGAATTCGTCCAATCCCTCATTTAACTATATTCAGGGTAATTTGGCAAATATTAAAAAGCTGGTTTCTGCAGCTGATGAAATAGTTGTAAGTACTTCAGAGCTTAAAAGACGTTTCGATAACCTGAATTTGTCCAGCAATGTAACAATCATTAGAAATTACTACTTGGATAATGTATTGCCATTAAAAGAATTTTCATATAGTGGCAATCAGTATGTAAAAATAGGTTACTTTGGAACAATGACTCATAATAATGATTTGGAGCTTATTCATAATGTTATATTAAGATTAAAAGATATTTTCTCTAAAAAAGGTATTCAGGTTGATTTGGAAGTCATTGGAGCATCTATTGATGAAAATGTAGACTGGTTCAATGTTAAAAAAATGCCGTATTATCCAATGTCAATGGCTACATTTATGAAGTGGATATCTGTCAGGGCGAACTGGGATATTGGAATAATTCCATTAGTTAACACAGAATTCAATAAATGCAAAAGTGAGTTAAAATACATTGAATTTACAGCTCTTGGAGTTCCGATAGTAGCTAGTGATGTTGATGCATATAAAGGTACTGTTGAAGAAGGAGTAACTGGATTTTTAGCCAATAGTGAAGATGAGTGGGTAAATAAATTATCTATGTTGATTGAAAATCCGAAACTTAGACATGGAATATTAAACAATGCACGTGATGATATTTTGAAAAACTATGATTTAAGATCCCGTGCAAAACAGTGGGATGAAATTTTTAAGAGGGTGTCCTGATAAAAAAGTTTTTTATTAATGGAAAATTGATATTATTTCGTAAATTGTTTTAATTTCTTAAATAAAAGTTATATACTAATAAAATTTATAATGGAGGTAATAAATTTAATGTACTTGTTAAAGATAGGGATACATATAAGTTTACTACTGCAGGTGCATTATTTTTTACAGAGAATCCTAATAAATTTGATGGAATAGATGTAGGGGTTAAGCTTGCTCGTTTTGATGGAACTGATAAAACGATATTCATTGATAAAGCTACTTTGAATGGTTCTTTATTAAAAATATTAAATGAAATTGAATCTTTTTTTAAAAGAAACACTAGATATGCTACAAAAATTATCGGTTTTGAAAGGTATGATATACCGGAATATCCATACGATGCTGTAAGAGAAGCAATTATTAATGCAATTGCTCATAGGGATTATGAAATTAAGGGAACTGATGTAACATTTTTTATTTATGATGATAGAATTGAAATTATTAGTCCGGGGAATTTAAAGTTTCCATTAACCTTGAATAATCTAGAGGATGGTAATTCTGTTAGGAGAAATGAAATAATCTGTAATTTGTTTCATCATACAAAGTATATGGAGCAATATGGAACTGGAATTGAAAGAATTAAGACAAAAATGATTGAACATGGCCTGCCTGCACCTAAATTTGAATTGAATGGAAATTTTTTTAAAGTAATATTATATGGGCCTGGAGAAAATATTCTTAAATTACAAGATTCAGTTCATGCTAATAAAATAGATCTTAAAAAATATGATTTAAATGATAGACAATATAAACTTTTAGAAATACTTTCTCAAAATAATGAAAATATTACAAATAAAGAATATAGAGAATTATTTGAAGTATCAAGATCCACAGCAGCAAGAGATTTAAGAAGATTGGTTGAATTAAATTTGATTCAAAAATATGAGATCAGTGGCAAAGAAGTTATTTATTCAATTAAATAATTCTTAGGAATGATATGTTGATTAAAGTAAAATGTTTGTTTATTATTTTTAAGTTTCTTTAAGTATCTGTAACATGATACACTCATGACACACTTAAATATTTTTTTTAAGTTTTATTATATTTGAATGGAGCTTTTATTATTGTGTGTTGTGTTGTGTTTTTTATTATTTTTTTGAAGTTTTCTTTCAGTATTTGTGTGTGTCCTATGCATGACACACTTAAATATTTTTTTTAAGTTTTATTATATTTGAATGGAGCTTTTATTATTGTGTGTTGTGTTGTGTTTTTTATTATTTTTTTGAAGTTTTCTTTTAGTATTTCACTTTGATGAATCATGACACACTAAAATTCAAATCTTTTTTTTCAATCTCTGTTTTATATTTTTAGTTTTATACTTAAACCAGCCTTTTGTAGTTTGCAGATTAGCTATCTGCTGGGTTTTATGAGCCAATTCAACTTCCAGCTGATGGATTCTATTTCTAAATAGCTGATAATCACCCATGAGACTGTAGGCTTCATCCAGATTTCTGGCTCTTATCTGGGTTATTATACTTTTAATTGCATTATTTTCAGGAGTCGGATTAACATCACCCATTTCGTCAAATAATTTAAGTGACTTATTTACCAGCTCCTTTTTATCTTCAAAGTCAATTGTTTCACTTAGAGCCACATCACTAATCCAGCAGCTTAAATGCTGGTTAAAAATAGTGTCGTAATATTTGCATGCATTGTTTTTCTTAAGTACATCTACTGTATTATTATATCCTTCAATTAATCCATCTAAATAATGCATTCCTTTAGATAAACTTGTTGAGCTGTTATCACCAGTTCTTAATCTGAAATTATAAACAATATCATTTATAAAGACTATTTTTGAGGCATTCACAAAAGCATCAATCATAAAAGTTAAATCTTCGGCAAAAACTCCTTCCGGAAAAGTTATTTCATTTTTATTAAGGAAATCTTTTGGAAATATCATTCTCCATATATTATTTATTGAAAAAAAGCGTAAATCTTCATCAATTGAATTTAAAACAACATCATGTGTAATCCAGTCTTCAGGAACTATTTTTTGCTCTCCAAATGTTTGGAATTTTCCGATAGCTACATCACATGAATTTTCAGTAACTGCATTGTATAACTTTTCAACACTTTCGGGCAGGTAATTGTCGTCATGATCAATAAACATTATATATTCTGCTGTAGAATTGGCTATTCCTATGTTTCTGGCTCTTCCTGGTGTTCCTGTTTTTTTACCTGATTCGAAGGTTTTTATATTTTCATATTTTTCACAATAGTGGTTTATTAACTCCTGTGTGTTGTCAGTAGAGTAATCATCAACAATAATCAGTTCTATATTTTCAAATCCGATGCTCTGGTTCATAATTGAAGCTATTGTTGAATCTAAAAATTCTACACTATTGTATGTTGGAATAATAACAGTGACTTTATAAGACATAAATTTATTTTTATGTTAAGGTATTATATAATATATTATGAATTTGTCTAAATCAATTAAAAGCAATCCTTTGGCTTACATAGCCATGAAATCAAAAGCCAATCCTAAAAAGATTTCAATGTATAAAAAAATTTATTCAAGGATTAAAAATTTGGAATTAATTGATAAAGACAAATATTTGGCTATTCATGATGACTGCAAAACTCAGGATATGGATGTTAACCTTCATTATCTCTATTATGGAGTTAAAGATGATTTGGCTACTCAGCAGTCATATATCACAGATGTATTTAACCTTGAATTTTATAAAAACAGATATAGTGTTGAAAATCCTGTTTTTGATTATGTTTTAGAAGGATTTTTTAAAAACAATCAAATCAATGTTTTTGACAGTAGGTATGTCAATACACTTGAAACTCCTATCTTCAATCAGTATTATGGGGGTCAAAATGATAAACTGCTTTCGGAAGTTAAAGATAATTGCTATATAACTGATAAGCGAACTTTAATTCCATATATTCAGCTTGAAAAACCTATATATTCAGATAAAATTAGAATTGGTGTTTTTACAAATGATCCTTTTGAAAATTTGGCCCCATGTCCATATATCCGACTTCATGCCCCATTTAATCAGCTAAGCAAATCTGATAAATACACCTTTTTCATGTATGGTATGGATAGCTATGTTATGATGGATATAGACAATATTTTAAGGTCTAAGCTATTTGATATTGTTGTTGTCCAAAGAATTTTGCCGTTTTTGGATTTGTTACTGGCCAGATGCAAAAAGCATGGTATTAAAGTTGTTTATGAAACTGATGATGATTTGTTGGGTGTTGAAAAAAACAGTCCTTCTTTTGAATATGTTGACAGTGTCAGAAGTCAAATAACTAATTTCATTGATAATGCAGATGCAGTAACTGTTACCACTCCTAATTTAGCTTCCAAATTTGATTCAGATAAGACTATGATAATACATAATTATTATGTAAATACTGTTTTTGATGTTAAAAAAGATATTAAAAGAGGTGGTAAATTAAAGTTAGGGTATTATGGAACATTAACTCATTCTAAAGATTTGTTTTTAATTAAAGATGTTATTTTAAAGCTTAAAGAAAAATATGATTTTGATTTTGAGGTAATCGGAGGCTTTAATGCAGAGGATAATGTATGTGAAGACTGGTATGATGCTGTTGAGCTTCCTTCAAATAATATGTGTTTTGAGGTATTTATGCCATGGCTTTCAAAAGTGGCTAATTGGGATGTTGCATTAGTTCCTTTGGAGAATTCAAAATTTAATTTGGGAAAAAGTGAATTAAAATATATTGAATTGGCAGTATTGGGGATTCCAGGCGTTTATAGTGATATGCCTGTTTATAATGGTGTGGTTAAAGATGGTATCAATGGTTTATTAGCGAAGGATACTGAAGAATGGGTTTTAAAAATTGAAAAATTGCTTTTGGATTTGTCTTTAAGAGAAAATATTCGTAAAAACGCTCTGGAGGATGTTTTAAAAAATTATTCTTTAGATGATGTTGTAAGTATGTGGGATGAACTATTTTCAAAATTGATTTAAGTTTATTTAATATTTTATAAACTTTACTTGATTTTTCTTAAAAATTATTATAATAAATGATTTAGCTACTTATTTTGGACATTATTTCCATAGTATAAAGTGTTTTTATATAGTTCTTTGTTTAATATATGTTAAACTGTATATTGTTGTTGTATATTTGCTTGCTAACTGTTTTAAACAATAAGGTTAATTTAGTTTTATGTAAAATTTAATTTTATTTAGTTTCTATTTTCCCACAGTTTCGGATGTTTTAGTTGTTGCAGTATTTATTTAAGTATTAATAATTGTTATAGCATTTATTATTTCAATAATTTAATTAAAATTCTTAATTAAATTATAATAAAAAGTATAATATTTTATTTCATTTTTAAAGCTTTTTCAGTTTCATATATTATTTTTAAATATATTAAAAAAATTAATTACTATATTTATACCATAATTTTATATACAATTAATTTTAAAGTTGATTAGTGTGGATTTTTTTATTATTGAATGTTATTCATAATGAAAAAATTTACATATATGGAATATGGTGATTTGAATGTTAGAAGAGTATATACCTTTTATAGGTTTATTAATTTTCGGTAATATTGAAAACTTAGTATTATCTTCACAAGGTGTGGTTGCCGGAGCAAATATTTTAAAATTAAGTATTTACAGTATTATTTGTGTTCTTATTTGGCTTATTGTAGGAACTGTAGGGGCTACTGTTGCTGCACAATATGCTAGTTTCATTGATTTTGTTGGCGGTCTTGCTATCTTTATATTAGGTCTTCAAGCAATGTATGAATCCATTGCAAATAAATAGTTAATAGGGGATTAAAATATGGCAAATGAATTTAAACAATTTATGGGATTATTAATTTTTGGTAATATTGAAAATTTAATATTGTCTGCACAAGGTGCAACAGCACATGTTGACCCATTCATATTAGGTGGGTTAAGTTTAATTTGTGTAGTTTGCTGGCTTTTAATAGGTACTTTTGGTACTAAATTCGCTATTAAATATGCTAGACACATTAACTTTATTGGCGGCCTTGCTATCTTCATTTTAGGTATTCAATCTATGATTGGAGCAATTCCAGGTATGTTAAAATTTTTTTAAGCATTTTTAATTTTTAGTTTGAAAAAGTTTTTAATCATTAAGTGTCTTAAAAACTTTTTTAAGCTATTATCTTTTTTTAGATATATTTAATTAATATTAAAATGAAAATTATTATCAGTTATTTTAATAAATTGTTTTGCTGATTTTTATGACTGAGAATAATGTTGACCCTTATGAAGTAGTTAAAAAGAGATATGAATCAACAGTAGACAGCTTTGTTTTAAGTGATTTATTCCAACCTACTTTAGAAAGCAATCAGGAATTAATTGATGATGTTAAAGATAACAGATTAGTTATTTACACAGCGTTTACAGGAAATTATGATGAATTGAAAGAACCTGAGTTTATTGATGAAAATTGTGATTATGTATGCTTTACAGAAAATCCTGATTTGGAATCTGACACATGGGAAATAGTTCAAATGGAAAAGTCAACATTGGATGATAACAGAAAAGCAAAACAATACAGGTTATTTACAGATAAATACTTCCCAGAGTATAAATACAGTTTTTGGTTAGATGGAACTTTTAAAATCGTTGGAAGTATCAGGGAGTACATTTACAAGTATGCAAAATCTAAAATGCTTGTTGTTGTTCATCCGGAAAGAGACTGTATTTATGACGAGGCAGTAATGTCAATGCCGTTTCCAAGATATTCAAATTACACCATGACCAAACAGGTTGAAAAGTACCGTTCTGAAGGAATGCCTGAACATTACGGTCTTCCAGCTACTGGTGCATTATTTAGGGCACATAACGATCCTGAAATTATTTCAATCATGAGGCAATGGTGGAGGGAAGTTGTAAACTACACTAATCAGGACCAGTTAAGTCTGCCTTATGTCATGTGGAAAAATAATTTTCACCCGTCAGTTTCGGATGTTTATTATTGGGTTAATGAATACTGGTCTAAAGAAGGAAGTTATCAACATAATTTTGAAATTGAAGATTATATAACTAGCAGAAATTTAATTGAATCTTTGGAGGGTAATATTAAAGATAAAAACACTTTAACTAAAGAGGAAATCAATTTGCTATTCAATGATATTGATGCACTTAGGGATGAAGCTAATGCATTAAACATAGCTCGTGATCATTGGGATAGACAGATTAGGGGAGTTAGAAATTCAACTTCTTGGAAATTAACTAGTAAGTTACGTAATATGCGAAATAGGGGAAACAATGACTAAACATTTGATTAATTTCTTGATTAAATCCAATTTTGATTTTAGAAAAGCCATGAAAAATTATAAATATTATGGGGCTATTGAAGAATCCGGGCTTTTTGATGAAAAGTTTTACTCTAAAACTTATGATGATGTTAAGGGGGACGGTTTAACTCATTATCTGGTTAAAGGATACTTGGAAGGAAGGCTTCCGAGTCTGGATTTTGACCCCGACTTTTATAATAATAATTATCCTGATGTTCACAGGGCTCAGTTAAATCCTTTACTTCATTATATTGCTCATGGAAAAGATGAAGGCAAAATATTTCAATATGCATATTCTGTTAGGAGAAAAGAGGAAATTTGCGAAACAAATTCAGTATTCTTAACTAATTATGAATTTGACACAGAACCTCTGGTTTCTATTATCATACTGACAAGAAATGGTTTAGGTCACCTTAAAAGATTATTTAAAGATTTTGATAAGAAAACCAATTATTCAAATTATGAAATTATTGTTGTGGATAACGCCTCAGCAGATGAATCTGTCAGCTATTTGAAAAATCTGGATTTGCCAATTAGAATAATTGAAAATGAGGAAAATGTCAGCTTTTCAAAAGGAAACAATGATGCAGCCAAAATAGCCAACGGGGAATATATATTACTTTTAAACAATGATATTGAACCTACTTACGGATGGCTTAATGAAATGGTGGGAGCTATTGTTAATGATGAGGATGCAGCGTCTGTAGGTGCGAAATTGGTTTTTCCATTTTATGAAAACAACAGGAAAAAGTCATTTAGAATTCAGCATAGTGGTGACATCTTTGCAGAAAGGATGTATCCTTGCTGTTTATATGCAATCAATAAAAGTAATGACCATTTAGACATTTTTGACTCTTCACTTACAAAGAATGCCCAATGTGTTGCAGTTACAGGAGCTGTTGACCTAATTGATAAAAAAGTCTATGATGAGCTTGGGGGTCTTGACGAAGATTATATTTACGGCCTTGAAGATGTTGATTTTTCATTAAAATTACATAAAAAGGGTTATAAAACCATTTTAGCTTCCAATGCTTTACTTTTCCATCATGAATCAAGTACAAGGGTTAAATCCAAAGATTATGAAGATAATGATAAACATAATTACAAAGTATTTTGGTCTAAATGGGGAAATTATCTTTCTAAAAATATGCTTTTAGATAAAATACATGATAACAAATTTTTCACTCAAAAGAAACTTAAAATTACAATAGTTGATGAAAATTATCATGATAATTTTGAATTTTTATCTAAAATTTCCAAAGGCTTCAATGAATTGGGTTTTACAGTTGAGCTGATTTCGGATCTGGAAAACATGTATATTGGAAACTCTTCAGATATTTTGCTTTGTCTATCTGAGGATTATGATTTGGAAAATATGGTGGCCAGGGATGATATTGTCAGGGTATTTATTTCACAAAACAGTAAAGATAATCCCAAAGGTTATGATATTGTAGTATCTGATGAAAATAAGACTTTTGATTCCAAATATAATTTTGCAATTAAAGATAATTTTGTTAAAGAATTTTTGGAGAATTTGGAAGATATTTTAATAAAAAGTGACGGATTTTTATGAGTTTTAAGAATAGGTTAATGAGTAAAATTCCAGCTAGCTATATTTTACATAAATCATCCAATAAAACAGAGGCTAAGTTAATTGTTAAAGGATATAATGCGATTCGTAAAAATAACTTGTTTGATGATGAATTTTACTTAAATAAATATCCTAAAGTTAAAGCTTCAGGAATGGATCCTCTCCTTCATTATATTTTCTTCGGATTCAATGAGGGAAAAAAGCCAAATAAGGATTTTGATGGGGTATTTTATAAATATCACTATGATGATGTGGAGATTAATCCTTTAATTCACTATGCATTATATGGAATTGATGAAAACCGCCAGATTAAAGTAGCCAATGAAGATTTGGCCAATTTCAATGATTTAAATAAAACTAATATATTATTTGTTCTACATGAAAAAATAGGAACTATTGGAGGCACAGGCTTTACCAATCTGGATATTATAAACAGCTTGGATAAAAGATTTGGGGCATTTATTTTAACTTCTGATGGGGAAGATGTTGAGCTGTGGAAATTCACATCTTCTTTAGAAAAAATAGCTAATTTTAACTGTCATCCTAAAAAATATGAATTTTTAGACAATAGGTTAGCTGGTATTTACGAAGAAATCCTATCAAAATTAGATATTAAAATTATTCATATTAATCATTTAATTAACCATACTTTTGATCTAGCCGAAATAGCAAATAAAAAAAGAATTCCTTATATTGTAAGTATACATGATTTTTATTATATCTGTCCATCAATTCATTTAATCAATGAAAATTACAGTTATTGCGAGTTCAAATGTAAAACTTGCAAATTTGAAACTATTTTAAAGGATTGGCAAAAATACGGTTTTAAATTACTTGAAAATGCTTATTTAAATATTGTACCGTCTGATTCAGTAATTGAAATCTATAAATCGGTTTATCCGGATTTAAATAATTTTAAATTAATCAAACATGGGCGAGATATTGAAAAATCAAATATTGAACCTGAATTATCTAAAAATCCAATTAAAATAGCTATTCCTGGCCATATCTCACAGCATAAGGGATCTTTATTGATTAAAAAAATAAAAAATTTAGATAAGGACAATGCACTGGAACTGCACTTTATGGGAACTGCAATTCCAAATTTAAATAAATATGGGATAAATCATGGAAGGTATAAAAGGGGAGATTTTAATAAAGTAATAGCTGAAATCAATCCTTCATTTATAGCTATTTTATCAACATGTCCTGAAACATTCTCACATACATTAACCGAAAGCTGGAAATCAGGGATTCCAGTAATAGCTACAAACATTGGAGCACTAAAGGAAAGAGTTAATAAGACTGGTGGAGGATGGTTAGTGGATTATAAGAATCCGCAAAAAATATATGATAAGATTCTAAGTATTGATGAAACAGATTATCTGGAAAAAGTAGAAAATATATCCAAAATCAATTTTAAAAGCCTTAAAGAAATGACTGATGAATACAATAAGATATATGGGGAAATGTCTGATGAATTATAAAATATCTGTAATAGTAGCTACTTACAACTCTGGCGATTTTTTAAATGAGTTTTTAGACTCAATTAAATCTCAGAGTTTGGGCTTTGAGGATATTGAGGTTATTTTTGTTGATGATGCTTCAACTGATGATTATACTTTGGATTTATTGAATAATTTCAATGAAAGCTACCCGAATGTTTCAGTTATTTTTTTAGATGAGAATTCAGGTTTTCCAGGAACTGGTAGGAACAGGGGTTTGGATTTGGCTGGCGGTGAGTATGTTATATTTGCTGATCATGATGACAGCTATGTGGAAAACGCTTTTGAAGTAATGTATGATAAAATAAATGAAAATGATATGCTGATATCTAATTTTAACCAGGTATTCGATGATAAAGTAGTTAAATTCAAATCATTATACAAAGACACTCCGACAGTCTGCGTTAAAAACATTGATGAGGATAGAAATCTTTTAAGAATTCCTGCAGCTATATGGACAAGATTATTCAGAAAGGATTTCCTGGTTGAAAATAATATCCGATTTTTAGAGAGGATGCTTTGTGAAGATGTTTATGTAGCCACTTTAGGTTGTTTAAAAGCAGAGGGAATAATTTATCTCAATGATTTCTATAGCTACAACTACAAAATCAGGGATTCTGAAGGAAACAGATCAACAATTCATATTAGAAACAGAAAATACATTGAAGCAATGTTGGACGGATATTATGAAATAGCTAAAATGCTTGAAAAGGAAAATAAAACAGGTTATGGAAAGGAAATATTTAGACAACATTTAACATCATGGTTATATACAATTGTATTAAGTAAATTAGATTATAATGATAAAAAAGAATTATTTGAAAAATCATATGACATTTTTAAAATGTATTATACACAAGATTTATACTTTAAAAAAAGGTATAATAACCTTGTTGACAATATTTTAAGTAAGGACTTTGATAAGGCTGTTGTTGAAGCAAATAAATTAGAAAAAACTCAAGAAAATATGAATGACAGAAGTTTTCTTTCAAGGTTAAAACGTAAATTGGGAAGATAAAATGTATAAAATTTCAGTTGTAGTGGCTACTTATAATTCCGGTGATTTTTTAAGTGAGTTTTTAGACTCAATTAAATCTCAGAGTTTGGGTTTTGAGGATATTGAGGTTATTTTTGTTGATGATGCTTCAACTGATAGTTGTACTTTGGATTTATTGCATGATTTTAATAAAAAGTATTCTAATGTTTCAGCTGTGTTTTTAGATGAGAATTCAGGGTTTCCTGGAACTGGCAGGAACAGGGGTTTGGATTTGGCTGGCGGTGAGTATGTTATATTTGCTGATCATGATGACAGCTATGTGGAAAATGCTTTTGAAGTAATGTATAATGAAATAAGCAAGGAAAATGCTGATTTTTTAATTACTAACTACTATAAAGTTTATGAAAGGGAGACAGTTAAAGAAAAAACTGTTTTTGATGGGGAAAATGTTGTTGTAAATACTTTTAAAGATGATTTGAGGTTATTTGACATTGGCCCAAGTATCTGGACAAAATTGTTTAAAAAAGACTTCTTAGCTGAAAACAATATTAGATTTTTGGAAGGGATGCTTGCTGAAGATTTGTATGTTTATGTTTATGCACTTCTCAAATCTAAAAAAACAGTTTATTTGGATGATTTTTATAGCTATAATTATAGTATACGTGATGTTGATGGAAACAAATCAACAATACATATCAGAAATAAAAAATACTTGGAAAGCATGGTCAATGGTTATTTTGAGGTAGATAATTTATTGGATAAACTAAATAAAGAAGAATTCTTTTCAAATATTTTTAAAAGACATTTTGTTTATTGGTTAACGAGTTTGGTAGTTAGTGATATTTCAGATGCAGAAAAAAGAGAGCTAGTGGTAGCTATTAATCCATTGCTTAAAAAACAGCTGGCTATAAGTTCTGAATTTGATGAAAAAAGTTACTTGCCATTAATTGATCTTATTTTAGCAGAGGATTATGATAAAATAGTTGAGGAAATATGTAAAATTAAAAAATCAAGAGCCAGAAAGGATAAAATCAAGTCATTTTTTGGTTTGCGATAAAAATATTGATTGTTTAAGCTAATTTGACTCATTATTTTAAACACAATATAAATTTCGTGTTTAATGTGTGGGGATAATAAGTTTAAATAATTTTTGGATAAGCAATCTTTTTATAATTCTTTTATTAAAAATAACTAACAGTTTTAAAAAATTTATTTTAGAGAGTTCCTGTTCATGTTTGAAAACAATGTGTATGTGCAAAATTTTAATAAGTATACTTTTCTACTTACTGAATTGATTAAAAGGGATATAAGTGGAAAATATAAGGATTCTACTTTAGGTTTATTCTGGAGTTTTTTAAATCCGTTATTATCTATGATTGTTTTAACAATGGTTTTCTCTTTAATATTTGCAAATACAATTGAGAATTTCCCGGTTTATTTGCTAAGTGGTAAATTGGTATTTGATTTATTTGCTAATGCTACTACTGGAGCTATGGATTCTATTAAGGCAAATTCAGAGATTATTAAGAAGATTTATGTTCCCAAATACATGTTTGCTGTTGGAATTGTCTGTTCAGAGTTTATTAACTTTTTAATCTCTTTGGTGGTATTGGTTGCTGTAATGATATTTACAGGTGCTCCGTTTCATTTTGCGCTGATTTACTCACCGATTCCATTGTTTTTCTTATTGGTTTTAACAATGGGGGTAGGTTTAATCCTTGCAACAGCTACAACATTTTTTACGGATATTAAATATTTATATGGGGTTCTTGTAATGCTTTTATCATTTATGACTCCGTTGTTCTATCCGATTGACATTATTCCTCAGCAGTTCTTATTTGCATATAAATTAAATCCTTTATATTCTGCTGTTGAGTGTTTCAGAAACATTATACTTGGCGGAACTTTCCCGGATACCTGGCCGTTTGTGTTTTTAATTGTAACTTCAATAATTTCACTTGTCATTGGTGTTTATGTATTCTTCAAGTATCAGGATAAATTTGTACTTAATATATAAGGAGGTTTTTTTAGTTTGACTATTCAAGTAAGATATCCAAAAGTTATTACTCAGGAAGAAAATTCCAATAAGTCTGAATGGGTTGATTTAAATAATGTTAGAATCGATGATTGGGATGAATTGGCTTCTACAGTAGTTAAATCAAATGAAGCTCCTCAGGTTATATGTACAAGTCATTTTGATTTTAATATTCCTGGTGATGCCAAAGTATCAGAAATTATTGTAGAACATGATTTTCATAAAGATTCTTCTGAAAATCCTATTAAAATGGATCCTCCAATGATTAAGGCAGTCATAGGGGATAATGAATTTGAAAAGGAATCCTTTGTCCATGCAGATGTTTATCCTGCAGACAGATCTGTAAAGATAACTGTCGATGACATCAGAGGTGAGGACATCAACAATGATTTTGCCGTTAAAGTAGAATTTCCTAAAAACACAAGTGAAAATGACGGAATACTTTATTTTGATTATGTTCGTGTTAAATTAGTTTTTGAAGTTAAAAGATATCTCATAACTTCTGGTGAAACTAACAATTATTTCCCAACAAAAGAAAAACCTATAAAAATAGCAGTAGGTGAAGAATTAAGGTACTCTATTTACTTCAGAAATGTGAATGGTATTTCAAAAGAACCTCAGAAGGTTAAAATCAATGTTCCTGAAGGTTTTGAACTTGTAAAATATTATTTCAAACCTAAAAAGGTTAATAAATTAGCTGAAAAAGATGTTGAAGTAGCTGAAGATATATTTGATGAAAAGAATTATGTTTGGATTCCTTCAGCACGCGGAAAAGGAATGTCCGGATTGAGATTGATTCTTAAAGCTACCCATGAAGGATCCAGCCATATAAATGCTTATACTAAACATTATGGTGCAACTCCTAATTTTTATGTTGAAGTTCATCCTGAAGGCTTTGAAAGCCCGGTTAACATGTTTGATGAAACTTCAGGGGTTTGGGCTTCTGAATTGGAAGATAATGAAGAATTTCAGAAATTAAATCAGGAAGTAGCTATTGAAGTTGACAATGTATCTATGGAATTTGAAATGCCTCAGGAAAAAGTGGATAATCTAAAAGAATATTGTATTAAATGGGCCAAAAGAGAACTTAAGCCTAAAACCAACTTCAAAGCACTTAATGATTTGTCATTTACCATTAACAAAGGTGAAAGGGTAGGAATTATAGGATTCAATGGTGCAGGTA
The DNA here is from genome assembly GCF_000016525.1 of Methanobrevibacter smithii ATCC 35061. NCBI lineage: Archaea > Methanobacteriati > Methanobacteriota > Methanobacteria > Methanobacteriales > Methanobacteriaceae > Methanobrevibacter > Methanobrevibacter smithii. The sequence continues at coordinate 1,346,645 of NC_009515.1, forward strand.
AAAGTACTCTTTTAAAAGTCTTGTCCGGGGTATTTAAACCAACTAAAGGTAAGGTATACACTGCTGGAAAAATAGCTCCGTTACTGGAACTTGGTGCAGGTTTTGACCATAATTACAGTGGAAGGGAAAACGTATTTTTAAACGGAGCAATATTGGGTTATTCCAAGGAGTTTCTATTAAGCAAATATGATGAAATTGTTGAATTTTCAGAACTTGGAGACTTTATGGAAATTCCAATTAAGAATTATTCTTCCGGTATGAATGCCAAGCTTGGCTTTTCAGTAGCTACTGTTGTTGAGCCGGATATATTGATTTTGGACGAAATTCTATCTGTTGGAGATGTAAAATTCCAGAAGAAAAGTGGGGACAAACTTAAATCTATGATGGGTTCAGGAGTTACTGTTCTTTTAGTATCACATTCAACTGCTAAAATAAGGGAATTATGTACCAGAGCTATTTGGTTGGATAAAGGTAAGGTTATAATGGATGGTAATGTGGATTATGTCTGCGATGCATATATTGAAGCAGCTAAAAAAGCATCTGCAGATGAAATTAAAGATTTAGAGCTTGTATAAGTATGTATCTTAAACATAAAATTTATGGAAAACTCTTTAATTTATTTACAAAGTTTTCAATTAATGATAAGCAAATATCCTTTATTTTAGATTCCAGCGAATCATTTAAGGGAAATTTGGATTATATTAAAAAGGAATTTGAAAAAAGAGGAGATTTCCAATTTAACTTTTTTTATAAGGATAAATTATCTTTTTCCAGTTTTAAAAGATTGGCTACTTCCAGATATGTATTTCTGAATGATAATTTTTTTCCATTGGCTTTCATGAATTTTAAAAAGGATACAAAAGTGATTCAGCTATGGCATGCTCCAGGTGCCTTTAAAAAGTTTGGTGCATCAAGTGATAATAAATCCAGAAATATTTTAGGTAAAATCAGCAGGAATATTGATTATCTGATTACCTCTTCAGACAATATTGAAGATTATTACAGTGAAGCATTTCAGATAAATAAATCTAAAATCAAGTCTTTAGGTCTTCCAAGAGCAGATTATTACTTTAAAAATCATAATTTGGATAAATTAAGGGATAATTTTGATTCCAAATATCCTATAGCTAAAAATAAAAAAATAGTGCTTTATGCACCTACATTTAGGGATAATCCTGAGAACAATAATGTTTTTAACTTTTTAGATTTGGAAAAATTCAATAGGGAGTTGGGGGACGAATACATTTTGGTGTTAAGGCTCCATCCTAAGATTAAAAAGTTTTTTAAAGATAAAATCGAAGTTAATCAGGAATATGTTGATTGCAGTGATTTTAAAAATGAACAGGAGCTTCTGTTAATTTCTGATGTTTTAATAAGTGATTATTCATCAATAATGATTGAATTTGCTTTGTTGGATAAACCAATAATCTTTTTTACTTATGATTATGATACATACATGTCTGAAGATAGGGGATTTTACTTTGATTTTAAAGAAAATGTTCCGGGACCTGTTGTTTATACAACTGATGAGCTGATAGCTGAAATTAAAAATAATGATTTCGATAAAAATAAAATTTCCGAGTTTAGAAAAACACAATTTAATGCAACTGACGGTGAAGCATCTAAAAGAGTAGTTGATTTCTTATTAAATGATGGTGGAAAAAATGGATAATATTAAAGTAAGTGTAATTGTTCCAGTGTATAATGGTGAGAAATATATACAGACTTCCATATCCTCTATAATAAATCAGGAGTTTAGTGAGAATTATGAAATAATTGTTGTAGATGATGGATCAGATGACAACAGTTTGGATATTGCACAGGAACTATTAAGTAAATCTGACATTCCATATAAATTGGTTCATCAAAGAAATTCCGGTGTAAGTGTAGCCAGGAATAATGGAATTGAAGTTTCAAGGGGGGATTATCTGGTATTTGTTGACAGTGATGATTATGTATTGACAAATCATCTCTCTGAGTTATACAATGGAAAAACAGATTTTACATTAACTCAAATGGCAAAAGAAGGTTCAAAATCAACAGTCAATTCAATCAGTTATCCGGAAGTTCCAATATCTGCTCATGACTTAATTAAAATGGAACTTCAGATGATAATTCCTGAATTCAGCTTTTGCCAGCTAATCTATAAAGCAGATTTAATTAAGGATAATAATTTAAAGTTTGATTCGAAGGCTGTTTACGGGGAAGACACTGAATTTGCCCTAAAAGCGTTAAGCTATGGTGAAAGTGTAGCTGTCGGGGAAGAAATAACTTATCTTTATATTCAAAGGAACGACTCAGCAACAAGCAAATCAGGTCTTAAAAGATTTAATTTCATTGAAACTTTGGAAAATCTCTCAAAATTTTATAAATCAGGGGGACAAAATGAATTAGCGGACTTGGTAATTACAAGCAGAATTCCCAGAGCCATTTTTGGCAACATGAATTATTTTTTTTACCATGGTTATGATTTTGATGAAGTAATGTCTAAAATGGATGATTTGGATTTATTTTCAAAATTGTCTAAGTTTAAGGGAGATTCTAAATTCAAGTTTAAAATAAGGCTATTTTTATTAAATCCAAAATTATATTATAAAATGTGGAAAAAATTTAAAAATACTATCTGATTATTATGAAAGCTTCTGTAGTGACTCCAAATTATAACGGAAAAGAATTTCTAAAAACATATTTCGATTCTTTAAATAGGAATAAAGAATTTGTTGGTGAAGTTATTTTGGTAGATAATGGATCAACTGACGAAAGTATTGAGTTTATAAAAGATTATTCAAGTAATTTAGATTTTCCGGTTATCATAATTAGAAATGCTGAAAATTTAGGATTTGCAAAAGCAGTAAATCAGGGTATTTTAAAGTCTTCCTACCCATATATATTTTCTCTAAATAATGACACTCAGGTTGAAGAATCCGGAATCAAACCATTAATAGATTTAATTTCTTCAGATGATAGTATTTTTTCAGTTGCTTCTAAAATGGTTCAGTTTGATAATAAAAACTTGATAGATGATGCAGGTGATGAATACAATATTCTGGCCTGGACTAAAAAGACAGGTGAAAATCAGCCTGCAGAAAATTATGATGAAGTATATGAAATATTTTCAAGTTGTGCGGGGGCAGCTATGTATAATAAGGCCATTTTAGAGAAAATAGGTCTTTTTGATGAAAATTTCTTTGCATATATGGAAGATGTTGATTTAAGCTACAGGGCGAAAATCAACGGATATAAAAACCTATTCTGTCCTGATTCTGTAGTTTATCATATTGGAAGTGCAACAAGCGGAAGCAGATATAATAAGTTTAAAGTAAAATTGGCTGCCAGAAACAATGTGTGGACGGTTTATAAAAATTTTCCAATTCCTCAAAAGATTTTAAATTTTATATTTCTATTTTTAGGGTTTTTAATTAAATATTTATTCTTTGTTAAAAAAGGGTTTGGCAAAACATATCTGGAAGGCATTAAAGAAGGTTTAAAAACAAGAAACAAAATCAATAAAGTTAAATTCAGCAAAAAAAATACCAAAAACTACTTTAAAATAGAATGGAAATTAATTGTTAATGCTGTTAAATTTTTAAAAAAATAAAATTAGTTGAGAATTATGGATCTTTCAGTTGTAATTGTAAATTATCAGACATTTGACCTGACAAGGAATACTATAAATTCCATATTGAAATATGAGTATCCTTTTAGCTATGAAATAATAGTAGTTGATAATGCATCGGAGGATAATAGTTTAAGTAATTTAAAAGATTATTTTAAAGATTCAGTTAAATTTATTTCTTCAAAAGAAAATAATGGGTTTGCAGCAGGTAATAACCAGGGTTTAAGGATAGCTGGTGGGAAATATCTTCTTTTATTAAATTCCGACACTGTTGTTTGGGAAAATACATTAGAGAAGATTTATAACTTCATGGAAAATAATCCTTTTGTTGGAGCATGTGGCTGCAGGGTTCTTTTAGCTGACGGAACTTTGGATAAAGCATGTAAAAGGTCTTTTCCTAATGTTAAAAATTCATTTTACAGATTATTTCACATTCCGACAAATAGCAAAGAGGATAATTATAATTTGGATAATCTGCCTGATGACGGAATTTATGAAATTGACTGTCTGACCGGAGCATTTATTTTTGCACGTAAAAAATGTTTGGATTCAGTTGGATTATTGGATGAGACATTTTTCATGTATGGTGAAGATATTGATTTATGTTATAGGATTAAACAGGACAATTGGAAGATATTTTACTTTGGTGAGGCTAAAATAACTCATTTTAAAGGATCAAGCAGTAAAAAACAGAAGTCTAAATTAATATATGAGTTTTATAGGGCAATGTATATTTATTATAAAAAACATCATGCAAACAGCACTTCATTTTTTGTCAATTTTATTGTTTATTTGGGAATTGTCTGTTTATGCATTTTAAAATTGATTTTAAATTTCTTTAAAAAGAAAAATTAAATATTATAAGAAATTTAAAGATATACTTAAATCTATTTTTGTGATAAATATGATTAAGCAGAATCAAAGAGTATTAAATGTAGTTATGGTTTTATCAGATGCATTAGTTGTAACTATAGCTCTTTTCTGTGCATGGTGGTTACGTTTTAAAACCACTTTATTTGGTCCGATTGGAGGCCATTTAGGTTTACAAAGCTATGTTCTTTTTTTAACATTTGCTGTAATACCTACATACTTGATATTGTACTTTTCTTTTGGTCTTTACAAACCTTATAGAACTCATAAAACAATTTTTTCAGAAGCAACTAAGCTTATAAAAGTGAACATTGTTGCATTCTTTGTTTTAGTTGCTATTTTATTTATTGTTAATGAACCTAACTTTTCAAGAATCATGCTATTCCTTTTAGCTATTATAGCTACTGTTTTTGGAATAACTGAAAGATTTGTCATTAGGAGCTTCTTAAAAGAGATTAGATCTAATAACAAAAACTTAAAGCATATTCTTATTGTTGGGGATAATGATTTAGCTTATACTTTCGCACGTAAAATTAGAAATAATCCCTATTTGGGGTTTGTTGTCAGCGGATTTTTAGGTAAAAGCAATCATGTAGGTCTGGAAATTGAAGGAAGCAAGATTATTGGTGCGTTTAAAGACTTAGATGACGTTCTTGAGAAAAATAATTTTGATAGGGTTGTACTTGCTATTCCGTTAAAGTATTATTTTAAAATCAATGAGCTTGTGGAAAGCTGTGAAAAGGTGGGAATTAAAGCAGAGATTATTCCGGATTATATAAGGTATTTCCCTGCACAGCCATCAGTAGACATGATTGAAGATATTCCGATTATAAATATACGTTATGTTCCATTAGATGATGCATTTAATAATTTTTTAAAATCATTATCTGATTACATAATATCTATTATAGCTATTATAATCACATCTCCGATCATGCTGATTACTGCAATAGCTATTAAACTGACTTCTAAAGGCCCTATTATATTTAAGCAGGAAAGAATAGGATATCATGGAAAACCATTTATGATGTACAAGTTCAGAAGTATGAAAGTTCAAAATCCGAATGAAGAGAAATCAGAATGGACAACAAAAGATGATCCAAGGAAGACCAGAGTAGGTAATTTTATCAGAAAAACAAGTATTGATGAATTGCCTCAATTTTTCAATGTTTTAAAAGGAGATATGAGTGTTGTTGGTCCCAGACCTGAAAGACCATATTTTGTTGAAGAATTTAAAGAAAAAATTCCAAAATACATGGTTAAACATCAGGTTAAGCCGGGATTGACAGGATGGGCTCAAATTCATGGGTGTAGGGGTAATACTTCTATTAAAAAACGTATAGAATTTGACATTGAGTATGTAGAAAACTGGCATATGGGTTTAGACTTAGCTATAATGATTAAAACAGTTGTAAAAAGAAATCCTAATGCATATTAGAATTTTGCACATTTGAACTTTTGTGTAGTTTATTAAAATTTATATTCTATTTTTTTAATAATTATTTTAAAAATTACTTTTCAAATGCTGTCTCTAATAGTTTATATACATTTTAATTTAAAATAATAATTAACTTTCTAACGAGGGGTTTGGTATGGATAATGAAATTTTAGAATTATATGAACAGGTCAAAGATAAATTGACTATAGAAGAATTTCAAGCAAAAATAAATGATATTTCTAAAGAAAACGAAGATTTAGGTTTTGTTGATGATTATTATGCTGCTGAACAGGTGGTAAACAATATAATTGGAGCTAGTGAAGATGATCAAAAATCCAATGGTGAAATTTTAAACATAGGTGATTTGGAACAGGGACCCCAAGCAGCTATTGTTGGAAGGATTATGGGTATCTCAAATCCGAAATCTTTTAAAACACGTAAAGGCAAATCTGGACAAGTCTGCAATATGGAATTGAAGGATAGCACTGGTGATATTAGGGTAGTGTTATGGACAGAAAATATTAAACTTCTTAAAAATTTTAAAGAAGGAAACATTGTTAAAATTACTGATGTTGATATAAAAGAAGGTTTTAGAGGAGATAATGAAGCTAATTTAAGACCTAGGTCAACTATAACTCATTTTAAAGAAGCGGATTTATCAAAATTCCCCGAATATGAGGAAAAGATAACTGATATTGAAGATCTTGTCCCTGAAACTAAAGCAAATATTATTGCCAGAATAGTAAGGATTCCAACTCCAAGAACTTATGAAAAAAATGGAAAAGAAGGAAAAGTCACTTCTCTTGAGCTAAAGGATGCAACTGGAGAAATATCCTACACATTATGGAATAAAAATGTTGATTTGATTGATGAATTGGGTTTGGATGCAGGAGATTCTGTAAAAATATTAGGTGCACAAGTAAGAGAAAGGAACGGTGAATTATCATTAACTCATTGGGATGGCAGAATAATCAAAGGAGATTTTGATGTTCCTGAATTCACTCAGGAATTTATTAAAATTGGAGATATTACAGAACAAAATAATATAGCTATTAAAGGAGTAATTTCTAAATTGCAGGATATCAGAACGTTTACAAGAAAATCTGATGGGTCTGAAGGTAAATTAAGAAACTTTGATGTTAGTGATGATACAGGTTCTATTAGAACTACAATATGGGGAAATGATACAGATATTTTGTTAACTAAAGGAGATATTGTCAAAATTATTGGTGCAGATGCTCGTTTTGATGATTATACAGACAGTGGATATTCACTTAACACAAATTTCAACACTCAACTTTCAATAAATCCGGAAAACTTATCTGCTGAAGAATTGGACATCTTTGATGAAATCAAACAGAAAGTTTCTCAAATTAAAAGACTTAGTGAAGTTGAAGAATTTGATGAAGACGGAATTGAAGTTGATGTTATAGGAAGAATGTTTGCTATTGGTGAAATAAATGAATTCCAAAGAGATGACGGTAGTGTGGGATATGCACGTTCAGCCAAATTCTCTGATGGTGAAGGACGTGTTGGCCTAACATTTTGGGATCAGAAAGCTAAACAGGAATACAAAACCGGCGGAGCATACAAAATCGAAAATGCAAAAGTTAGATTGGGAATGTATGAAGTTGAATTGAATATTGGAGGTTCTGCACGTATAATGGAATTACCTGAAGACAGTGACCAAGCAAGATTCCTTCCATCCTTTAAAACTATTGAAACAATGCTTTATAGCCACAAATCAATAGCTGATGTTGAAGAAGATGATGAGGGCATTATTGTTACAGGCAGAATAATTGAATCAAGTGATGTTCGTGAATTTGATAGAACTGACGGAAGTAAGGGATATGTCAAATCTTTAGAAATAGCTGATAATTCAGGTTCTATTAATGTTACTTTATGGAATGAAAATGCTAAAAAAGAATGGAATGTTGGAGATGCTATTAAATTCCAAGATCCTCAAATCTCATTTAGAAACGATAGCTTGGAAATTAATGTATCAAGGTCCACTTCTATTCTTGAACCTGATGAATCAGAAATTGATGATTTACCAACTTATGATGAATTAAAAGAATCCATTTATGTTCCTAAAACCATTGAAGCTCTAGAGGACGATGATAGGAATGTTCGTATAACAGGTACTCTTAAAGAGGTATTCGGTAATAAGATATTAATTACAAAATGTCCTAGCTGTGGAAATACTGTAGATCAGTCATCAGATGATTTTGTTTGTAGTTTCTGCGGAGAGCCTATCGATGAACCTAGATATCTTTTAATGGTTCCGGCTAGACTTGAAGATGACACTGGTGAAATTTCAATCACTTTCTTTGATAATTTGGCTGAAGAACTTCTTGACATGAAAAAAGAAGAAATAATTAATCTTACTGATAATGGTTCTGATTTAGGACCTATGGAAGGTAGAATAGATGATTTGAATGGTTTAACTGTTGAAGTTATTACTAATGTTAGTTTTGACGATTATAATGAAGAAATTAGGCTCAATCCTAAGAGAATTTTATCCAAATATTATTAAAATAAAACAAATTAATGAGGCATGATTATTATGGTGGAATTAGAAGATTTACCAAGTGTTGGTGAAAAAACAGCGGAAAAATTAAGAGATGCAGGTTTTGCAGATATGATGAGATTAGCTACTGCAACTCCTAAAGAATTATCTGTTAAAGCAGAAATTGGTGAAGGTGTAGCTGAAAAAGTTATTGAAGCAGCTCGTAAATCTGAAAAAATAGACTTTGAAACAGCTTACGATGTTCTTGAAAGAAGAAGAGATGTAGGTCACATTTCTGTTGGTAGTGAAGGTTTCAATGATTTAATTGGTGGCGGAATTGAAACTCAATCAATTACTGAAGTATTCGGGGAGTTTGGTTCAGGTAAAAGTCAAATTTCTCATGAATTGGCTGTAACTGTACAATTGCCTCCTGAAAAAGGAGGACTTGATGGTGAATGTGTATTTATTGACACTGAAAACACTTTCCGTCCAGAAAGGATTGAACAAATAGCTAATGGTTTTGAATTGGATATTGATGAAGTATTGCAAAAAATCCATGTAGCTCGTGCATTTAATTCTTCTCACCAAATCTTAATGGCTGAAAAAATTAATGAACTTATCCAGCAAGGCAATAATATTAAATTGGTTATTGTTGATTCTTTAATGGCTCATTTCAGAGCAGAATATGTTGGAAGGGAATCTTTAGCTGTAAGACAACAAAAATTAAATCAACATTTACATGCACTTCAACAAATAGCCAATACTTATAATGTAGCTGTTTTCATAACAAACCAAGTTCAAGCTAAACCTGATTCATTCTTTGGAAGTCCTACTAAAGCTATTGGTGGACATGTTTTAGGACATGCATCTACTTATAGAATCTGGCTTAAAAAAGGTTTAGCAGGTAAAAGAATTGCTCGTTTAGTAGACAGCCCTCATTTGCCTGAAGGTGAATGTGTATTTAAAATTAAAACCGAAGGTATTGTTGATTAATTATACCTTTTAACCCTCTTTTTTTACATTTGAAAATATTTTCTGCTTTTTAGATTTGTCTCTAATTTTTTATTAGTCGTTATAACCAATGTTTTATAATCTTTGCTGAATTATGCAAAGCCAATTTCGGTTCTACAATAATGATATGGATTTTATTCGTAAGGAACTTATTCTCAGCATTTTTAACATATTCTTAACATTTTTTAATCCTCATTTTATTATTTAATTCAATAAAATTAATAATGTTTTGTTTTAGCTATAACAAACATTTATAAATATCTAAATCAATAGTTATATTTCGAGGTATTAATATGAATGCAATTGAAATTACAATTATATCTATTGTTTTAATGATTGGTTTAGGTTATTTCCTTAAAAGAATAGATTTTTTAAGTGAAAAGGATATTGATCCCTTAAATAAGATTGTAATGTATATCCTTATGCCTTGTATGATTTTTTCTGCCCTTTATTCTGCAGATATGAGTCTGTTACCTACTTTGGGAATTTTGCCGTTTGTTATTTTAACAGCATCAATTGGTTCAGGTGTTATATCTTATATTGTTCTTAAAAGACTTCATTATGATGATAAAAAAATTTGGAGTGTTTTAGTAACAGTAATGATAGCCAATACAGCTTTCATGGGATATCCTGTCAATTTAGGTGTTTATGGCCATCCCGGATTTTTAAGAGCTATATTTTGTGATTTAGCTACAACATGCATGTTCTTGTTATTGTCCTTTGTTCTTGTTCTTAAGTTTGGAGGAACTGTTAAAAGAGCATTTAGGGAAATTTTATTGTTCCCACCTTTATGGGCTGTTGTTTTAGGTATTTTATTTAATTTATTAAATATTCCTATTGGTCCAGTTTTAGATAAAACAGTTAATTATCTTGCTGATGGGGCTATTCCTTTAATTATGATTTCACTTGGTTTGTCAATTGAACTTGGAGGTCTGGCCAGAAGTAAAGCCATGGTTATTTTCACTTCAATTGTTAAATTAGGAGTATTTCCATTAATTGCTTTGATTGTTGTATCACTTTTAGGACTTACTGGTTTACAACATGATGTAGGAATTATTGAGGCAGCTATGCCTTCTGGTATGTTGTCTTTATTACTGGCTATTACTTATAAATTAGATTATGAATTAACTTCAGATTGTATTTTAATAAATACGGTTATTTCATTAATAACATTACCAATCATAATGACATTATTATAAATGTTGATTTTTGAACAGTTTTTTCTGTTCTATTCTTTTTTTTTAATGATTGGTGCTAAATATTTTCTTAAAGGGAGTGATTTTTTAAGTAAATGGGGTATCGGCATTTTAAGTTTATATTCTTTTGTTAGCTGGTTAACCTGCAGTTGATATTTTAGTAAATGCTATTGATTTCATTAGTTGCCCGGCATGTGCTGATATTGCTGTTATGACCCTTAAATTTCAAAATTTAACTTTGCCTAAATTTATTATTTTTCTTAAAGGATAATTGTTATTATTTTATAGCTTTTAGAAAGCTGTTTTGAATCGGTTTTTAGCTTAACCAATGATTTTAAACATGTTATTTTTTTATAGTATATAAACTTTACTCACCAATTTCTATAGAAATCTTTATTAATGTGGGTTTACTACATATTTAATATCTAATTAATTTCTAAAAATTATAATATTTTTTTTGCATTAGATTTTTATTAATATAATTAGATTATTTTCACGACTTGTACAAGGTGAATTAAATATGGCAGAAGAAAAAAGAGATAATAATGAAGAATTAAGGATTGGTGTTTACGTCTGTCACTGTGGTGTAAACGTTGGTGGAGTTGTAGACTGTCCGGATGTCGCAGAATACGCAGGTAATTTACCTGATGTTGTAGTTGCAAAAGACTACAAATACATGTGTTCTGACCCAGGTCAATTAATGATCCAAGAAGATATTAAAGAACACAACCTTAACAGGGTTGTTGTAGCTGCATGTTCTCCTCGTCTTCACGAACCTACTTTCCGTAGATGTGTAGAAGAAGCTGGTTTAAACAAATTTTTATTTGAATTTGCAAACTTAAGGGAACAAGACTCTTGGGTACACATGTCCGAACCTGAAGCAGCAACCGAAAAAGCTAAAGACTTAACTCGTATGGCTGTTGCTAAAGCAAGATTACTCGAACCATTAGAAGCTACTAAAGTAGCAGTAGATAACAAAGCATTAGTTATCGGTGGTGGAGTATGTGGTATTCAAACCGCTTTAGATTTAGGTGACATGGGCTTTAAAACCTACATGGTCGAAAGACACCCTACCATTGGTGGTAGGATGGGACAATTAGATAAAACTTTCCCAACTCTTGACTGTTCAATGTGTATTTTAGCACCTAAAATGGTAGACGTTTCCAAACATGAAAACATCGAATTAATTACCTACGCAGAAGTTAAACAAGTAGACGGATACATTGGTAACTTCCATGTAACTGTAGGTAAAAAAGCAAGATATGTAATCGAAGAAGATTGTACTGGATGTGGATCTTGTGTAGAAGCTTGTCCAATTGAAATACCTAACTACTACGATGAAGGTGTAGGTATGGTAAAAGCTGCTTACATTCCATTCCCTCAAGCTGTACCATTATGTGCAACAATTGATAAAGATTACTGTATTGAATGTATGTTATGTGACCAAGCTTGTGAACGTGGAGCTATTGACCACAATCAACAACCATCTGAAATTAAATTAGATGTTGGTACTATTATCGCAGCTACTGGTTACGACCCATTCGACCCATCAGGTATTTACCAATATGGATACGGACGTTACTCCAACGTAATTACCGGTATGGAAATTGAAAGGATGATTAACGCATCCGGTCCTACTGGTGGACACGTTGTAAAACCATCTGACGGTAAAGAACCTGAACGTGTTGCATTCATCCACTGTGTTGGTTCTAGGGATGAACAAATCGGTAAACCATATTGTTCCAGAGTATGTTGTATGTACTCCATGAAAAACGCTCAATTATGTATTGACCACGAACCAGATACCGAAGTAACCTGTTACTACATGGATATTCGTGCATTTGGTAAAGGATACGAAGAGTTCTACAAAACCTCTCAAGAAAAATATGGTATTGAATTTATCAGAGGTAAACCTGCTCAAATCTTCGAAAATGATGATTTAACCTTAACTATCAGAGCAGAAGACACTTTACTCGGTAAAGTAACTGAATACACTTACGACTTAGTTGTTTTAAGTGTTGGTCTTGAACACCCTGAAGGTTCAGAAGAACTCAGACAAACTTTAGGTGTTTCCAAATCCTCCGACGGATTCTATATGGAAGCTCACCCTAAACTCAGACCTGTTGACACCTTAACTGATGGTGTTTACATTGCTGGTGTAGCACAAGGTCCTAAAGATATTCCTGACTCCGTAGCACAAGGTTCAGCTGCAGCATCTAGGGCAGCTATCCCAATGGCTAAAGGTCAAGTAGAAATCGAACCTATTATTGCATGTACTGACGATGTAATTTGTGGTGCTTGTGAAGTTTGTGTTGAATTATGTCCATACGGTGCTATTTCCATTACTGGAGATGACAATGCTGCTCACGCAGAAATCAATGCTGCATTATGTAAAGGATGTGGTACCTGTGTAGGTGCATGTCCATCTGGAGCTATGGATCAACAACACTTCAAAACCGATCAAATTATGGCACAAATCAGTGCTGCTCTTGAAGACGTAGGTAAATAGATGCGGAGATTTTTATCTCCAATTCTTTTTTTTTAAAATTTTAGACTATTTTTAAAACTTAATGACTTATTTTACTTATCTTAGTCGGATGTTGATAATCTGATTATCTGCATTTGGATTATTTTTTATATTTGCTGCAAAAATCTTATATTATAAGATAAGCATAAATATCTATGTATCGTTAATTTTTAATACTAATTGGATACTTAGGTGTAGTAAATGACTGATTATCAAAATGAAGTTTTAGAATTTGAAAGAATCATGAAAGAACACACTAATTATATGAGAAACAGTATAAATCTCATTGCTAGTGAAAATATTACAAGTTCAGATGTAACTGAGGCTGTAGCTTCTGATTTAGCTCATAGATATGCAGAAGGACAATCTCATGAAAGATTATACGAAGGATGTCAATATATTGATGAAATAGAAGACCGTGTTATTGACTTATCTAAAAAATTATTCAATGTTGACTATGCAAATGTCCAACCTATTTCTGGAGTAACTGCTAATTTAGCAGCATTTTTCGGTTATTCTGATTATGGTGACAAATTAATGGCATTGGATGTTCCTTATGGAGGACACATTAGCCATGCTAAAGTTAGTGCTGCAGGAATAGCTGGTTTAAAAACCATAAGTCATCCTTTCGACAAAGATATTATGAATATTGACATCGATGCAATGAATAAAAAAATCCTCGAAGAAAAACCAAAAATAGTTCTTTTCGGAGGAAGTTTATTCTTGTTCCCTCATCCTGTAAAAGAAGCTCGTGAAGCAGCTGATGAAGTTGGAGCAAAAATTATGTATGATGCAGCACATGTTTTAGGACTTATTGCTGGAGGCCAATTCCAACAACCAATAGCTGAAGGAGCAGATTTGATGATGGGAAGTACCCATAAATCATTCCCAGGTCCACAAGGAGGAATTATTCTTTCCCACAAAGAAAACAAAGAAGTTATTGACAATGCAGTATTCCCAGGTGTTGTAAGTAACCACCACCTTCACCACTTAGCTGGTTTAGGAATTGCTTCTGCAGAAATGTTGGAATTTGGACAGGATTATGCTAAACAAATTGTTAAAAATTCTAAAGCATTAGCTCAAAGCTTATATGAACGTGGATTTGATGTATTGTGTGAAGAATTAGGATTTACAGAATCTCACCAATTAGCTATTAATGTTTCAAATATCAGAAGTGCTAGTGATATTGCACATGATTTGGCTAATAATGATGTTATTTTAAACAAAAACCTTCTTCCTGGTGACAATGTAGATGATAGTGACAATCCGTCTGGTTTAAGAATAGGAACTCAGGAAATTACCAGAAGAGGATTAAAAGAAAAAGAAATGGATGAAGTGGCTGAATTCATTAAAAGAGTTGCTGTTGATAAAGAAAACATTAAAGATGAAGTACGTGAATTCATGGACCAATACACTACTGTCCATTATTCATTCTCACAAAATGAAGGTTACAGGTTTCATAAACTTTAGATAATATGAGAATAGGATTTGCATTTACCGGAGCTGGTCATTTACTCAATGAGTCTGTTCAGGTAGCTGAAAAACTAGCTAAGGATCATGAATTAACTATATTTTTATCTGGTGCTGGTGAAGATGTTTTAAAAATGTATGGTCTTTATGATAGGGTAGTTAGTTTAACTGGTGGAAAATATAGGGAATTAGCTACTGACAGGACTCAAAAATTTAGCTATCCAATTACTGGAAGACTTTCACTTGGTAAATATGATTTGCTGATTGTGACTCCTGCTACTGCCAATACAGTTGCAAAGATTGTGCATGGTATTTCAGATACTTTAGTTACAAATGCCGTTGCTCAGGCTGGTAAGGGGGCTGTTAAAACACTTATAGTTCCGGTAGATATTCATCCGGGCCCTATCGATACAGTTTTACCTTCAAAAATGGAAGTTTCTAAATGTGAGGATTGCAAAGAGTGTGTTGCATCTTTAATATGTGAACAGAAAGCTATTGTTCCTCACAAGGAAATTGACTTGCTAAAATGTATCGGATGTGGTCTTTGTAAAGATGCATGTCCAAATGGAGCAATATCTGAAGGTAAAATCATAACAATGTATATGAGGGATATTGATATTGAAAATACTAAAAAATTAACTGGTATTGGAGATATTGAAATATTTGAAAATCCTAATGAGTTATTGGACTTTTTAAAAGATTATTAGATGAATTCTATTTCATCTCCTTTTTTTAATTTATTTTTTATTTTATTTTCTTCAAACTCAATTATGTAATCTGCTTTTTTTAAAGGGGTATATTTTTCCCAGGGTTTTAGGGTTTGAATATCAAAAATCTTTAAATTTTCATCTAAAAAGTACACATCTATGTTAAATTTCATAAAGGATGTATGAATTCCTGAGCTAAATCTATTTTTAGCTTTTATAATAAAAACTAAGCCATAATCAATATTTTTTTTAAACATCAATCCTTTAAGGCGTTTGAAATATGTGTCTGCATATTTAAGGTTTATATTAATGTTTTCTTTAGTGGTTTTATTGTAAATTCCTTTTTTCATTAGCTTAGCTTTTGTTTTTATTGTTTTTAAGTTTTTAGAATCTGATTGGGGAATATTGCTTTTGTTTTAAGAAATTTAGTTTGAAAGTTAAAATCCCATACATTTATTTATTAATTAAACTAAAAAAATATAATATAAATAACTGATATGTGTTGATAAAATGAGAAACATAATTGTAAAAGAATTAAATCAAACTTATATTGAAGATATCGATATTGAAATCGTTGAAAGAAAAGGTATAGGTCACCCAGACAGTATTAGTGATGGTATTGGTGAAACTGTAAGTGAAGCTTTATGTAAAATGTATATGGATGAATTAGGTGGAGTTCTTCACCATAATACTGACGAAGTTCAAATTACTGCTGGTGAATCCAATCCTGTATTCGGCGGAGGTAAAATCTTAAAACCTATCGATATATTATTAACTGGTAGGGGAGTTTCAGAATATGACGGAATTAAATTCCCTCTTGACAGAGTAGCTATTGAAGCAGCTAAAAACTTTTTAGATGATACTATCATTAATTTAGATGTTGAATTGGATACTGTTGTTGAATGTAAAATCGGACACGGATCTGGAGATTTAGTAGATGTATTTAAAAGAGAAGGTGCACCTTCTTCAAATGATACTTCTTTTGGTGTAGGTTATGCTCCATTTTCAGAAACTGAAACTTTAGTTAAAGCTACTGAAGAATTATTAAACTCAAAACCTTTCAAAGCTAAACATCCTGCTGTTGGTGAAGATATTAAAGTTATGGGTTTAAGGGAAGGAGAAAAAATTACCTTAACTATTGGATGTGCAATGGTTTCAAAATTTGTTGCAAACAGAGAAGAATACATTGCTGTTCGTGAAGAATTAAAAGATATTGTATCTGATCTTGCAACCAAATACACCAACAGGGAAGTTGAAGTATTCGTTAACACTGCAGACAATGATGATGCAACTGATGAATCAGGTTATTATTTAACTGTAACCGGTACTTCTGCTGAAATGGGGGATGACGGTTCTGTAGGTAGAGGAAACAGAGCTAACGGATTAATTACTCCGTGCAGACCAATGTCCATGGAAGCTAGTTCCGGTAAAAACCCTATTAACCATGTAGGTAAAATTTACAATATTTTATCTAATGAAATAGCTAAGGATGTTGTTGAAAATGTTGAAGGAATCAAACAGATGAATGTTATGATTTTAAGCCAAATTGGTAAACCTATCGATCAGCCAAAAGCAGCTTCTACTCAGGTTATCTTGGAAGACGGTGTCAAACTTGAAGATGTTGATAAAAAAGTAGAACAAATTGTTGACAGGTGGCTTGAAGATATATCAATCATTACAGAAAATGTTGTTCAAGGAAAAACAAGAACATTTTAGATTGCAGGTGTGTTTAATCAGGGTTTGATAACTGTGTATTAAATTTCCTTTCTCGTTTTTTCAACTAAATTAAATCTCTATTTATTAGAGATTTTTATTTTTTTTTAAATTATTCAACACAATATATCAATTAATTTCTTATTAATATAGGGAGAATTAACATGCCAATAAAAGAGGCAGATAAATCATATGATCATAAAAAAATAGAAAAGAAGATTCAAAACTTCTGGATAGAAGGAGATACTTTTTCTAAAGTAAATAAACTTAGAGCTAATGGTCCCCAATATTCATTTTTAGATGGGCCTCCATATTGTAGTGGTAAAATACACTTGGGAACTGCTTGGAATAAAGTTATTAAAGATTCCTACTTGCGTTATAAAAGCATGAACGGATTTAGCTTAAGGAGACAGGCTGGATGGGATATGCACGGTCTTCCGATTGAACACAAAGTGGAAGAATTGATGGGCATCAAAAGCAAACAGGAAATTGAAGAAAACATTGGAATAGCTAAATTCGTTGATAAATGTAAGGAATTTGCAATAGACAATAAATTAGCTATGGAAAAAGAATTTGATGATTTGGGAGTTTGGATGGACTGGGAAGACCCATACATGACTTTGGATCCTAAATACATGGAATCTTCATGGTGGACTTTAAAAAGAGCTAATGAACAAAATTTGCTTGTAAATGATAAAAGAGTAATTAGCTGGTGTCCTCATTGTGAAACAGCATTGGCTGCAGCAGAAATTGATTATGAAGAAAAGGTGGACCCTTCAATTTTTGTCAAATTCCCGGTTAAAACTCCAATATTGGAAGACAATGATTTGCCCGAATTTTTCCTTGTATGGACAACAACTCCATGGACACTTCCTGCAAACTTGGCTATCTGTGTAAATCCTGAATTTGATTATGCACTTGTTAAGATTGACGGAGAAATTTTACTTCTTGCTCAAAACTTAGTAGAAACCGTTTTAGGTCCTGCTACCATTGTACATAAAACTAAAATACCTGCTGAGAATGAAGATGAAGAAGACAAAATCATAAAAGAAACTGAAGTTGTCTATGAGATAGTTAAAGTTGTTAAAGGTGAAAGCTTACTTCATAAATCCTACATTTATCCGTTGGAAAAAGAAGTTTCAATACATGATGAATTTGATAAAAATGAAAATGTCCACACTATTTTACCTGGAGACCATGTAGAGCTTGGTGAAGGTACTGGATTTGTACATACAGCACCTGGCCATGGTCCTGACGATTTTGAAGTAGGTAAAGCTTATGATTTGCCGATTTTCTGTCCTGTTGATGAAAGCGGTAATTTCACTGATGATGCAGGAAAATATGCAGGTGAATTCTGTAAAGCTGCCAATGACGGAATTATTGCTGATTTGCAAGAAAGCGGTTTGATGTATAGAAATGAAACAATAGAACACAGATATGGAGTATGCTGGAGATGTAAAACTCCTATTATATATTTAGCTACCAAACAGTGGTTCTTGAAAGTAACAGACATTAAACAAAAAATGCTTGATGAAATCGACAAAGTAGAATGGGTACCGCAATGGGCAGGTCAGGGAAGATTCAGAGACTGGGTAGACAATGCTAAAGACTGGACCATTTCAAGACAAAGATACTGGGGTATTCCAATTCCTATTTGGGAATGTCCTGATTGTGGTGAATTAAAAGTAATAGGTTCTGTAGAGGAATTAAAAAATGAAGCTTTAAATGATATTTCTGTTGATGATGATGAGCTT
This sequence comes from Methanobrevibacter smithii ATCC 35061, assembly GCF_000016525.1. Classification (NCBI taxonomy): domain Archaea; kingdom Methanobacteriati; phylum Methanobacteriota; class Methanobacteria; order Methanobacteriales; family Methanobacteriaceae; genus Methanobrevibacter; species Methanobrevibacter smithii. The sequence continues at coordinate 1,365,456 of NC_009515.1, forward strand.
GTTCACAGGCCATATGTTGATGAAATCATAATGAAATGTGATAAATGCGGTTCTGAAGTAAAAAGAATTCCGGATGTTTTGGATGTTTGGATTGACTCAGGAGTAGCTGGATGGGCTTCATTATATTATCCTCAACAACAGGAGAAATTCAATCAATGGTTCCCGTATGACTTCATTACAGAAGGCCATGACCAGACTAGAGGATGGTTCTACTCACAATTAGGTACTGGTGTAATTTCAATGGGACAAGTGCCATATAAAAAAGTATTGATGCATGGTTTTGTTTTGGATGAACACGGTAAGAAAATGAGTAAATCATTAGGTAATGTAGTTTCTCCTGAAGAGGTTATTGAAAAATACGGTGCTGATGTATTAAGATTCTATTTATTATGGGCAAGTAAACCATGGGATGATTTAAAATTCGTATGGGATGAATTGCTTAACGTAAATAAGATGTTTAATATTTTATGGAATGTATATGTATTTTCAACTACTTACATGTCTTTAGATGAATTTAATCCAACTAAAATAACTGAAAAAGATATTATTTTAAGGGATGAAGACAATTGGATTATGTCAAGGGCCAATACTTTAGTAAAAGAAGTTGGTGAAGATTTAGAAAAATTATCATTCCATAAGGCTACAAGAAAAATCAATAACTTCATATTGGAAGATTTAAGCCGCTGGTATGTAAGGCTTATTCGTGGAAGAACATGGGTAGAAAGTGATGATCCGGATAAACTTGGAGCATATTACAGTTTATACACAGCTATCTACAAGCTGATTTCAGTTTTATGTCCGATAGCTCCTCATGTCTGTGAAGAAATCTATGAAAACTTAGTTAAAGGAGTAGATGAGAATGCTCCTGAAAGTATTCACATGCTTGACTGGGGATATGATGAATCTAAAATAGATTCTGATTTAGAGCAAAAAATGGATGTAGTAAGGGAAGTAATTGAAGCGTCTGCAAGAGCAAGAGATATAGCCAGATATAAACTTAGATGGCCTGTATCTGATATTACCATAGTATCTCAAGATGAAGATGTTCTTAAAGCTATTGAAGAGTTGCAAGATATTATTAAAGACCAATCAAACACTAAAGAAGTATTGACTGCTGCAGAGTTTGAAAACTTGTCATTTAATGCAAAACCTAATCTTAAGACTTTAGGTCCTAGACTTAAAGGAGATATGGGTATTGTTAAAAAATATCTTGAAGAAGCTGACGGTAATTTAATTAAAAATGAATTGGATGATACTGGTAAATTCACTGTTGAATCAGATGGAAAATCATTTGAATTAGATGATGGGGATATATTATTTGATACTGAGCTTCCTGATGACTTTGTAAGTTCTGAATTTGAATTCGGTAATGTATTTGTAAATACTAATGTAACTACTGAAATCAAACAAGAAGCTATGGCTCGTGAACTTATTAGAAGAGTTCAGGACATGAGAAAAGATTTGGATTTAGATGTAGAAGCTAACATTGATGCTGTTGTAAGTACTTCTAGTGAATTTAAAGAATTAATACTCCCACAATCTGAATTTATTGTTAATGAAATCAGAGCACGCAGTTTAATTACTTCTGATGGAAAAGAATGTTTAGATTGTGAGGATGTTTATACTAAAGATTGGGATATTGAAGGCGAAGACGTCTGTATTTCTATAAGATTAGTGCAATAGGTGTTTAAAATGACTTTGACAGATTCTGAAATGGAATATATTGAAGGAATCCTTGGCAGGAAAATGAATGAGTTGGAAGAAGGGATGTTAGATGTAATGTTTTCAGAACATTGCTCTTACAAAAGCAGTAGGCCAATTTTAGGCACATTTCCTACTGAGGGTGAAAATATTATTTTAGGTCCTGGAGATGATGCAGGTTTAGTTTCAGTAACTGATAAATATGCTTTGGCTGTAGGTATGGAAAGTCACAACCATCCTTCAGCTATTGAGCCTTATGGAGGGGCAGGTACTGGAATCGGGGGAATTTTAAGAGATATTATTTCTATGGGTGCAAGACCAATAGCTCTTTTAGATTCTTTACGTTTTGGATCTTTAGATGATGAAAAATCAAAATATTTATTTGAACATGTTGTAGAGGGAATTTCCGACTATGGTAACAGGGTAGGAGTTCCAACAGTAGCAGGTGAAGTTGAATTTGATGATTCATTTAGAACAAATCCCTTAGTTAATGTAATGTGCGTGGGACTTGTTGAAAAAGACAAAATCGTTCGCGGAAAAGCTCCGTATGTTGGAGATGTCTTTTTATTGATGGGTGGTACAACTGGCCGTGACGGAATTCATGGTGTAACATTTGCATCAGAAGAGTTAACTTCAGATAGTGAAACAGAAGACAGGCCTGCTGTACAGGTAGCTGATCCATTTACTAAAAAAAGAGTTTTAGAAGCTTCACTTGAAATTTTGGACGAAATTAATGTTAGCGGAGTTAAAGATTTAGGTGGTGGAGGATTGACCTGCTGTATTTCAGAGCTTGTTGATGAATCAAATAACGGTGCAAGAGTTGATTTACGCAATATTCCTTTAAGGGAAACTGGAATGACTCCATATGAAATCATGCTTTCAGAATCTCAGGAAAGGATGGTTTTTGTAATTAATCCTAAAGATGTTAAAAAAGCACAGGAAATCTGTGATAAACACGAAATTGTTTCAGCAGTTATAGGGGAAGTTATTGACGGAAATAATATGATAATTGATGATGAAGGTTCTTCTTTAGCTGATTTGCCAACTATCTTATTGGCGGATCCCCCTTCACTTAATCGTGAATTAAAAGAAATAGCTGAAGATACCTCAAAAGTTGAAGTGGATCATCCTCCAGTTAGGCAATCATTACTTGAACTTTTATCTTCACCTAATATTGCTTCTAAACAATGGGTTTACAAACAATATGACCATGAAGTTCAGGTAAGAACTGTTGTAAAACCAGGTGATGATGCAGCTGTTTTAAGAATTGATGATGATACTGCTATTGCACTCACAACTGATGCAAATACAATCCACACCAAATTATCTCCGTTTGACGGTGGTGCAGGTTGTGTGGCTGAAGCTATTCGTAATGTAATTTCTATGGGTGCAACTCCTTATGCTGTTGTAGATTGTCTTAATTTCGGAAATCCTGAAACTCCGGAAATTTTGTGGCAATTTAAAAGAACAATTGAAGGTATGTCTCTTGTAGCTGAGAATTTTAATGCTCCAGTTATCAGTGGAAATGTAAGTTTCTATAATGAAACCGAAGGTATTAAAATCAATCCTACTCCTGCTGTTGGTGTTATAGGTGTTGAAAACATTGAAAACATCAGAACAATGGACTTTAAAAACTCTGGTGATAAAATCCTTTTAATCGGTACTACCTATGATGAGGTAACCGGTTCTGAATATCACAGGACTATCCATAATATTGAAAAAGGTATGGCTCCAAGAATAAGGATTGAAGATGAATTGGCTAACGGTAAAACTATTTTAAAATTACTTGATGAAGATTCATCTAAAAATATTACAGCTGTTCATGATGTATCTCATGGTGGATTGGCTGTTGCATTATCAGAAATGGTTATGAAAGGTAATATTGGTTGTGAAATAGATTTGGATTCAATTATAACTTCTGAGGATTTGGAAGAATCAGATTTAATTTATAGTGAATCACATGGTAGATATATTATAACAGTAAATGCTGATGCTGTTGATGAAATATTAAATAAAATAGATGTTCCTGTAGCTATTATAGGGGAAGTTAAAGGAGCTGTTTTAAAACTTGGAGATAATGAATTTACCATTGATGAATTAAATGATTCTTATCATGGAGTTATTGAAAAATATATGGCTTAAGCTGGTGCGCTGATGTTTTTGTCTAAATTAGATTCTCTAAAAGATGCTTTAAAATTAATAGAAAATAATCAGAAGGTAATGGATTATGAAGAAATACCTTTAAAAGATGCTCATAAAAGGGTATTGGCTGAGGATATTATTTCTTTTCATGATTCTCCTCCTTTTGACAAATCTGCAATGGATGGTTTTGCTCTTAAGGGAGTAAATACTTTTGGAGCATCACAAAGTAATCCTAAGCATTTAAAAATTGTTGATTCAATTGGTGCAGGGGATTTTTGTGATAAGACAATAGGTGAAAATGAAGCTATTGTAATAGCTACAGGATCTCCTGTGCCTGAAGGTGCAGATGCTGTTCTAATGAAGGAATATACTACAACACAGGGGGATGAATTAACTATTTACAGTCAGGTCACTCCAGGTGAAAATGTAAGCCCAAAAGCTGAAGATATCAGTAAAGGTGATGTGGTTTTATCTAAAAATACATTTATCAGATATCAGGAAATGGGTTTAATAGCTTCTGCAGGTTACAATACAGTTAAAGTTTTTAAAAAGCCTAAAGTAAAAGTAATTATTACTGGTAATGAACTTGTAGAGCCGACTAAGGAAGAAATATCTAAAGCTAAAATAATCAACTCTAACCAGTACACAATTGGCTCAATGCTTGAAGACTGCGGGGTTATTTTTGATATTTGTCATGTAAAAGATAGTTTTGAAGAAGTCAAAGAAGCTATTTTGGAATCATTGGAAGAATATGACGTTATAATGACTACTGGTGGAACAGCTATCAGTAAAGGTGATGTTGTTTTAGATGTTGTTGGTGACATTGGTGAAATACTGTTCCATGGTGTATCCATAAGGCCTGGAAAGCCTATTGGTGCAGGTATTGCTAATGATAAAATGATATTTACATTTTCAGGACAGCCAGTTGCAGCTATGTCTCAATTTGATATCTTTGCAAGGAAATATTTATTTAATATGCAGGGCAGAGACTTTAATTTCCATATCGTCCAAAGAGAATCTTTATTAAAAATTCCTTCTCAGCTTGGAAGAACTGATTTCATCCGTGCATTTTCAGATGATGATTTTGCAAGGCATGTGTTAAACAGAGGTTCTGGTATAATCAGGTCTATGGTGGAGGCAAACAGCTACATCATAATAGATGAAAATGATGAAGGATATCAAAAAGGCGATATAGTTGATGTTGTCTTCTTTGATTCATTAATTTGGTAGGCTAAGAGGTCGTTTAATGAATGGTATTTATTATTATTTAATAGCTTTCATTGTTATCTGGATATTGGCATTTGGACTGAAAAATAAATTAACTAATCATGGATTTGAAATTCAGTTTCCTCTTATAATGTGGAGAACTGAAAAGTTTAAAAATTTCATAAAAAGAATGGCTAATCTTTCTCCAAAGTTTTGGAAATGGTTTATGAATATAGGGATTGTAATTTCATATATTGCAATGATATATATTACATGGACTCTGGTTAGTTCATTATCATCAATGTTGGAAACTCCTTCAGTTTCTTTAGTTATTCCTGGTGTTGAAATGCCGGGTTCATCAATTTATGTTCCTTTGGGATATGGATTAATTGCTTTAGCTACTGTATTGATAGTTCATGAATTTTCTCATGGCATATTGGCTATTGTTGAGAAAATAAATGTTAAATCAGTAGGTTTGATGTTATTCGCAATTCTTCCGGGAGCATTTATGGAACCTGATGAGGAAGAAATGAAAGAAGCTAAGAAATCTTCTAAATTAAGAATATATGCTGCAGGGTCAATGGCAAACATTACTTTGGCAGTGATGGCTCTTTTAATAGTTTCTGCAGTAGGATCTTATGTTATTCCTTCTACTTTTGAAGAAGATGGGATTGAAGTTGACAGGCTTGTAGGTGATTCTCCCGCAAGTAAGGTTCTTAAAGAGGGAATGATTATTGAATCAATTGATAATCATAAGGTTCATGATTCAAACAGCTATGTAAATGCGGTTAATAATCTTAAACCTGGTCAAAACATAACTATAGGCACGAATGAAGGTGATTATTCTATAATTTTAGATAAAAATCCAAACAATGAGTCTAAAGGATATATGGGTATTCAAGCAGCTAAACATTATGAATTAAATGATGGTGTAGCTAGCATATATGGTGATACACTGCCTTGGATATGGTTTGGGGTACTTGAACTGTTCCAGTGGATATGTATACTGAATTTAGGTATTGGTTTATTTAATTTACTTCCATTAAAACCATTGGACGGAGGGCACATGTTTGAAACATTGCTTAGCTATAAACTGCCTAAATACTTCTATAAACCTATTGTAAATTCATTATCTTTGATTTTAGGAATGATTATTATATTTAGCATTGTATATGGATTTTTATAATAAATCCTGTTTTATTTTTTAATAGGGATAATTTCCTTTTTCTTCATATTCTTTTTTAACCATTCTTTAAAAATAGAATCATATATTTTATACTTATTTTCATCTAATTCTATTAAACTCTTATTTTGCAAGGTTTTTTAGTGAAACACCAATAGTTTCGATGGTTACATCTAAGTTTATTTGCTATTTCAATTCTTTTTCAATAAGAGATATAATGATTCTTTTCTTGGTTATTTAGTTTGTACCATTCATTTGTTAAATGCATTTCCTAAGGCAAGCTGGTCATAATTTCACATTTCCGTTAATATGTTTAAAAACTCAACTCACCTCTTATTTATTATATATTTTATCTTCAAAGTATTTACCTTCTTTGTTGAAAATCTCCAATAAACTCATACTAGTTATTGATTCATAGTTTATGATATCTTTATTTAGTAATTCTTCTTTGAGAACTCCTTTAAATTGAGGATACTTTTCAACAAACCTCACTAATTCTTCAGCATGAAAGAAAAAATCAGTTTTATGCATTTTAACATACTCATTACGTTTCACATGTTTTAATACATATACCCTTTTTAAATTATTTTCTTCAATAATTTTTAATCTAGTAGGATTATCTTTAAATTGTAAAGAAATCCCCCATGGTAAAAAATCAGGTATATTAATTAATTCTTCTTTTTTTTGATTCACAAATGACAAATCAATATATTTTGACTTCAAATTTTCCATTTAATTCACCAACAAGATATCAATTATTCTTAAGTCATAATTTCACATTTCCGTTAATATGTTTAAAAACACACATTGCATTATTATAAATATGGAAAAAACTTGAAAATAACTTGGTTTTTTATAAAAAAGCATAAATGCTTTTGAGAACTCTTGAAAAATCATTAAAAATAAGTGTTGTAAAATTAGTTAAATTAAAAATAGATTCGGATACTGAATATAAATCCGGAGTTAAAAAAAAGATTAAGGAAGAATAATTAAATTCTTTCCTAAATCTAGAAGTATCTTTCTAAAATTCCTTCTAAGATTTTGTAGTGGCGTCCTTCATCTTTGGAACTTTCTTTGAAGAAGTCAGTTGCATCTTCGAGGTTTTCAGCTGCAGCTTTTTCAGATGCTTCTCTTTTTTCAGCGTTAGCCATTTTTTCTCCTTCTAACATCATTTCAATGTTAGCTTTGAGATCATCTTTAATGATTCCGTTCATTTCACAGAATCTTGCTGCGTGTTCTGCTTCTTCCCAAGCTAATCTTTTGAATACTTCAGCTAATTCTCCGTAACCAGACCTTGATGCTTGTCTAGACATAGCTAAGTACATACCTACTTCTTGGGTTTCTCCGTTGAAATTGTTTTGTACTTCTTTTTCTACTCCAGTACCTACAGTACTGCCTATTTTATGTTCGTATTTAATCATAATAATAACCTCCAATTATTAGTAATTAATAAATTTATATTTCATATTTTATAATTCTTTACATGCTTTAGCTAAAGTTTTTCCTAACTCATAACTGTCAATATTCTCTTCTTCAGTTGGGATGTAATAAATTTCTTGGGAGTCCACTACGTCAAATCCGTAATTTTCAAGTTTTTCTGCGAGTTTTTTAGCAGTTCCTCCTTTTCCACCCATTGAACCAAATGTGACTGCTTTTCTGTTGATGTTTGTTTTATCAAATCTAAGACCTTTTAAGTAGTACATGATGTCCCCAATACTTGGGTATGGTTCGTCATTAATGGTAGGATCTCCGATAGCTATTCCTTTACTGGTTAAAATACTTTTAACGATTTCACTTCTTTCATCTTCGTGCAAGTAGAATATTTCAACATCGTAACCTTCAGATATAGCACCTTCAGCTAATTCATGAGCCATTTTTTGGGTAGAGTAGTGCATAGTATCGTAGACAATTGTAATTTTGTCTTCACATACACCTTGTGCCCAGTCAGTATAAGCTCCGATAATTTTCATTGGGTCAGTCCAGATTTGACCGTGGGACGGTGCAATCATTTTGATTTGTTCAAGTAAACCTAATTCCACTACTTCGTTTAATTTTTTAAGAACAAGTTTGGAAAGTGGAGTGATTAAGTTAGCATAGAATTTTTGTGCAGCATCCATTAACACATATTCTGGAACTTCGTGGTCGAATCTTTTTGTGAAACATAAATGTTGACCGAATGCGTCATTTGGGAATAAAATTCCATCATCTACAAGTAAGGTAAACATACTGTCAGGCCAGTGTAATAAGAATGCATCTAAAAATGCAAAGGTTCTGCCGTCCATTTCTAAAGTGTCGCCTGTACCTACAGTAACAAATTCTGCACCTTCTAATGCGGGATAATGTTTTAAAAGACCTTTTACAGCAATTTCTGAACAGTAAATTGGTGCTTCAGGGAATCTTTTATGTAAATCTACAAGAACTCCTGAGTGATCTTTTTCAACGTGATTTTGAATAATGTAATCTACAACTACTTCATCTCTGCCTTCTTGTGCGAAAGCATCTTCAATACGTGCCATCATTTCTTGAGTTTTACCCGGGTAAGCATTATCAATAACAGCTACGTGGTCTTCACCAAATACAATGTATGCATTATAGGTTGTTCCGTCTAAAGTGTATCCATGGTAACTTCTTAAGTCCCAATCGAGTACACCAATCCAATATACTCCATCACCGATTTTTTGAGCATTTGCTTTCATTTTGAATCGCCTTATATGTCTTTTTGAATTTTGTTTTATTTCATACGAATAATTTGCATGATTAGAATTGTATTATGTATGAACTAATATATAAATTTATTGGGTCTTTGATATATCCTTAAGTTGAACATTTTATAAATGAAGGGTTAATTTTATTAGATACGATATACTTATATAAATTTAGTTTGTTAGTATAGTTACAAACGGAGATATTTTTAATGATTAAACAAAAACCACTTCAGATATTTTCTAAAGATGCGGATATGGGTATTGATGTTGTTAAAAGCCCAGTCAAACTTACAATTTTGGAAATGCTTCGTAGCAATGACATGGAATTTGATGAAATTGTTAAAAATACGGGTAAATCAAAATCTACAATTTCTGTACATTTAAAAAGTTTACGGGAAGATGGAATAATCTCATACAGATTAGGCGAGTCAGACAGCAGAAGAAAAATTTTTTATTTAAATTCAAAATATCTTGGTTCTGTAGAAGTATCAAAGAAAAATGAAATTGAAGAAACAAGAGCTGAATATTTAATTGAGAACATTGTTGAAAATGACGGAGATTTCACAGTCTTATTATTCCATACTTTAAGGTCCATGCTTATACAGGAAGGAATAAATATTGATCCGGTATTGCATTCTACTGGTATACGTATGGGACAATCTTTATATAATAAGTTGTATGATGATGATTTGGAAGTATTTATAGAAAATATTGCTGAATTTTGGGAAACAAAAGGCTTAGGTAAATTATCTTTTAAATTAGGTCAAATTATCAAAATCACAGCTTCCGATTGTTTTGAATGTGAATTGCTTCCAAAAACAGGAAAACCGGCATGTTATTTGGACACAGGTATTTTTCAAGCTTTGTTCAGCGAATTTTTCGGATTGCCTGTTCGTGTAATTGAAATTCAATGCTGTTCAATGGGCGATGAAAACTGTGTTTTTGAAATTGAGCCTTTTAAACGCAAATAATTTTAGTCATCTGTAAATTTAATTATGGTTGTTGTAAGGTATGGTTTTTCAGTTGAAAAACCTTCCACTATTTTTTCATTTTCTTGGGTACAATTTTGTACTGAAAATACTTCTTTAGGTCTGTTTTTTTCATCAATAGCAGATTCCAATTCTTTTGTATTTCTGGAAGCTTTCATTAAAACGATTGAATCACTATGTTCCAGGAAATTGTCCAATCTGCCATCTATTTTTGGAACAATAGTTAATATGTCATTTTTTTCAACTAAAGGTTCATTTTTAGCAGCTGCACAGGCAGTAAATGAAGTAATCCCGGGTATTGTTTCTATTTCATATCTATTGGCCAGTTTCTTTTGAGTATATGAATATGTACTAAATATTGAAGGATCTCCAAGAGTTATAAAAGCTACATCTCTTCCGCTGTCTAAATAATTAGCTATTAATTCTGCAGCACTATTCCAATATTTTTCAAGCTCTTGCTGATCTTCAATCATTGGGAATAAAGGTTCTACAACCATTAATCTTTTATAATCTTTTCTTTTTTCTAAAATTGGTGTTACAATTGACAATGCTATACTTTTCTTTTCTTTTGCGGATTTTGGTGAAAATATTACCGGAACACTTTCTAAAACTTTAGCTGCTTTTAAAGTAAGTAATTCTGTATCTCCAGGTCCAACACCAATTCCAATTAACTTTCCTTTTTTCGCCATATTATCATCTTTATGATTTAATTTTTGTGAATATTAGTTTTCATATGCACTTCTATAATTTATTTATAGTATTGTAACTAATATATTGTTTGATGTCTAATTCTATTTTTTGTCCAAATTGTGGTATGTTAAAAAGTAATTGTACTTGCGGTCATTCAAATAATGAGGTTTCTTCATCAAATGGGGATTCTGTTGATTTGTTTAGCTTTCAAAAGCCAAGATCTTCTTCTATTTTAGATGATGAAATTCCTGAAGTTTATTCTATTGAAGACCACAGGTTAGATGAAGATACAGTTTCTTATCTTCAGGGAAAATACCCGCACATTGAAACAGACATAATTGAAAATTTTCCTTTTGAAACACCTAGGGTGGGGCAGCTTGATATTATACAGGATATTAACGATGCAATTCGTCAGGGATATAAATATATTATTTTGGAAGCAGGAACAGGAACAGGTAAATCTGCAATAGCTACAACATTAGCTAAAATGTACGGTTCTGCTTATATTTTAACAATGACAAAACAGTTGCAGGCTCAATATGCTGATGAGTTTGATTTCCCTTTAGTTAAAGGTAGGCAGAATTTTGCCTGTTTAAATGATAATTTAGAGTCTACATGTGATATGGGAACTTGTAAGACAACGCCAACTTCAAGTAACTTTTTCTGCCCATATGGTGTAGCTAAAAATCCTACTTTAGATGCAGAATTAGCTTTTGAAGATTCTTATGGTGGAACTGTATTTTATCAATCAGGTCAGCACTGCCATTATTGGAATCAGAAGGCAAATGCAGTTAACTCTCCAATTACTTTGATGAACTATGACTATGGAATTCTGGAGTTAAATTATGTAAAACATTTTGGTACAAGATCTTTATTGATTTTAGATGAAGCTCATAATATTGAAAATAAATTAATGAAGACAATGGAAGTTAATTTATTTAATTACCGTTTAGAGAAGGATATTAATAAAGTAATATCTAAAGAAACATTGAAAGACGGGGAACTTGAAGACTGGATAATGGAAATTGCAGCTATTACAGAAAGCTATGAAGATATTGACATTAAAGATATTTCTAAAAATAAGGCGGATAGAGTGAGGTCAACTATCGGAAGGCTTAAGTCACTTAAAAATAACCTGGAAAAAGAACCTAAAAATTGGGTTATTGATGCGGATGATACAGGTGTTACATTTAAACCATTAAAAGTTCATCACTATGCTACCAATAATTTATTAAAATACGGGGATGTTGTTATATTTATGAGTGCAACTATCCTTTCCCATAAGATGTTTTCAAAGTGGTTAGGTTTAAATCCTAATGAAGTATATCATATTAAAGTTGACAGTCCATTTTCAAAAGAAAAAAGGCCTATTATTTTAGATTTGGCAGGTAAAATGTCTGCAAACAGGATTAAAGATACTGCACCTAAAACAATTCCTATTTTGCAAAAAATTCTGGAAAAACATAAGGGCGATAAAGGTTTGATTCATACCAACAGCTATAAATGTCAAAGGTATATTAATCGGAATTTGCCTAATTCAAGGTTAATTTCACATACTTCAAAAAATAGGGAAGAGGTATTAAATTATTTTGAAAAAGATGAAAATCCTTTGGTTTTGGTATCTCCGTCAATGAGTGAAGGGGTGGATTTGCCATACGACAAATGCAGATTCCAGGTTATTTATAAAATTCCTTTCCCTTATCTTGGAGATAAGCAGGTTGATATGAGACGTAGAAGAGACCAAAAATGGTATGCATATAAAACAGTAATGACTCTTATGCAGGCTTATGGTCGTGGAATGCGTGCAGAAGATGATTCTTGTTATACTTATATCTTAGATAGTGATGTTAACATGATTCTTAAAAGTCCATTATATCGCTCTTTAATCCCTGACTTCTTTAAGGAAGCTATTGTCAGGCTTAAGGATTAAAATATTTTAAAAAAAGTACGGACCTAGGGGGATTTGAACCCCCGACCTCAGGATCCGAAGTCCTGCGTCATTCCTGGCTAGACTACAGGCCCAAAATAGTATTTATTCTTTTTTATTTTTCTTTGAATCAACAGAGACAATAGGAATTTCATCTATTTCTTCAACACTTGAGAAAATATCGTCAATAGATTCATTATCTAAACTAGCTTTTTCGTATTCTATTTCTTCAATTTCTTCTTGACTAAGTCCTTTTTCTTCTTCAGGTCTTTCTTTAGGTAATGGGACATCGTCCAGTGTTGCTTGTTTGGTGTGGGTGACTCCTTCTAATTTGGAAACAGGTTTTTTAAGGTTTTCTTTAAATTCACCAATGTCAAATTCTCCAATTTTGTAAGATTCTTTATCTAAAGGGATATTACTTTTTGGAATAATTTTTTCTTTTGGTTTTTCTATTTCTTTTTTTTCAGCTTTTTCTTCCCTGTCTATATTTTTAATTGAACTAGCTAGTTTATCTGCTTGTTTAAAGCCAAATATTTTGTATGCTCCAATTATCACCAACAGCACTCCAATTATTATCATAACTGCAACAATACTGTTGTGTTCTCCGGAGGTTACATTGTCAATAACTCTATCACTAGCTCCTATAAACATAATAATGGATCCAATAAGTAATAATATTCCTATAGCTAAACTAACTATTCCACTTACAGGAGTTCCACCTATTTTTGCATTTAATAGATTATCAAAGCCTTCAGAAATAGTTCCGTCTAAGGAATCAGAGGGTTCTTCGCTGTATTCTTCATTATCTTCAGAAAATTCAATATCATCTAATTTAGTTTTTATGATGTAATCTTCATTTATTTCTTTTTTTTCTAAATTTTCCCCGGGTGTTGAATCAGAATCAGGGCGATAAATAAATTCATCATCTATTTCGTATTCTTTGTTGTCATCTGTGTCATGAAGGTATGCAAGTAATTCTTCATCTTCTTCATACTCTTCATTGTCTTTTACATCGAATACATCTTCTGAATTGTCAGCAGATTCGTTTATATCTTCATCTTTGACATTATTTAGCATATCCTTTAAATTAGAAATCCTATGCTCATTTTCTTTAGATTTTTTCATAAACTATCCTCTTAATCGTATTCTCTCCATGTGTGTCCACATTTAAGACACTTAAAGAAACGTGTTTCAGCTTCATCAGCACTACGGGTTTGTTGTAACCACCATGAAGCTTCTGTGTGACCACATTCTGGACAAACCGCTTTTGTAGTTGGAAGTGTATTTACATCTTCTCCTTTTTCAATAACACTATCATTTTCTTTAATTTTTTCATTAACATTATATTCTGATTTATCTTTTGATAATTTTTTAGTATATCCGCAACTACATTTTAATTCATTGTCTTCTGTTGGAAGTAACATTGATCCACATTCAGGACAAAATTCCATATTTTTTAACCCCTTATATAATTTTTTCTTATCAAAACTTTTATAACATTTTAAATTATATTCTCAAGTTATTTATATTTTTACTATTTTTTAACATTAAAATTTACTTGAAACGGCATTTAAACAATCGTTAATAATTTTTGCATGGTCGAAAGCAAGTTCGATGTTGACCAAATCTTTTTGGGAAAAAATACCTATTTCACAGGCATCACTATCTGCTTTTTTATTATCCATATTTCCTTTGGCTATATAAGCTACGGTTATTGTGTGCCCACGAGGGTCTCTATCAGGTTTTGAGTAAACATTAACTAAATCTAACAGTTCTACATCAATGTTTGTTTCTTCTTTAGCTTCACGAATAGCTGCTGTTTCTACAGTTTCACCATATTCTACAAAGCCTCCTGGAAGAGCCCAATGATTTTTAAATGGATCATTTTTTCGTTTAATAAGAATAAAATCAGTGTTTTCATCAAAAATAAAAATGTCTGTGGTTAATGAAGGAATTTTATAATCTCCCATCATATCCCCTCAAAATAAAATAAGTTTTTATTGAAGTTATAAAGTTTCTTCAATAAGTTTTTTAAAGTCTGCAGCATCATCTTTAAGTTGGCTAGCTGCTTTTTTCAATACTTTCCTTGGTCTTTTTCCTCTTTTGGTTTTGATGGTCATATTTGGTTCACCGGTAAGAGGATGGTCAATATTGTAAACAGCATATTCAACATCACTATCTTGCATTAAGATGTGTCTAAGTGCATTACATACTCCGTGGCTTTCGCCATGTACAATAAATTCAAGTTCTAATGTTTTATCTTCAATAATTTCAATATTGGTATTGTTATCCATCATATCAACCTTAATTAGCTATTAACATAATTTATAGAAACTTCACGTTTTTCTTTTTTCTTACATGTTCTACACTGGACTTCATTTTCTTTTTGTGTGGTATTCATATAATCTCTGCAACGGGTACACATTGCTTTTAAAACTCCACAATCTTCATCCACTGTAGCTAAATCAACATTATCTCCAGTAATTTTTACTACTTTTGCTTTTACAATATCTCCAATTCTAAAAGCATCTGTCAATTTATCTAAATATCCTGATTTTGCTTGGGATATGTGAATTGCACCCATGTATGGAAGTGCTAAAGGTCTACTACTATCTGTTAAACAATCAATATTTACATTAGCTCTTTGAGTTTTTATATCTGTAATCTGTCCGTAAACAGTATCACCTAATTTTAAAAGAGCAGGTTGGCTAGATTTGGCTTTTACAGTAATAGTCCTCATTTTTGAATCAATTTGAACATTTCCTAATACTGATGATTTAATCTCGCCGTTATCTTCATAAGTACCTTTTCCAAGTAAATATTGCTCAATTATTCCTAGTTTATCTCCAGGCATTACAAATGCCCCGTTTTTTATACTCATAATCAAATCACCAAAATAAGGAATTATTAATATTAATATAATAATTTTATTTTTATTAATATTTAAAACTATTTGTACCTTTCATGGAATAAAATTTCATCCAATTGGTAATTTTCCCATTGTCTTTTATTTAAAACTATTTCAAGTTCCTGTGGTGTTAATAATGGTTTTTTATACATTTGAGAATCATCAATAGCTATTCTTGGACAGGCTGAAACAACAAAAGCATCTAATTCCATGTATGGCAGTAATATGTCGGGATTTATATTGTCCGCCATTATGATATATGCCTCCATTTTGTTATCTTCTAGAATTTTTTTGATTTCTTTAGCTAGTTTCATTCTGTATTGTCCCTCTTTAGAAGAAACTATTATTCCCCATTTTTCAGCTTCTCTTGCTTTTGTAATTCTTGCAAATCTGATTCTCAATATTCTGTCTGCAAAAGCACTGATATCTCTTATTTCACTGTTATATGGGTCTAAAGCCAATACTGGTGATTTGGTAAATAAATAAATTCCTAATGGATGGAAATTTCCGCTACCTATAAATAAGTAAACTTCAGCGTCCAAATTTTTGATTGATGAAAAATTGCATCCTAAAACTTGTCCTTTTTTAGTATTTTTAGAAGATCCAAGAACTACTTCTTTTCCATTGTCTTCCAAATAATCTTTAATTTCATTTAACAAATGTAAGTGTTGTGTTGTAGTTACAAGAGCTATTTTTGAATAGTCTTCTAGTTTTTCAAGACATTTTTCAAGGTCTTTTTTGACATCAATATTAGAAAAAGCTTCTATGAACAGTGTCGGCACTTCATATTTTAATGGAAGTGGGGTGTGGCCATAATGAACGATTAAATCAACGGAACCTTTCATTTTGTAATCACTTACATCACAGGCTCCAAAACAAGGGTCTCCAGATATTATCACGGTAGCAGGAGTTTGTGATTCAATAGCCTTTGCTATTTTAACTGCCTGCATTTTAAGACCTTCCGGAAATTGAAGACCTACAGTTCTAGCTCCTTTTTTATTAATCTTTCTTATGACTTTGTCTAAGTCCATGTTATACATTGACATTTTAATCTTCAATGGTTTTTTCGATAACTACTTTGCCGTCAATTACATCTAATTTTACAACTGAAAATATTGGAATGCCAGTTTCTTTTTCAACTAATTTTTTGCCTTCTCCTTTTTCAATAACAGCTACTGCAGCTTTTATGTCAATATTTAATTCTTTTAGTGCATTTAAAGTTGAAATTAATGTTCCTCCAGTACTTACAACATCATCTATTAAAAGGATTTTTTCTCCTTCTTTTAAATCATTTATATATAATTTAGAAGACCCGTAGCCTGTTTTTTGACTTATTTCTTTTTCTCCTTCAAGTCCATATTGTCTTTTACGGATAATTACAAATGGGATGTCGGTAGCTAAGGATAAAGCTGTAGCTAAATGTATTCCCATAGCTTCAATAGCGACTATTTTATCAATATCCATATCAACATGTTCTTTTACAACATTTGCTAATTCACGAAGCATTGAAGGTTTCATAGTTGGAACTCCATCACTTATAGGATTAACAAAATAATTATAATCTCCTTTTTTAACAATAGGAGAAGCTTCTAAAGATTTTTTAACTTCTTCTAACATTTATCTCACACAAAAATTTAAAAATTAAATCAAATATAATATATATTTAATATAAATATTAATATAAATTTTTCTTAAAGAATAATTTTAATCGTGTGATATTATGGCGATGCTTGGAAATTTAGGTGAAAATCTTACTAAGACTATGAAAAAATTAGTAGGAATATCAGTTATTGATAAAAAAACAATAGAGGAAGTTGTAAAAGAAATACAACGTGCTTTAATTCAATCTGATGTTAATATCGCTTTAGTTTTAGATTTATCCAAAAAAATTAAAAAAAGGGCTCTTGAAGAGGAACCTCCAAAAGGTATTACTCCAAGAGAGCATGTTATAACAATTATTTACGAAGAAATGGTAAATCTGTTAGGTGGTGAGGCACCAGGATTGGATATTGATGTTAAACCTTATAAAATCTTGTTCTTAGGTTTGCAGGGTAGTGGTAAAACAACTACTATTGGTAAATTATGCAGATATTTACAGAAAAAAGGTTTTAACCCTGCTGTTGTGTGTACAGATACATGGAGGCCTGCTGCTTATGAACAGTTAAGACAATTAACTGAAGAAATGCAGGTGCCGCTCTATGGAGATCCTGATAATAAAGATGCTCTTGATTTGGCTCAAAAAGGTTTGAAAGAGTTTAAAAACAGGAAAGTCATTATTTTTGATACTGCAGGAAGACATAAACAGGAAGAAGATTTGATTGCTGAAATGGATACCTTGGATGATATTATTCAGCCAACTGAATCTATTCTTGTAATTGATGGAACAATTGGTCAGCAAGCAGGTGAACAGGCTAAGGCATTCTCACAGGCAACTGATGTCGGTTCTATAATAATTACCAAACTTGACGGTTCAGCTAAAGGTGGGGGAGCAATGTCTGCAGTAGCTGAAACTGGAGCTCCAATTAAATTTATCGGTACTGGTGAACGTATTGATGATTTCGAATTGTTCGATCCGGCAAGATTTATTTCAAGATTGCTTGGAATGGGAGATATCCAAACCCTTATTGAAAAAGCCGAAGACAGCATTGATGAGGATATGGCTGAAAAAACCATGAAAAACATGATGTCTGGTAAATTCACATTGGTTGACATGAAAAATCAGTTTGAAATGATGAACAGTATGGGGCCGATGCAGCAGGTTTTAAGCATGATTCCTGGACTTGGAAATAAGGTATCTAAAGAGGCATCTAAAATGACTGAAGACAAAATTGACGGATATAAAGTCATAATGTCTTCAATGACTAAAAAAGAAATGGAAAATCCAAAGTTGATTAAACAGTCACGTATTAGAAGAATAGCTATGGGTGCAGGTGTTGAGGAATCAGAAGTAAGAGACTTGTTAAAATATTACAACAACACTAAAAAGACCATGAAAGGCATTGGAAAACGCGGACGTTTTGGTAATAATTCAATGAACCGTATGATGGGTCAATTCATGAAATGATTAGCATGTATGATTTAGTCAAAAAAATATTGAAAGAAACTAACGGTCAAATTTGCAAACATTGTTTAGGACGCAAACTTTCCCATATTGTGGAAGGCAGAGATAATATAAATCGTGGAGAAAAGATATTTGAAGATTTGGAAATTCCGAAGCCTGAAAACTGTGTGGTTTGCGGAAATATCTTTGATAAAATCAATGATGAATTATTTAAAAAGATTTATGACAAAATTGACTTTTTAAATGTGGAATTTGATACATTTCTTGTAGGATCCAGAATTGATAAGCAAATTAAAACCTGGGATGATGAACTAAGTGAAAAATTCGATTTAGATGTTGAACCAATTAAAAAAGAATTAAACAGAATAATTGGTCGTGAAATTGAAAACACTTTAGAAAAAGAAGTTGAATTTGAAAAACAGGATATTGTAATCAATGTTGATTTAAGAAAAGAACCTAAAGTTAGAATTCAGATTAATCCTCTTTTCATTGAAGGAAAATATAACAAATTAGTCCGTGGAATTCCTCAAACAAAATGGCCCTGCGGCAAATGTAAAGGAAAAGGATGTGAAGAATGTAATTTTACAGGTAAACAGTATGGGGAATCTGTAGAAGAATTGCTGTCTGAACCTATTTTGGAAGCTACAAATGGCTGGCAGGCCAAATTCCATGGTGCAGGTCGTGAAGACATTGATGTATTGATGTTGGGTTCGGGAAGACCTTTTGTTCTTGAAATCAAAGAGCCTAAAATTAGAAAAATCAATCTGGATGCTTTGGAAGAAAAAATAAATAAAATGACTGAAGGAAAAACATCTTATCACAATTTAAAATTCTGTGAAAGGAACAGAAAAGCAGAAATTAAGGTATCTTCAAGTGATGCCTATAAAATTTATAAAGCATTGGTAAAATGTGATAAACCTTATGATAGGGATAAATTAGCCAGTTTAAACAATTTGGATGAAATTCATCAACAAACACCTTTAAGGGTGCTTCACAGACGGGCTGATAAAGTAAGGATTAAACATGTTCATAATGTTTCCTGTGAAATAATTGATGATACCACTTTTGAAATGACTGTTAAAACAGAAGGTGGTTTATATATTAAAGAATTGATTTCCGGTGATGAAGATAGGACCAAACCTAATGTTGGTGAAGTTTTAGGAGTTAAATCTATTTGTGAACAATTGGATGTTGTAGAAGTAAGTGAAAAATAGGAGGATTAATATGGGTAAAGAGTTTACACACTTAACGGATAGTGGGGTGCACATGGTTGAAGTTGGTCAAAAACCAGATCAAAAAAGATTAGCTATAGCTAGTGGAAAAATACATCTGGATAAAAATACTATTGAAATGATTCAGAATGAGGAAATTAAGAAAGGAAATGTATTAACTACTGCTCAGATAGCTGGAATTCAGGCAGTTAAGAATACTTCTTCAATTATTCCTTTATGTCATCCGTTAAATTTAACTGGAATTGAAATAGATTTTGATGTTAAATCAACTGAAATAACTGCAACATGCAGTGTTAAAACATTAGGAAAAACTGGTGTTGAAATGGAAGCTTTAACTGGAGTAAGTGCTTGTTTGCTTGCAATATGGGATATGGTTAAAGCAGTTGAGAAAGATGAGAATGGACAGTATCCTGATACGAGAATAAGCGACATTTGTGTAATTAAAAAAGAGAAAATCTAAAGTTTATATACTATGAAAAAAATAAATATAGTCAATTATTTTTATAAATTAATTTAAAGGGAGTTTATCATGTCAAAAAAGAACGATAAAATTAGCATGCCTCAAACAGGTGCTGGTTTAGTAAGATATTTTGATGAAGAAAGTGTAGGTCCAAAACTTTCTCCTGAACACGTTATAGTTATTACAGTTATTTTAGCTATTTTCTGTTTTGTTTTAAGATTCTCTGGATAAAATCCAGACTTTTTTCTTGTTTTTTTTAAAAAAACAAGCTATTTTTTATATTTAGGTAATTTAAATGTTAACTAAAAGAATTATTCCTTGTTTGGATTGTGATTTGCAAGTTCCTGAAGGAAGAGTGGTTAAGGGTGTAGAATTTAAAGAAATTAAATATGCAGGAAATCCTGTAGATTTAGCTACACGTTACTATGAAATGGGTGCTGATGAAATAGTTATTTTAGATATTACAGCATCTTATGAAAGAAGAGCAACAATGGCAGATGTAATTGATCGTTTGACTGAAAATGTTTTCATACCTATTTGTGTTGGTGGGGGAATTAGAAAGGTTGAAGATTATACAAAAATGCTGAAAGCAGGTGCGGATAAATGTTCTACAAACACTGCAGCTATTAAAAATCCTGAATTGCTTACTGAAGCTTCTAAAGTTGTTGGTTCTCAAGCTGTCGTCGTTGGAATTGATGCAAAAAGAAGATATGTGGATAATCCATCAGATGCTCCAGATAAAAATGTTGTGGAAACTGATGAAGGATATTGCTGGTTTGATTGCAGTATTTATGGTGGAAGAGAATTTACTGGTATGGATGCTATAGAATGGGCGGTAAAATGTCAGGAACTGGGTGCAGGTGAAATTCTTTTAACTAGTATGGACGGAGACGGAACTAAAGAAGGTTATGACATTGCTCTAAATAAAGCTATCAATGATGCAATTGATATTCCGGTAATAGCTAGTGGTGGCGGAGGAAATCCTGCACATATTTTAGATGTATTTCAAAAAACCGATGTTAGTGCAGCTCTTGCAGCAAGTATTTTTCATTTTAACCAATATTCAATTAATGATGTTAAGCAATACTTAAAAGAAAATAATGTTCCTGTAAGATTATGATAATTAAAGCTCCGATTGACCTGGAATTAACTCAAAATTCAGGTCAAACATCCCAACCTCCCTGGAAATTGGATAATAATATTTACTCTGATGTTGTTGTAGCTGACAATAAAGCGGTTTTATTTCAAGTTAAACAAAAAGAAAATAATTTGGATTTTAATTTCATTGGGGATATTTCTAATAAGGAAGCTACCAAGAAAATAAAGACTATTTTTGATTTGGATTTTAATTTAAATAAATTTTATAAATATTTAAATAATCAGCCGGAATTGGCTGATATGACTAATTTTTGTAGAGATTTAAGATTGTTTTTAGCTAAAGATAAATTTGAATGTGTGATTTCTTCAGTATGCTCTGCAAATAATTCAATAGTCAGATGGACAAAATCCATTGATGATATTAAAAAATCATGGGGGAATAAATACACTTATTCTGAAAAAGATTATTTTACATTTCCTGATGTTTCTGATTTTAAAAACATATATTGTGATGATGTAGAAGAGTTTGAGTGCTGCAGCAATCTGAATAATCCTGGAGAATGTATCAATAATTTAAAAAGCTGCGGTGTTGGATATAGGGCACCATACATGAAAAAAGCCAGTGAAATTTTTACACTTGAAATGGACCTTGATGATATTTCAAAAATGTCTTATGATGAGGCATTTGACACAATGCTGAAAGTTCCTGGTGTTGGGCCTAAAGTGGCTGATTGTATTTTGCTTTATGGTTTTAATTTTAGGCAAGCGTTTCCTACTGATGTTTGGATTAAGCGTATAGTCTCTTATCTTTATTTTGATGGTAAGGATATTAATGTTTCTAAAATAAGGGAATTTGGAATGGAAGAGTTTGGAGATTATGCAGGTTATGTTCAGTTATATTTATTCCATTATGCCAGAATGTCCGGTCTGATGAAAAAACTTAAAGGAATGTGATATTATGAAAGTAAAGTATGTTACAATTATTGTAGATGATATGGATAAGTCTGCTGAGTTCTATACAAAAGTTTTAGGTTTTGAAGTTGAGGAAGTATTTGATTTACCCGGCGGAAAAATTGTCCTGCTTGGCAATGGGAATGAAACAGGTTTTGAATTGATACAAAATAGTACTTTTAAAACGGGTTTTTATTCTGTAGGTCTGGACGTTGAAGATATCCATGAGGAGCTGGAAAATTTCAGGAAAAATAATGTTGAAATAGCTATGGAAGCAACTAGAATATCTGTTGGCATGATGGCAAGGGTTATTGATCCAAATGGTGTTAATATAGTTTTGATTCAGCATGATGAAAAAGAATAGTTAAAAATAACTATCTTTCTTCAACATGTAAATGGAGCATTTTGTCTCCTTGTTGGATTTTATTTACAACATCCATACCGTCACCAATAACATGACCAAATACAGTGTGTACTCCGTCTAAGTGTGGTTGTGGGGAATGTGTAATGAAAAATTGGCTTCCTCCAGTATCTTTTCCTGCATGAGCCATTGAAAGAGCACCGGTTCCATGTTTATTTGGGTTTCCTTCGGTTTCACATTTGATGGTGTAACCAGGTCCTCCTGTACCGTTACCGTTAGGACAGCCTCCTTGAATCACGAAATTTGGTATTACTCTGTGGAAAGTTAATCCGTCGTAAAATCCTTCTTCTATAAGTTTTTCAAAGTTAGCTACAGTATTTGGAGCATCTTCTTCGAATAATTCCAATTCAATTGTTCCTTTTTCAGTTTCAATTATTGCAACTTTCATTTTATCACTTTTAAATTTTAAATATCATTAATACTATAAATATAGTTAATATAAGTATTTTATGGAAGTATTTTATGAACACAAATGAACTTATTGAAGCTGAAGATAAATATTTTATTAACACTTTTGCAAGACAACCAATTGTTTTAGACCATGGTAAAGGTGTAAAAGTATGGGATAAAGATGGAAATGAGTATATTGATATGTTTGCAGGAATTGCTGTAAATGCTTTAGGACATGCGCATCCTAAATTAGTTAATGCACTTCAAGGCCAAGTTGAAAAGCTTATTCATGTTTCAAACATTTACTATAATGAACCAGCTATTGAATATGCTAAAAAATTACTTCCTTTAACAGAATTTGACAGATTATTCTATGCAAACAGTGGGGCAGAAGCTAATGAGGGAGCTATTAAATTAGCTTTAAAATACACGGGTAAAAGTGAAATTATTACAGCTAAAGACTCTTTTCACGGAAGAACTTTATTGACATTGGCTGCTACTGGTCATGAAGAATATAGGGAACCTTATTTAAAAAATCTCCCACAAGGATTTATTGAAGTTCCATATAATGATATTGAAGCTATTAAAGAAGCTATCAGTGATGAAACTGCAGCTATTATGCTTGAACCAATTCAAGGTGAAGGTGGAGTAAATGTTCCTTCCAAAAAGTATTTTGATGAAATAGCGGAAATCTGTGCTGAAAAGGATATTCTTTTAATTTTAGATGAAGTTCAAACAGGTTTTGGAAGATGCGGAACATTATTTGCTCATGAACTTTTTGATATAAAGGCAGATATCATGACTATAGCTAAAGGTGTTGGGGGAGGAGTTCCTATGGGAGCATTTCTTGCAACTGAAAAAGTAGCTGGCGGTTTTGCACCTGGAGATCATGGAACTACTTTTGGTGGAGGTCCTTTAGTATGTGCTGCGGCCAATGCTGTTTTAGATACTATTTTGGATGAAGATTTATTGGAAAACTCCAAAAAAGTCGGTGCTTACTTTAAAGATAAATTAAATGAACTAAAAGAAAAACATGATAAAATAGTTGATGTTAGAGGACACGGATTGATGATTGGTGTTGAATTGTCTGAAAGTGGTGCTGGATATGTTGATAAATTAAGAGAAATGGGATTCTTAATTAACTGCACTGCAGGCAATGTTTTAAGATTTGTTCCGCCTCTTATAATTACCAATGAGGAAATTGATAAATTTGTTGAAGCTTTAGACAAAGCTCTTTAAATTTTCCAATTTTTCTTTTTTAAAACTTTTTCAAATGCTGTTGATAATTCCAATGTTTTTATTTTTTCTAAATTGGCCCACATCCACTCATCATGTTCATCACTGATAGCTACATCTCCAGTGATATTTTTTAAATACATAACAACTTGAACAGTTCTTTTATGGACATAATCATCTTGTATTGCTTCGTAGAAGTCACCAACTGCTCCATCCAAATTAGTCTCTTCTTTTATTTCACGTACTAATGCTTCATCGAAAAATTCTCCGGGGTCTACCTTTCCTCCGGGTAATTCCCATTTGTGGGGGTTTGTTCTGGATTTTGGATGTCTTCTAAGTATTAATATTTCGTCATTGCTGTTTTTGACTATTCCTCTCATTGTAAGTCCATAAGGTTTATCCATTTTAAATTCACCTGTTTTACTCTTTGCCATTGGAATATTTAATTATTTTGCCTATTTATTTTGTTCATTTTCAGTATTTTTTCAAGAGTAATATTTATAAGATATTAAATTTTATATGTAGTTATTAGTTAATAGTTCAACTTTAAAGAGGGTAAAGCTCAATGGAAATTAGTGAAAGAATAAGATATGTTGATCAGTTAAGGGCAGTCAGTATACTTTTCTTAATTGCAATAAATGTAGCTATGGTTTTTAAGTATAAAAGTGTGGGAAATTTGCAGGAATATGTTGTTTTTACGACTTTTGGGTTTGGTGTTCCGATATTCCTTATGCTTTTAGGTTTATTAATGCTTGATAGGGATTACTCAGATATTGAAACATTTATTAAAACAGACTTTGTAAGGATTTTCATTCCTTTTTTAATCTGGAATACATTATTGGCTTTACTTATGACAGCATCTGCAGGCAAGCTTAGCTTTAGCTTTAGCTGTGTAGTTTATTTCATGTCTAAATTCATGACTCAGCACTGGTATGCATGGATGCTGCTTGGTCTTTACCTGTCTTTACCTATATTTTCCCCATATGTCAGGTCAACAAAATTAAGAGGTGCAAAATATTTCCTTATCCTTGCAATATCTGCATCACTTATCTATCAACTAATCGCATATATCGGGTCTCCGACCTATTTTAATCTAACTTTCTTCATAGGTCCAATCCTTTACATGTTTCTGGGATATTATTTGGAAAATCACAGGTTCAATATAAAATCCAAATGGCTGATTTTACTCGGTTTTGCCATATTTCTGATAACAACTGCTTACATGATTAATTTTGACATATTTGTAAATGGAATTCAAAAGACAATATTCCTGCATCATTATAACTTCCTTACAGAAAACTACGTAGATGTAAGTGTAGTGGCTATACTGCAGGCTGCAGGAGTATTTGTAATGATTAAATATTTGAATGATCCAAAACTTCAAAATAATAAGATTTTAAAAAGAATCCATAACAGCAGAAAGTTCAATTATTCTGTAATGACAATTAGTAGGGCCTGTTACGGGGTTTATTTACTTAACCAGTCATTATTGCTTATATTGACTACATTTGTGGATATTTCATTTTTGGATAATCCTGTTGGAATTGTTGTACTGACCTTTGTTTTAGCATTTGTATGCTGTGCAATTATTTTAGGTTTAATTGAAATGGGAGTTCCAGGTAAATATATAGGTTATGATTAAGCGGAAAATTTTTTTCCTTCCTTAATTTTAAATACAATATCTAATAAAAATTAATATTAATAATTTAAATTACAGGAGTTTTTACAAAATGGATTTAAATATTAAAATTAATGATAAAAACCACTT
Source organism: Methanobrevibacter smithii ATCC 35061 (assembly GCF_000016525.1). NCBI lineage: Archaea > Methanobacteriati > Methanobacteriota > Methanobacteria > Methanobacteriales > Methanobacteriaceae > Methanobrevibacter > Methanobrevibacter smithii. The sequence continues at coordinate 1,391,524 of NC_009515.1, forward strand.
GGATATTGGTGGTGCTGATGCATGTGACATTGCTGAAGAGTTTGGAACTCCTACCTATGTCATAGATGAAAACAGAATAAGGGACAATTATAACAGATTCTACAATGCTTTTTCAAAATACTATCCTGATTTTCGAGTATATTATGCATGTAAAGCTAACACTAACTTAGCAGTAATGAGGATTCTTGAAAGTGAAGGATGCTGTATTGATGCAGTATCTCCTGGAGAAGTATACACTTCTAAAAAATTAGGATTCCCTGGTGAGAGGATATTATTTACAGGTAACAATGTAACTACTGAAGAATTGAAATTTGTAGCTGAACAAGGTGCAGTTCTTAACTTGGATTCAGTTTCAGCATTAAAAAGATTGGCTGAAGTTGTAGATCCTGAAGGATTTAAAATATCATTCAGAGTAAATCCTATGGTTGGTGCAGGACACCACGATCACTGTATTACCGGAGGGGTAATGAGTAAATTTGGTATTATGGATAATGAAGCTGTAGAAGTATATCAATTTGCAGAAGACTTAGGTTTCACTCCAGTAGGTATGCACTCCCACATCGGTTCAGGAATCTTGGATCCGGAACCATTTAAATTAGCTATCGAATCAACAATTGACATTGCAGGAAAAGTTCACACTGAAGCAGGCATTGATTTTGAATTTGTTGATTTTGGAGGAGGTGTTGGAATTCCATACACTCCTGAAGAAAACATTGTAGACATAGATACATTTGCAAAAGAAAATATTGCATTATTCAAATCTAAATTGGAAGAGCATGATTTAGGCAAACCAACAATGTATCTTGAACCTGGAAGATACTTGGTAGGAGATGCAAGTGTGCTTTTAACCCGTGTAAACAGTGTAAAACAAAGTTACAGAAAATTCTTAGGTGTAGATTCAGGATTCCATACTTTACTTAGGCCTGCAATGTATGATTCATACCATCATATTGTATTAGCTAATAAAATGGATGCACCAAACACTCAGGAAGTAGACATTGCCGGAAATGTATGTGAATCAGGAGATTTATTTGCAAGAGACAGGCCAATGCCCGATGTTGAAGAAGGAGATTTATTAGCTATTCTTAATGCAGGAGCATATGGATTTACCATGTCTTCAAACTACAACTCAAGACCAAAAGCATCTGAAGTCCTTGTTAAAGACGGAGAATGTTTCTTAACACGTGAAAGAGAAACTTTTGAAGATTTATTCAACAAACAAATAATTCCTGATTACTTGCAATAGGTGAAAATATGGATTTAAAAGGATTAAAATTCTCTAAAATGCATGGAATCGGTAATGATTTTCCAATAATTAATGAAAGTGCTGGAGAAGTAATACCTGAAGCAGATAAGGCTGAAGCATGTAGGTTCCTATGCCACAGACATTTTGGTGTAGGGGGGGATGGAGTATTGTTTGTAACTCCTTCTGATGTAGCTGATATTGGATACAGAATGTTTAATCCTGATGGAAGCGAAGCTGAAATGTGCGGTAATGGTATTAGATGTTTCGGTGATTTTGTATACAGGAAAGGTATTTTAAAACAGGAAAAAATGACTGTAGAAACAAAATCAGGAATTAAAACCATTGAAATTACATTAGAAAATGACGAACCGGTATTGTTTAAAGTTGACATGGGGACATCTACTTTTAAAACTCCTGAAATTCCAATGGCATCTGACATGGATGAATTTTTAGACTCTCCGTTAGAAGTATTGGACACAACATTCAATACAACAGCTATTAGTGTAGGCAATCCTCATGCAATCATTTTTGTCGATAATATTGATGAAATTGACATAGATAAATATGGTCCGGCTATTGAAACACATGAAGTTTTCCCTGAAAAAATCAATGTTCATTTTGTTGAAGTGATTTCCAAAAATGAAGGAAAAATGCTCACATGGGAACGTGGAGCTGGAGTTACACTAGCTTGCGGAACTGGAGCTACTTCAACAGCTATTTCAGGATTTAAATTAGGTCTTTTTGATAGTGAAGTTTTATTGCATCTTCCTGGTGGAGACTTAAAATTTAATGTATATGAAAAAGAAGAAGAATTAGGGGCTTTTATGGAAGGTCCTGCCCAATTAGTATTTGATGGAGAAATTCAGTAATTTCTCTTTTACTTTTTTTTATAAATAACCATTAATCAATACAACATCTTCAAAAAAGAAGTGTTCACTAACAGCTATTTCTGCTACAAACCCCTGTTTGTCCAGAATATCTAATGTTTTGTCATTGTCGCAAAGTGAAGACTGAATCAGCTGGACAATTCCACCATCGTTTAAGTAATTTTTCACTTCATTTAAAAAAAGATCAATAACTTTTCTACCGTCTAAGCCACCATCAAATGCATAATTTAAATTATCATCAAGAACTTCATCATTTTCAGTAGGCAGATATGGAGTATTAAATAAAATTACATCAAACTTTCTATCTTTTACAGGCTCAAACAGATTGCCGAACAGCAATTCAATATTTTCTATGTTATTAAGTTTAAAATTCTTTTTAGCTAATTCTAACGCATCAAAATTTATATCTGTAGCTGTAACTTTTTTGGTTAATTTTGAAGCATACATGGCCACTATTCCTGATCCGGTTCCAATTTCCAAAACGCTTTGGTCATTTTCAATTAAAAGATTTTCAGCTAGCATATAGCTGTCTTCAGCGGGTGTGTAAACAGTTTCGGCAGTATCTATTATAAAATTATCCATTAAAAATCACTTCTCTAAAACAGAATTTAAATGTATTGAAAGATAAAGTATTTCTTCAGGTGTCAAATTGGTTATTCTTTCAGATAGAAGTTCTTCAATTTTCTTTTGTTTAATTGAATTTAATTTAGCTTTCACTTCTTTTTTATCCAAATCAGTGATAATGTGTCGGGAATCAATTAAAGCATTTTTAACTTTTTTATTTCTGTGCTGGAATAGGGCTTTTACAAATTTAGAATAAGTTTTAAAATCTTTTTCATTTATTTCATTGATATTCAAGTGTTTCAATTGTCCGTTTAATTCAGGAAGCTTGGGAGTTAATCTGACAACAGTAGAATCCACTTTTGGCTTTGGAATAAAACTTTCAGCACTTACACCGGTTAATAAATCAACATCACATTTAAAATATAGCATAGCTGAGAGTCGGGAATAATCTTTACTTCCAACTTTTCCGTTCATTCTGGATGCAAACTCTTTCTGATACATTAAAATAGCTAGTTGGAAGTCATAATTCAGGAATTTAAATGTAATTGGTGATGAAATTTGATAAGGTAGATTTGAGATGATTTTGTCGAATTTTGGAAATTCCACATTCAGAGCATCATCATTGATTAATTCTACATTATCTATATTTTCTTTTTTCAATCGATTTTCTAATATCTGGCAAATATTAGAATCTTGTTCAATAGCTATTACTTTTTTAACTCTTTTAGCAAGTTCAATTGTTAGTGTGCCGATTCCGGGACCTATTTCTAATACAACATCATCTTTTGTAAGATTACCGAACTGGATAATCTGATCTCGTTTATTTCTGTCGATTAAATAGTTCTGTCCGAGATTTTTATTTAATTTTATCCCATATTCATTAAGGATAGCTTTTGTTGTTTTAGATAATGAAGTGGAAGCAGCATCACTATTCAAGGTTATCACTTACTTTCTTTGATTCCTACTGTTTCTTGGATTTCTGTGTTTCTTTTGAGCTTTTGGAATTGGAGTGAAAAGGTAATATTTTTTCTTACCTTTTTTAGCTGTTGTTGTATCTAGTTCTTGTTTCACTCTATTTACAATCATTTCAGCAGGATTATTTAATGAAGGTATTCTTTTAGTTATATCTTCGAAGCTTTCAAATGGTTTTTCTTTTCTAGCTTCAACAATTTCCCACATATATTTTTTACCAATTCCTGGAATCAATTCTAATTTGTGAAGTCGGGTACTAATTGCACCTGCGGTATTGAAGAATTCGACAAATTTTTCTTCGTTGTTTTTAACTATTTCGCGTATACTATATTCTAACTCAATTCTGCTGGTTGCAGTTAAGTTTTCATAGTCTAATTTTCCAAGAACTTTATATATTTTGTCTCTTTTTCCTTTTCCAATATATACAGTGTCCTGAATTTCTAAATCAACTCCTCTTTTAGGAACTAATTCTAGTAAAGTGAAATAGTCAGTACCAATAGCTTGAGCAATAGCTTTACCTTTAAATTTAGACATATCAGAGTTTACATAACCTAAACTAAGATAATCTAATATAACAGCATGTTCTTCAGTTGCTGCCGGTATTTTTTGTTTTTTGTTTTTTGTTTCCATTTTATCACTTCACGTTTGAATTACTCCGTCCTCATGGAGGATGGAATTTTCTTACATTAACTAATTAATTGTCAGTAAGGAAATATTAGTTGTTTTAATAGTTTACAATTTATTTTTTCTTAAAGTTTTATTGCCACTTTAATAAACTATACTTATATGTTTTAATTGTTAACTTAAATAAACATATCTAAAATTAGTAATTTGATTATTTGTTAATTAAAAAGTAAAAAAAGAAGAATAGTTTAAAAACTATTCGATGATAGTATACTGATCTAAGATTTCAAGAATATCTTCCATTTGCTCTTTTTCAATGTGTGTAGCTTCTTTAGCAAATATTAATCTTAAATCGGATAAATCTTGTGGAATTAAATCAACAATACGAACAGCTACTTTATGCCTTAAACCAATTTTATCTTTAAGTTCAGATATTATTTTTTCGCTGTCTTCAACAGAGTATCTTTTAAATCTTGAAAGATGATTTAAAGTGATATTTTGTTCGTAGTTTAATTCATTTTCCTGTGAAAATTCTTCGAGAGCTTCTTTAACTTTTACACTTTGAATTGGTTCGCTCTCAATTATTTTTTTCCCAATCATAGTTATCAATTTATTGGCTTGTTTGTAATTTTAAGTGATCAGGTCTGATAATTAATTCTTTTGCTTTGTTTCCATCAGTTAATGAAACAATGTAAGCTTTTCCTTTTTTATCAGTAATTTTACCAGTTTTTCCATGGAACCTTGGATGTGGTTGACCTTTTTGGATACTTGGGTTAATAGTAATGTGGACTAAGTCTCCTTCTTCAAATTTTTGAAGTTTGTTGGTAATTGGGTTGGATCTGCCTTCTCTTACTACTTTAGTCATTTTTCTTCTTGATTTACTTCTAAATCCTCTTGATCTTTGCATTTAAATAACCTCTTTTATATATTAATGCACTGGGTAAATGAATCTATGTTATCAGCTACCTAGTATAAAATGCCCATAATACTAGTAACATAGAATATAAAAATTATAAAAATATTATCATTTATTTGATAATATTAAATTATTTCTATAAAGATATTAATATACTTTTAGTTTTTTGGATTTGAAGTAACATATTAAAGTTCAACATTTTCTGCTGAAAACACATTAATATCTAAATCTTCTTTTAAAAGACCATCGATATCTGCTCCAAACTGATTGAAATGCTCTGTTTGAAGGTGAGCTTTCAATATGTCCAGATTTTCCCATTGTTCTACGAAAAGTAAGGTATCTTCCTGAACATTGGAATATAAGTTGTAGTTAATGTTTCCATTTTCCAATTTTGATTTTTCAATTAAATTTGCAGCTGCTTTGATAATTTTGTTTTTTGATGTTTCGTCTTTGGGAATTGCCTTTGCTTGAACTATTATCATTTTAAAGCCTCCTTTTAAAAAAGAAAAAGTAATGAAATTAATCATTACTTTAATCTATTTTTACGATTGGTTTAATCAGGTCTTTTGGTTTGTCTTTCATTAGGTATAATGCATCTTCAATTTTTTCAAGACCTTTAAACCTGTGGGTAACCAAGAGTTCCGGGTCTGCACGGTTGGTAAGTGCAAGGCGGGATAATCTTTCCATTCTCACACGTCCTCCAGGACATAATCCGTTTGTGATATTGATATTTGACATACCACAACCCCATTCTACTCTAGGAATTAAAACATCATCTGCTCCACTTAAGTAGTTTACATTTGATATTGTTCCTCCGGCTTTTGTACTAGCTACAGCTTCTTTCCAAGTGTTTGTTAAGTTTCCTCCTACAATAAAATTACAGAGTCAACACCTGCTCCATTTGTAGCTTCTCTAACTTGTTCATCAATTGGAGCTTCCCTGTAATTGATAATTTCTGTAGCTCCGTACTCTTTTGCAACTTTCACTGAAACGGGACGGGTTCCTGCAGCATAAATATCTGCAGCACCTAAAAGGGCAGCACCTGCAATTGCTGAAAGCCCTACAGCACCGATTCCAATTACTAATACGCTTCCTCCTAATGGTATATTTGCATTTTCAGATCCCATCATACCGGTAGACCACATATCTACAAGCATTACTGCAGCTTCATCAGTTAATCCTTCAGGCATTAGGGCTAAGTTAGCATCAGCTAAATTGACATGGAATCTTTCTCCAAAAGCACCGTCTTTGAAATTTGAAAATTTCCATCCGCCTAATGGTTCTGTAGTTTGTGAAGGATAACCTCTTTGAGCAGCTTCATCATCCCAGTCCGGAGTAATAGCAGGTACAATTACTTTGTCTCCTACTTTGATATTTTTCACTAAGCTGCCAACTTCTTCAACAATACCGACTGCTTCATGACCTAAGACCATGTCTTTTCTATCTCCGATAGCTCCTTCCCATACTGTATGTATATCTGAAGTACAAGGAGAGAGACACATGTTGGTCTTACAATTGCGTCTAATGGTCCACATTCCGGGACTTCTTTTTCAACCCAACCAGTTTCATTCAGTTTTTTCATTGCAAATCCTTTAAATGTTGCCATAAAATCCCTCAATAGTCTTTTTTATCAATTGGATTTTGGTTAGGAAATTTAAAAAAATAGTAGTTAAATATGTCACCAATTGTAATTTTAATAAGACTATGTTTATTAGTATGATTTATGAACTATATATTGTTTACTATTGGTATTAAAAAAAGAGTTAGAAAGATTTAAAGTAATCTTTCTTAATTAAGCAGTTATTGGTTCACCTTTTTTAGCCCATTGGGTAACTTTAACTGTAATAGGTTGTGCTACAAATGTCCAAATGAACATTATGATGAAATGAACAAGAATCATTATTGCAATATTTGCCCAACTTACAGTAAATGCAAATGCTAATGAAATGAATATTGTGTTGTCTAATATTTCACCAATGGCAATAGCTCCAATAGATTTGTATCCGACATTTCCGTCTTCGGATCTTTCTTTAATCATACGGGTTAATTTAGCATTTACAAAGTTACCAACAATATACGAAATAAAAGATGAAATCAACATTCTTGGTGTTTGTGAGAATATGTATACAAAACTATCCTGTCCTTCCCAGAAACCAGCTGCAGGTAGCATTAATGCAATTGTTGAAACAACAACGAAAAGCAAGTTACAGACTACTCCAAAAAGAATAGTTTTTTGTGCTGTTGATTCTCCATATGTATCAGCTATCACTGATGTGAGAATAAACACTAGCGGATAGATTATTACTCCGCAGGGAACTGTAAGTCCCCAGAAACCTAAGTCTAAAATTTTTACAGTAACAATATTTGTTGTAACAAAAGCCACGCAGAATATTGCTATTAACATTATTTTCTTTTCAAAATAATTTATATTTAAATTTATAGAAATTCCTCCTATTTTTTAAACAATATGTATTATTTCTGGAAGATTTCATATAATAATGTTCTGATAAAAATAGGATGGGGGTGATAGTTTTTTTTTAAAGGATGGTGTTTGGAAGAAGATTATTCATCTTCAAATCTTCTTCTGTCAATTAACTCTTGACGTTTTCCAGGGTTCCAACCACCTGATGATGATTTTGCACGTCCTACTTGTTGTACGTATCCGGTAATTCTGTCATACCATTCAACATCTTCACTTTCTCCACAGGTTGGACATTTGTTGTTTAAACCTTTCATTAAAGTTTTACAATTAAGACAGAAACTTAATGCAGAACTGTAAGCCCAGAAACCAATATCTGATTTTTTAGCTATTTTGTTAGTTAAACTCATTAATGAATCTGGATCGGAGTAGGATTCTCCCATAAATGCATGGAAGATATGTCCACCAGGAGTTAAACTGTGGTATTGTTCTTCGATTTTTATTTTGTCAATAAGGGAGACATCTGTGTTTACTGGAACATGTGATGAGTTGGTGTAGTAATTAGCACTTCCGTCACCTTGTACGATAGCTTGATCTCCGAATTGCTCTTTATCAAGAGTTGCAAATCTGTATGCGGTGGATTCTGCAGGAGTTTGGAGAACAGACCATCTAAGACCAGTTTCCTCTTTTAATTTGTCAGCTCTTTCATTTAAGTATTCAATACATTTGACACCAAATTTGTTTGCGTCTTTATCTTCGATACCTTTTCCAAATAAGGATAATAACATTTCGTTAAGACCAACAAAACCAAAAGATAATGTTGAATTTTGGATTCTGTAATAGCTGTCTTCTCCAACTTTTTGTTTAAGGAATGGTAATATATGGAAGTCATTTAAACATTTTAATCCTTGTTCTCTTCTAAGCATTAATGTTTCTGCAGCTAAATCCATGTATTCATCCAAATACTCGAATACTTGAGATTCGTCTTTAGATTGGTATCCTATCCTTGGAAGGTTTAAAGTTACATATGCAAGGTTACCTGTTCTTAAACAGTCTTGTTCCCAGTCACCAGTCCAGTTATCTTGTAAACAGGTTCTACATCCCATATAATTTGCCATTTTGCCCCTGTAATCCGGCAACATATTGATGAAATATGATGATCCGTATTTTGCAGATAATTCATGGACTAAATGTAAGTCTTCTTCATAATCTCCTTTTAATGTTTCTTCACGGAGTGTGTAAATAGTATTTGGGAAAAGATGAGGTTTTCCTTCTTGGTCACCGGCAAGTAATGTTTCAGTAAATGCTTTTTGGATTAATCTGGTTTCTTCTTCAAAATCACCATAGGTTCCGACGACTTGACCTTTCGGACCGTATGCAGTTACATCCTGTAAGAACTTTGGAACTCCGAATTCTAAAACCATACTTGTAAACGGTACCTGGGAACCTCTAGCTGCATAAGCCATATTTAAATTATAAATAAGCATTTGGACAGATTGTTTGATTTCTTCATAGGTTCTGCCTCTTGCAAATGGTGCTACAAATACGTTCCATAAGGACATAGCTTGTCCTCCGGACATGTTTTGTTGTGATGCAAGCATAATTTCTCCAGTATGGTTCATTAAGGTTTCCATGTGGTTTGGAGCACCTGCAACAGATGTATGATCTCCGGTTCCGTCTACTTTAAGTCCGTATTTGATGAAAGTTCTTATATCGTGCTGCATACAGTTTAGAGGTCTTCCTGCAAAGAATTCTAAATCGTGAATATGGATATCTCCGGACATATGTGCATCAGCTAAATGTGACGGAAGCATTTGTAAAAGAGCATATTGTTTTAATGCTTCATCAGCTACATGTTTGTGGATACTTTCAGGGTTGTGAATCATATTTGCATTGTCCCTGTTACCGTTTTCAATTAATGAAGTGATGTTGTATACAGGGATACCTAAACGAGTGTAACGGCTTCTTAAGTCTTCTAATCCATATTCTACAAGTTTGGTGTTTACCATTTCCCTAATCATTGGCGCGGTTAAGTATTCCACATTTAATTTTTTAAGCTCTTTCCAGACTTCAGTAGCTATTTCAAATGCGGTTTCTTGGGATGCACCTGTTTCTTCAATTAAAGTATTTGCGATTTTGGATAAATCAAATGCTTCAATGGTATCTCTGGAAGTACGTACTTTTAATTGGGTACTGGCTAAGTATTTGTTAGCTATTTCACCATCAATATCTTCTAAACATTCATATACGATTTTTTTAATTTCTTTGGTTTTAATGCCATCATAAAGTGAAGAAACAACCTGAGCTACAATTTTATCAGATTCAAAGAAAGGAGTTTCAACCATTACTAAGGATTTTAATAATTTTTCATAGCTAAATCTTTCTTTAATACCGTTGTTTTTTTCAACGTTGATTTTCTTGGAGTTAGCAAGTTCTTTCATTATTTCGGAAGTCTTTTCCATATATGTCACCATCCTATAAATTTTGACGAGAGAGTTTTCTCTCAGTTGTATTAATTATATATTCTTACTTGTATATATTATGTTCGCTTTGATACGAACAATGTATACTTCAGTTAAAATTATTTATCAATTTTTAAATATTATATTGAATTGCAAGAGCAATTAAAAAGTATTGATGTTCTTTAGAAGAAAACATCTAAAGAACTTTGTTTGGATTTGTCACTTTCAAAAAGCGAATGAATTCCAAACTCCTGAATTTCTAAACGCTGTCTTAAATAATGAGACACGGGGTATCTATTTACCAAATCCTGTGATATCTCAAGATATTTAGTTACTGAACCTTTAGAAACTGAAAGTATTAAATTTCCACCGCATTTGCATTTTCCGGTAAGGGGCATTCTTCTATATTTTGATCCGCATTTTGTACATCTTACTTTTTGTTTGGAAAACGCCCTTGAATTTCCCATAATATCCGGTAAAAAGTGGGAAGATAAAACTTTTTCCACAACTCCCCTTTGATCTACAGCTCTGATATTTTCAGCTAGTGCAATTTGAGCTTCTACTTTTTCCCTCATTGAAGGAAGCCTTTTATAAAGACATACTGTAGGTCCAGCATGAATACTTGAGGTATGGTGGGAAAACATCAATCCTTCGTATTGCTGTGGGGTTCCCAAATGCATTTCCACATTATCAATGTATTCTAAAACTTCAGCAGGTTTTAAAGGTTCATAAGTTTTTTCATAAAACTCAACAGGGAATCTTTCAAATATATCTAAGTTGTGAGATTCATCATCTATCTCTTCAGGGTCAATTCTTGAAGATAAAACTAAAGGAGCATCCATACTTCCTCCCCTTGTATTTGGCAGGTATGATTTTGAGAAGTTGATTAATGCATCTAAAAGCAGCATTACTGCATCTTCATCACTATCACAATTTCTACGTTTTGCAGAGTGGAAATAAGGATGGGCATAACAGCATAATGCCTTTGTAAATCCAACAATCCTGCCTAATACTCCTGCAGATGTGTGGGGAGCAAGACCGGCTACTAAATGTCCAATTAAATCAGATTTATCTTTGACATTGTAGAATCTTTCCATTCCATAATATCTTTCAAGTTCATCATCAATGAAATTGGCGGTGCGGACAAGGTAGTCTGCACAGTTATTGGAAATAACAATGTCCTGTACTCTAAGTTCTATGATTTGCTCATCATTTTCAATTGGATTTCCGTAACAGTCTTTAGTATAACCCATTTCAAGAAGTTTTTCAACAGTAACTCCAATTTCTTTTGGTATGAAATGAGTTAGAGGTAAATCTGTTGAATCGTGACGAATTGTTCCATCTTTAAAAGTAAATACTTCATTTTTGGACCTGAGTATTCCTTTTTCAAGAGGTTCTGGCAATTTGGATTCGGAAATCATACCTACTACTCCTTTCATTTCATCAACTTTCCTTACTTTTACATTGTCTGATGCTTTTTTAAGCATAGCTGAAAGGTTTATGTTTTTTACACTATGTGGGCTGATTTCTGTTGGAGCTCCACAATGCGGACAGATAGATTGGAAGGAACTGATTTTACATTGTGTACATTTTCTTCTAGCTAAATCTACTTTAACATTACCTTTTTTAGCAGCAGTAGCTACTAATCTTCTGCTCCCACCATAATTGCCGATTGGGAATAATCCATGTGGTGCAGGTCTCATTAATCTTTCTTTAGATTTTTCAGGTCTTCCTACACGAGTACCAATATAAGCTGGTGCCTTATTTTTAATTTCAATTGGTGAAACTTCGTTTAAAGCTTCCAGAGTATGTTCTTTAACTGGAATATTGTCTGATAATGTATTTATTAAAGCATAGCTGTGATCTTTATCTATTGTTATTTTCCCATCTTTTACGGTATGTGGAACACCTATAATTTCCAATACTCTTTTTCTGTAATCCAGATCAATAGTAAGACCGTTTTCTGGAGAATATTTTGATTTATTTTCAAGAATTACGTCAATCAATGAGTTTAAATCATTTACTGTTGCATCATTATAGCAGTAAGTGTATTTCGGATGTAGTGGAATATCATATTCTTCAGACAGTTTGAAAGCTTCAGTAGCAGGAATATAATCATATTCTAAGCGATGCAAATCTAAAGTTTCATCTGTGCTGTCAAATTTGTCGCTTTTTTGAAGTAGGCCAAGCCACCATTCCTCACACCATCCTGAAGGCATAAGTGGTTGGTTGTTTCTTAAAAATTCTCCAAATGCAACAAGCATGTCTCCTAAAAATAGGATTTCAACAACCTGATTTTTAAGTTCTTTTGCCTGTTTGATTTTATCTATCTTTACAACATCTCCATTTTTAAGCTTTACAATAGGTCCTTCTATGGAGTCTACTGGAACAACACAGTTACCTTTTCCAGGGTATTCGATTTTAAGTTGTGTTCCAACAGCTAAAAAATCAAGCAGTGCCATTGTTGCCGGATGAACTCCCATAGTTGCAAGTCCGGTGTTTCTGGAACGACCATATCTTAAACGGAATCCTCCTTTTTCGGAAGGATAGCCTAAAACAGGCCTTCCGCCAATAATATCCTGAATATATTTCGGTTCAGTTACTAAATCTGTGCTGTCATCATCAGATTTTTTATCATCACTTTTTGGTTTTGAATATTCGGAAAGCCAGCCCCAGCTATCTAATTTAAGTTTTTTGGATATTTTTAAAATCTTTTTAGATTTCTGAATAACTCCTTCAACCATAGCCAAAAGAGCTCCTCCTCTGATATTGTTGGTTTCAACACGTTCCAAATCCCTGTGGGATACTTCAACCTGGTCGGTTTGTTCTCCTGTAACTTCTACTGGAATGTGGTTAGCTGCAAATCTTACTTCTTCCGGTGTTGGGGAGTATTGCAGGTTGGTAACTTCTGATTCGTAGAGTTCTACCTCTTCCACATAACGTTCAATTTCATCATCAATAGGCTTAAAATCATCAATTCCTATAGCTTCTTTGATTTTGTCTCCAAGTAAAACAGCCAATGCAGCAGCAGTTCCTCCCGCACTTCTGATAGGTCCTGCAAAATAAACTGCAATATATTTTGTAGAATCAAAATTTTCTTTAATCTTTACCTGGGAAATACCTTCCAATGGAGCAGCTACTACTCCTTCTGTAAGAATAGCTAGTGCAGTCCTGAGGCCCTGGTCACATCTTTGCTCTTCGTTATAGTTTGCCTTTTCTTTGGTAAGTTCAAACTTTCCAGATGCTATTTCAGCAGCTATTTCAAAAGCCACTTCTTCTCTGGTTATATCCTGCTCTAATTCTTTAATACGTTTAGCAACACCTTCAGGACCAACAAGCCCTTCAACTCTTTCAGCTAAATCCTTTGCTAAAGGAACTTCACTTTTTGTTTCAACATCTAATCCTTTAGACCTTGCTTCATTAGCTATTTCATATAATGCTTTAGTATCTGCTTCCAATCTATCAAAATAGTCCATGTTTATCTCCATGAGTTTTTAAAAATTCGTTATTATAATGTATGTTTCGCTACTTATTTAATCATTGGGGAAGTGCAAAAGTTATCATGTGTAGTTGATAAAGATTTAAATAATTTAATAATAATATTATTATTTTGTATACTTGTTGTTGAACGTAAATTTAGAAAAGATTATTATTGCTTATATGGTGATATAGTGTCTGAAGAAAACGTAACTGAATTTGAAAGCCAATTGAAAGAAAAAGATCAAAAATTAGATAACCAGTCTAGTGAACTTAATTATTTAACTAATGAAATTATTCCTAATCTTAAAAAAGAAAATGCAGAGTTAAAGAAAATTAAAAATGAATTAACTGAAGCATTAGAAAACACTACTAGGAAATATTATGATCAATTAGATATTAATGCAGATTTAAGCGAAAAATTAACAAAAATTGGTGCTGAAGATGCAATTAATAAAGTAAGGGCTGAAAAGCTTGAATCTGAAATTGAAGATATTAAAAAAGATGCAGAAGCTAAAGTAGCTGATTTCAAAGCTAAACTTGATGATGTTGATGCAGATAAAGTTGATAAAATAAAAGCCGAAAATCAAGATTTACATTCAAAATTAACTGAAAAAACTTCTGAATTAGATAAACTTAAAGATTTAGTTCCTGATCTTAAATCTGAAATTGACAGTTTAAGAAAACAAGTTATTGAAATGGGAAATTATAAAGATGAAGTTGACGCTAAAGTTAAAAGTGAAATGAACAAGCTTAATGAAGAAATTAAATCACTCACTGCAGAACTTAAAGGTAAACAAAGCAGTTACGACAAATTACATAATGATTCACAAAAAACTATTGATGATTTAAAAGGACAAGTTTCTAAACTTAAAAAAACTTTAGAAAAACAAGCTAATAGAGGATTTTTAGACAGACTTTCCAACAAAAAAGTCTCACTTGATGATGATTAAATCATCACTTCCATTTTTTTATTATGTATGATGACACTTATTTTATAAATGAAGCTTTAAAGGAAGCTAAAAAATCTTTAGCTGAAGGAGGCATTCCAATTGGTGCAGTTCTGGTTAAAGATGGAAAAATTATTTCTCGTGGCCATAATAGGCTAATTCAAAATGATTCTGTAATTTTACATGCAGAAATAGATACTATTGAAAATGCAGGCCGTTTAAATCATGAAGATTATCTTCAGTCTGTATTATACACAACTCTTTCTCCCTGCCCTATGTGTTCTGGAGCCATATTATTATATAATATTCCAAAGGTTATCATTGGTGAAAATACAACTTTGATGGGTGCAGAATGTTTGCTTGAAAAAAATGGTGTAGAAGTAGTAGTTTTAAATAATTTGGAATGTAAAAAATTGTTTGAAAAATATGTGGAAGAAAACCCTGAATCTTGGAATAATGAATTATCCAAAGTAGGGAATTCTACTGATGTTTGTGATTTTTAAGCTTCCTGTCTTAATCTTTTAACAACAAAGTCTTTGTCAAGAGATAATAAGAATGATGCTGCTCTTGGCCCTTGTTTTTGACCTAAAATCATTTTATAAATAGCTTGGAATCCTTTTTGAGGTTTTAATCCTTGACCTTCAAGAATTTCGTACATTGCATCGTGTAAATCTTCAGCTTTGTTAAATTCTTTTGATTCCATTAAATCAGCTAATTTGCCTAAGAATTCTGTCTGTTCGTCAGTTAATGGTAATTTTGGAACACTTTTTTCCTGAACTTGGAATTTTACAAATTTAGGGGCATAAGTATCTAACCAGTTAACAACATTGTCAACACGTTCCTGGAATTGTTTTAATTCTGTTTCATTCAAATCACAGAATTCTTTGTTTTTAAAGCTTTTAGTTAATTGGGAATTGTTTTTAAGAATTGTAAATATTTTTTCTAAATTGTTTCCAGCTATTTGGTAAGCATTAACTAAGAATCTGTAAGGCGGTCTGAATGGTAGAGGACTGCCTTCATTTATTTGAGCTATTTCATAGATTTTTTTGAATTTTTTACCTTCTTTTTCAGATGGTGCTTCTTCTTCATTGTAGAATACTTTTTCTACTTTGTCAAATTGATCCATGAAGTCTAAAAATGACATTTTAGGTGAGAAATCTTTAGCTTTCATAGGTTTGCTTCTGAATAAGTAGTAGTTAAGACTTTCAGCAGGACCGATAGCTAACCATTGTTCCGGGCTGAAAAATACTCCATGAGATTTACTCATAGCTTCTCCGTCTAAAGTAATCCATTCATAAGGAACTGGGTATGGTGCTTCGTAGTCAAATATTTCTTTTGAAATAATGCTACTTACATCATATGATCCTCCACTTGCTGCATGGTCTTTTCCGAATGGTTCGCAGGTAACGTTAAATATTTTCCATCTTGCAGCCCATTCCACTCTCCATGTAAGTTTACCATTTCCGGATTTAATGTTCATTTCACCTTCATGACCGCAGTCACATCTGTATTTGATGATGTCTCCATCAAAATCATATGCATAAGTGGTATTTACCCTTCCACATTCTTCACAAATTGGATTGTATGGTAACCAGTCATCTGCTAGAGGTTCTCTTCTGTATTGATTGAATATTTCCTTGATTCTGTCTACATTTTCCAGAGCTGTTCTTATGTAGTCATTGTAGACTCCGCTTTTATACATTTCAAATCCGGATTTATGTTCTATTTCAATACCGTATGCATCCATAACTCCTAAAAATGGTTTTTCAAAGTGTTCTACAAAGTTATCACAACAGCCGTCAGGACATGGAATTGTTGAGTAAGGCATTCCAAGATATTTATCGTAATTTTCAGGTAATGGGTATGGAACTTTTCTAAGTGGGTCATGGTCATCAGCAATCCAAATAGTTTGAGCTTCTTTTCCCAATTCACGTAATTTTTTTCCGATTGCATTAGCTATAAATACATCACAGGAGTTTCCAATATGGATAGAACCTGATATTGAGGTTCCACTTGCAATTACATGTTTATCAGTATCTCTTTTACTTAATTCCTCAGCTATATTTTCAATCCAATGTTTCATTACATCACCGATAATTTATAATCATAAAAATAAGTTATACATTTAATATTTCTTGTTATTAATATAAAAAGATTAAGTAAAAATGTTACATTATTGTGAAGTTTATATTTGTATGGCTAAAATTCTCTATTATCTGAGATTATTTTAAAATTTTTTCATTTTATTTTCCCAGATGTTTTTTTTTAGTTATAATACTTTAAATTAAATTGAAGTTATTTAAATAAAATTGTAAGAGATATAAAAATTGTTTTGAGGAAATGGCAAATTATAATTTAAAAAAAGAATAAAATAGATAGAATCTATCTATTTAATTAAGTCGGAATCGGACTGGTCCAACCATTCGTTTACGATTTTTACTGCACAATAATTTCCACACATGGTACATGTGTCTTCTTCTTCAGGAGGTCTTTGGTCTCTTTTTGCACGTGCAGCTTCAGGGAACATTGCGCATGAGTATTGTGCTTCCCAGTCAAGTTTTTTACGAGCTTCAGCCATAGCTAAATCCTGTGAACCGTCGACTGCACCAGTTGCCAAGTCACCTGCATAAGCTCCAATTTTTGTTGCAATTACTCCTTCTTTTACATCATCAGGGTTTGGAAGAGCAAGGTGTTCTGCAGGAGTTACATAACAGATGAAATCTGCTCCTGCTTTTGCAGAAGATGCAGCACCAATTGCAGATACGATGTGGTCGTAACCTGGTGCCACATCACATACAATAGGTCCGAGCATATAGAAAGGAGCGTTAGAACACATTTTCTTTTGAATCATAACATTTGTTGGGATTTCGTTAATTGGAATGTGTCCAGGTCCTTCAATCATACATTGCACTCCAGATTCACGGGATCTGTCGATTAGTTCTCCTAAAATGATCAATTCTTGGATTTGAGCCCTGTCTGTTGAATCGGCAATTGACCCTGCTCTCATACCGTTTGCAAGTGAAAGAACAACATCATGTTCCTTAGCAATCTCTAAAACATAGTCAAAGTTTGAGTATAACGGATTTTCTTTTTCGTTTTCAACAATCCATCCGGACATAAATGATCCTCCACGGGATACAAGTCCGGTTACACGACCCTGTCTTTTGAGTCTGGTTAAAGTTTCAATGTTGATACTACTGTGAACAGCCATGAAGTCAATACCATCTTTTGCTTGTTTTTCAATGGTTTTGAATAAATCTTCTTCTTCCATGTAAACTACGGAGCCGTCCTTTCTAATTCTTTCAATAGCTGCCTGATAAACTGGTACTGAACCTACTGGTAATGGAGACATATCAAGAACTCTTCTTCTAATTACATCTAAATCTCCACCAATACTTAATTCCATTAAACAGTCTGCACCATTATCAATTGCAATTTGTGCTTTTAGTACTTCTTCATCAAAGTCAACAATATCTGTTGAGGTTCCAACAGTTGCATTTACTTTTGTTCTAAGTCCTGCACCAATACCTGAAGCTTCAATATCTCTGTTTACATTAGATGGAATTACTATTGTTCCGTTAGCTACTGATTTTAAAATGAATTCTTCAGAAACATTTTCCTTTGCAGCTACCTGTTTCATTTCATCAGTTAAAATACCTTTTTTTGCATCCATTATCTGTGTCATAGGTCATCACATTAATTTAGTCAAATGATTTTTAAAAATATCAAATAAGTTTTAAAAACTTATCATTTTTGGTTGATACTACTCTATTTTTGTGTAATAGTATTTAAATTAATCTGATTGAGTTTAATTCAAAAAAAATTGATATATCTAAAGTTTATTTTAAAAAAAATAAGTAAAAAAGAGTGATTAATAAAATTCACTCATTCTATCAAAGGCATCATCGAAAGTAGGCATGTTAGTTTGACATCCTTGTTCTTCTACAATAAAAGAGGATACTGATGATGCAAATTTAGCAGATTGTTCAAGTGATTCTCCGTTTAAGAATCTTGATAAAAATCCTGCCCTGTAGGAGTCTCCTGCTCCAGTAGGATCCACAGCTTCACGAACAATAGCATCAATTTTGATTTTTTCATTGTTTGAATAGATTTCACTCCCATTAGCTCCGCAGGTTTTTACAATAATTTTAGGACCGATTTCCCTTAATCCGTCTAAATCCACTTCTAATGATTCCAGTATTCTTCTAATTTCATGATGGTTTCCAAAAAGGATGGTAGTATTTGTAATAACGTCTCTTAATTTGTCTGTATCGTACATTCCAAGATCCTGACCAGGGTCAAAAGAAACAAGTAAATCCTGTTTTTTTGCTTCTTCACTACATTTCCAGTTAAAGTGAGGATCACCAGTAGCTAAATGAACAGCCTCTGCATTGGATATTGCTTGTGTAGGCACTTTACTTGATGCAAATTCTTTAGCAGCTCCCCAGTAGAAATAGCTAATCTGGTCATCATTTTCATCAGTTAAAACAAATGCTGTAGGACTTGTTTCTCCAGGAACTATGATTAATGAATCAGTATTTACATCTAAACTTTCCATTATTTCATAATAATTGGATTTTTTAAAGTCCCCACCTACTGCTGAAACTAATGATGTTTTTAAACCTAGTTTTGCTCCAACAAGTGCAACATTAGCTGCAGCACCACCATTAAATGTCTTCATATCGTTTATTGGTGCTGAGAAATTAGCTTTAGGAAACTCTGGTACTCTAATGATATAATCAAGTGCAGAATGTCCGATAGATAGTAAATCTCTGTTTTTTGCCATGTTCTTTTCTCCTTTTTTGTTTGTCTATTTATTGTTTATTTTATGATTTTTAAAAAATTTTTGGTTGCTTTGGTATAAATTTTTCAACAAAAATAACTTTTATATGTTTAATTAAATTTTTATTTCCTTAGGGCATTTGAAAACTTTTAATCAATAGGAATGAAACCCTGGTTTTTAATGGCTGTTTGTCCATCAGTTAACAGATATTCAATGAATTGGTCCAACTCTTCTTTTTCATCATTTACTTTTATTAAACTGATAACATGCCTTGTATCGAACTTTAAAATGTCATTTCCTTTGAAATAACTGGCATTTAAAAAACTATATAAATTTTCAGAATTTCTGACTAATTTGAATGCATCAAATTGTGAATTTACATTTGATTTAATTTTATAATTGATGTCATAGTGTTCTAGAGTATTCCATGCAAGCCTTTGGGCAGAACCCTGAACATTTACAAAATTCAATCCTTCTAACTCATGTATACTTTTAATAGGTTTGGAATTGGGGCTGGCTATCAGTACCAGATAATCATAAGCTATTGGAATCATATTCAAATCCCGTTCAAAAGCTATTAGTGGATCATCTAATGTTAATAAATCTACAACACCTCTTTTAGCCAGTTTAAAAGCATCTTCATCATTGCTGCTGTAAATGTTTGTATTGAATGTTGTATCAATACTTTCTAAAAGCCCTGTACTGATATGGCCTCCGCAGATATTGATTTCAGAGGTTTTATCTATTTGGATTAAATATTTTTTATACTCTTCAAGCAATGCTTCGCCTTCAGGTGTTAATAAAGTACCATTTCCCTGTTTTTGAGTAATTTTAACTCCCAATTTGTCTTCAGCTTTAAGCAATCTTCTATTAAAAACAGTATGTGAAATATTTAACTCTTTAGCTGATTTTCTCTGTGAACCTGTTTTAGCTAATGAATTTAGACTTTGATATAATTTATAGTCATAAATTTCACCATTTATATCTAAATTGATGATACCTTTGCTTTTTAGTTTCATAATTAATTATATATAAAGCTGTAATCATAATTAATAATATTGTTTTGATAATATATTTTGGGAATTGGATAAGATGGAATTGATGAAAACTTCAATTAAAGCTATTTTAGATAATATTGTTTGTGCTGAAGAATTTTTAGATGAAGATGCTATTAATGAATTTGAAGACATTATAATGAACTCAAAAAATGTTTTTGTAACTGGTGCAGGAAGGTCAGGTCTTGCAGCTAAAGCTTTTGCAATGAGATTAATGCATTTGGGAATTAGTTCTTATGTTGTTGGTGAAACTATTTCTCCAGCTATTTATGATGATGACTGTATTATAGCTATTTCCGGTTCTGGAGAAACCAACACTATTGTATCTGCAGCAAGAATCGCAAAAAATAGGGGTTCTAAAGTATTGGCTGTTACTTCATATCCTGAATCAACTCTTGGCCAATTGGCTGACGGTCATTTACTTGTTAAAGGAAGGACTAAAAAAGAAGTGGATGATCAAAATTATATGAAACGTCAAATATACGGAAATTATACTTCTTTAACTCCTCTTGGAACTGCTTTTGAGTTAACTACATTAGTATTTTTAGATGCAATTGTTTCCGAATTAATGGAAAAAATGCATCAAACAGAAAGTGATTTAAAATCAAGACACACTGTTTTAGAGTAATTTTAACTCTAAAATATTATTCTATTTTTATTATTGTAAACATTAAATCTTTGACCTCTTAAAAATCCAACAAGAGTTACATTTCCTTTTTTAGCTGTTTCACATCCTGAATATGCCGGAGCAGCATTTGATGCAAGTACCGGTATTCCGGATCTAACTATTTTTATTACCATGTCTGCAGGCATTCTGCCGCTGTAAATTACATAGCTGTTGCTTAAATCATAATTATGCAATATGCCATAGCCAATAACTTTATCTACTGCTACATGTCGACTTACATCTTCTTTTACAATGAAATTATTTTTATAAACAATTCCAGCTACATGTGTCCCTCCTGTGGCCTGCCAGATTTGAGCATTATTTTTCAGTTCTTCAATTCTGTTAATCAGTTCATCAGCTTCAACCTGAAAATCAGAGCTTATCGGTTCAATTTCTTTTATTTTACTTCTCCAGCCTCCTGAAGAATCGGAACATAAAACTGTTTCTTTTGTTTTAAGAAGTTTATCATCAATTTCTACATTAATATGATTTTCATTGATTTCAATTTTTTCAATGTCATCTATGGATTTTACCATATTCTCATTAAATAAATAACCTACAGCAAATTCTTCAAGTGAATCTTCAATTGCAGATAGGCTGCGGCTGATTTCATTGTTTATTGTTAATGTTATGGTAGAATCTTTAACGACTTTTTCTGTAACATAATTTATTTTTCCATTTTTATAATTTTGGGCTTTTTCTTCCATTATCTGTTTCATATAATTCCCCTTTAATTCATTATTTGATTTTTGAATATAAATAACTTAAAAGTTTTAGTAAATTATTTATCTCTTTAAGTAAATAATTTCATATCAATATATATTTTATTTGACTGAATGTTTAGTGATATTTATGGAAAAGAAGAGTAAGATTATTATTTTAATTTTGGCTGTTTTAGTTATATGCGGAGTTGCTGCTCACTTATTTTTAACTCCTTCTACTGTAGAAACAGTGGGATCTAAAAATATAACTGATATGGTTGGAAGGACAGTACAAATACCTGCTTCTGTTGGTAATGTGGTAGCTACTAGTCCTCCAATGACTACTGTAATTTATATGATTGCTCCGGAGAAGTTAACTGCAGTTAATTTCCAATGGACTGATGACGAACTTAAATACATCCCATCTCAATATGCCAGCCTTCCTGTTGTTGGAGGTTGGTATGGAACACAAGATGGTAGCTATGAAGAATTCATAGCATCTGAACCTGATATGGTTATTGAATCTATTGATGAGGGAGGAGATGGAGATTTAGCTACTGTTCAAGAACGTCAGAATAAATTTGGTGAAATTCCTGTTGTTGCAGTTAATGACACTACAGATGTTGAAAAAGTCGATGGATCAATAACTTTCATTGGAGATGTTTTGGGAGCACAGGACAATGCTAAAAAATTAACAGATTTCAATGATAAATATTTGAATATCGTACATCAGAAATCCGGCCAGATTACTGATAAGAAAACAGTATATTATGCTCAGGGTAATGACGGACTTCAAACAAATCCATCTAATTCAACTCATGGCCAATTAATTGATCTTGTTGGTGGAGAAAATGTGGCTAATTCTTTAGCTCAGGGAAATACTACTTCTGGTATTCAGGTATCTATGGAGCAGATTATTAAATGGAATCCTGATGTTATTATTACTACCAATCCTGATTTCTATGGAAAAGTATATGACAATCCGAACTGGGCAGGGATTACAGCAGTTAAAAATCATGATGTGTATTTATCACCGCAGTCTCCATTTAAATGGTTTGACAGGCCTGTCGGAGCAAACATGATTATTGGTGTTCCATGGACTGCAAAATGTATTTATCCTGAGGAGTATCAGGATATAGATATGATTTCCACTACTCAGGAGTTTTACAGTGAGTTTTATCACTTTGATTTAAGTGATGAGCAAGCTAAACAGTTGTTGCTTGATTCAGGACTTAAGGAGTCAAACTTGTAAGGGATTTATATGAATGAGGAAAATAAGGAAATATTAAGTATTGTGCTTTTAGTTTTCCTTCCTATAATTCTTTTTTTTGCATCTTTTTTGATTGGAAGATATCCGATTGACCCGGTTGATGTGATTAAAACTATATTGTGCCCTATATTTCCACAATTGGAAGTGTCTCAAACTATTACAACTATTGTATTTGAAATAAGACTTCCACGTATTATTGGGGCATTTGTTGTAGGGGCAGCATTGGCTATGGCAGGTTCTGCGTTTCAGGGAATCTTTAAAAACCCGTTAGTATCTTCAGATTTGCTCGGAGTGTCTAACGGTGCAGGTTTTGGAGCGGCATTGGCTATTTTACTTTCAGGATTAAATGTTGTAACTCAAATATTCGCATTTGTATTTGGACTGATTTCAGTATCAATTACATATTTGATTTCAAAATCTTATAAAAACGGTGGAATTTTAGTTTTAGTTTTATCTGGAGTAGCTATTTCAGCATTCTTTGGAGCATTAGTTTCAGCAGTTAAGTTTATAGCTGATCCTGATGATAAATTACCTGAAATTGTCTACTGGCTGATGGGAAGTCTGGCTTCTATTACTGTTGATAAACTGATAATGATTTCAGTTCCGATAATCATTGGCGTTGTTGTTTTAATGTTGCTTAGATGGCGTATTAATCTATTGTCTATGGGTGATGAAGAAGCACAGGCTTTAGGTTTAAATCCTTCAAGAACCAGACTGGTTGTAATTGCAGCATGTACTTTACTTACTTCCGCGGCAGTTTCCATTAGCGGAATCATCGGATGGTTAGGTTTGGTTATTCCCCACATGACAAGAATGATTGTAGGTCCGGATAACAAGATTCTGATTCCTGCTTCTTTAAGTTTGGGAGCCAGTTTCTTACTTTTAATTGACAATATATCCAGAGCAGTAATTTCAATTGAAATACCTATAGGAATTTTAACAGCAGTTATCGGTGTTCCGATATTCTTGTATTTACTTAGAAAGGGGTATTCAGAATGGTCGTAGAAGATAAAATATTGGAAGTTAACAATATATCCTTTTCTTATGAGGATAATTTAATATTTGAAAACATCAGTTTTTCTATAAAAAGAGGAGATGTATTATGTATTCTTGGACCAAATGGGACAGGTAAAACAACTTTAATTAAATGTCTAAACGGGTTGCATGATATTGATTCCGGTGAAATTTTAATTAATGGTGAAAATATTGAAACATTGTCCTTTTCTCAAATTTCTAAACATATTGGTTATATTCCACAATCACATGTTCCGTCGTTTCCATTTACAGTTTTTGATGTTGTGCTGATGGGTAGAGCACCATATCTTAATTTAACTCAGTCTCCAAGAGCTGAAGATGAGAAAATAGCTATAAAATCATTAAAAACATTGGGGATATATGATTTAAAGGATAAAGAATATACTAATCTTAGTGGTGGTGAAAGGCAACTGGTATTTTTAGCCAGAGTACTTACACAGCAACCAGATATTTTAATATTGGATGAACCAACATCTCATTTGGATTTTGGTAATCAGATTAAACTTTTAGAAATTATTGATAGGCTGGCGGAAGCAGGTTTGTCAGTTATAATGTCTTCACATTTTCCTGATCATGCATTTTTAAGCTCTACTAAAGTAGCTATTATGAAAAATAAAAAGTTCATTGATTTTGGAGCTCCTGGAGATGTAGTAACTGAAGACAACTTAAAAGAAGCTTACTCTATCGATGTTAAATTAATTGAATTAGATGAAAATAGAAAAGTTTGTGTACCTATGAAAACAAACTTAAAATTAGATATATAAGGTGATAAAATGATGACTGAAGAAGACTATGATGAACAATTAGCAAAAGCAGGTGATTTCCACGGAGAAATATGTGGTGGAATAGCTATTGGAACTAAATTAGCCATGTATGGTTTAGATTTAATGGGGATGGAATTAAATCAAAGACACAAAAACTTAATTGTCTTTTTAGAAATCGACAGATGTATGGCTGATGCAGTTCAGGCTGTTACAAAATGTTCCATGGGTAAACGTTCATTAAAACAAATGTATTATGGTAAATTTGCAGTAACTTTCTATAATATGGATACTGGTGAAGCTTTAAGAGTATCTGATGCTGATGCAAATAAAAAAGATAAATCTCAGGAAACCAGAGAAGAAATGATTCACCGTTTCAGAGTCACTCCTCCTGAAGAGTTATTTAATGTAGAAAAAGTTAAAGTAGAATTAACTCCATCTCAAATGCCTGGTAAACCTCATACTTCTGCATGGTGTTCTGTCTGTGGTGAAAAAGTAACTGATGGACGTCATTTGGTAAGAGGCGGAAAACCTATCTGTATTTCATGTGCAGAAGGTTCTTACTATGAAGTAATTGAAGATGATGAATAATTAAGCCACATTTTGTGGCATTTTACTATTTTTTTTTAAAATAAAAAAAGTTAGATAGTAAATAAGTACTATCTATTTTGGAATTTCACTTTCGGGAACATTATAAGTGTATATTACTGTTTTTGGCCTATTTGGATCAAATACTGAAAATCCTTCTATAATATTGTTTGATGAGTCATAATTTTTAGTTGAAAACTCAAAGGTAGCTTTTCCTTGGTGTACAACAACTTCCACTACTTCTTCTTTATCAGTATTATAGTTTAATACAAAGTATGTTGTTAAATCGGGAAGTTTGCTAGCTATGCTGCCATTATTGTAGAAAGTTACTTCGTATTTTCCAGGGGAAATGCAGCTTATGTTGTATGGAATTAGGGTAGTATGAATCCTAGGACAGATTGTTCCGGGCCCGGTTTGATTTAATCCCCAGGTTGTGTACCTGTTTGTTCCGTACCAGTTAGGTCCTAATTCTAATTTTAAGGTGTCATTCCATTCACCCGGTCCATAAATTCCATTAGGGTTAGCACTAACTTCTCCCAGAATTATTTGGCTTGGTCCTTTAGCATTATTGTAAATGGCATTATTTTCTACAACAAGAACAGCTCCTGGAGCATAGGTGTAGTTTTCATTTACAGTTAAACCTTCAATGGTACTGTTTGAAATTTCATTACCTGTAATTACAATTCCGCTACAGTTTTTAGCATCAATAAATACTCCCATGTAGTTATTATTAATTCTATTGTTGGTTACAGTTACATTTACTCCGGAATGCCTCATGCTTATTCCGTATCCATAAGGACCTTCAATCATTGTCATGGTTTTAAAACCAATATTTTCAATAATGTCATTGTCATTAATTAAGGTGTTTGAAGCACCCTTATCAAATTCAACACCGAAATTGTTTTTGGTTATGGTGTTCTTTTGAATGGTGGTGTATTTTGCACCATTTAAGTAAATCCCATTGTAATAATATTGGATGTTGTTGTTTTCAATGACTGTGTTTTTGGAGTTTAACAGTGCAATACCATTTCCAGGAAGTAATGTTTTACCAGAGTTATAGTTGTCCATATTGCTTTTATTTAATAAGTTGTTAATGTTGTTATTTTCAATGACTGTATTTTTAACATTATTAACTACAATTCCAGACACATTATTTCCATTAATATTTAAGTTTTTAACTAAAACATTGTCTGCTTTAATATTTAAAACACAGGTATTTAATTTTCCGTTTAATGTGGTGTTGACATCACTTGTAAGAATGATGCTTTTTGTAATGTCTAGGGAAATATCATTGTAAAATTTACCTAGGAATTTAACAGCACCTTTATTATCGATAGAGTTTATAATATTTTGAATTTCGCTGTTTGTAGCATTTTCTTTAACTACTTGCGGATTTAAAACAACGACTTTGGCACTTGCAAAAGTTGATTCATGTGTAATGGTTGCAATATATTCTCCAGGATTTAAGTTAATATTTAATTTAGCTATTCCATTTACATCAGTAATTTTATTGTAGAATACTCCGTTGATGTTGTAAGTTACAGTTTGATTAGCTAAAGGATTGCCTTGCCCGTCAACTAATTTTGAATTTAATGAAGCAGGAATTCCAAAGTATTTTGTTAAATCATCAGCAGTCAATACAGGCAATACTGTGATGTTGTTTGAAACAAAGCAGTTGTTGTATATTGCGGTTATTATGTATTTTCCTGGGTGTAAATTGATGTTTAGGGTGGCTATTCCTTTGTCGTTTGTGGTTTTGGTGTAGAATACTCCGTTGATGTTGAATGTTATTTCTTGGTTAGCTAGTGGGTTTCCTTGTCCGTCAAGAGCTCTTACATTGTATTGTGTGCCGTTTTTGTAGTATTTTACTAAATCAGTATTTTGATCCATGTTAGGCAATACTGTGATGTTGTTTGAAACAAAGCAGTTGTTGTATATTGCGGTTATTATGTATTTTCCAGGAAGTAAGTTGATGTTTTGAGTGGCTATTCCTTTGTCGTTTGTGGTTTTGGTGTAGAATACTCCGTTGATGTTGAATGTTATTTCTTGGTTAGCTAGTGGGTTTCCTTGTCCGTCAAGAGCTCTTACATTGTATTGTGTGCCGTTTTTGTAGTATTTTACTAAATCAGTATTTTGATCCATATTAGGTTTTACAATAATTGTGTTGGAGATTGACTCGCCAGTTGCTGTGTTTGTACTTGTTATTATGTATTTTCCGGGAAGTAAGTTGATGTTTTGAGTGGCTATTCCTTTCTCATTTGTAATTTTGGTGTAGAACACTCCATTAATGTTCATAGTTACTTTTGTATCTTTTAATGGGTTTCCGTTACTGTCTGTAAGTTTTGGATAGTACTGAGTTTGATTTCTAAAGATTTTTTCAACATCTTCTGCAGTAATTGTTGGAATTACTGTTATTGTGCTATTTAATGTAGTTCCCTTGTAGTCATCAGTTCCTGCATATGTTGCAGTTACATTGTATTGTTTGCTGGAAACCAACCTGATGTTCATATATGCAATTCCATCTTTATCAGTGGTTTTATTGTAGGTTTTACCATTGATTGTAAGGCTAATATTAGCATTTGCAATTGCAGTTCCATCATTGTCTTTTAAAATGTAGATTAATTTTCCTCCGTAGTAAATATTTGTATTTTGGATGGTTAAATCACTACTTTTAGTATCATTTGACGGAATGTCGGAATCAGGTATATTATAGTATGCACATGGTCTTGTTGAAGTATTAGTTTGGCTTATTGTACCGTATCCAGGTCCAAGAGCAATCAATACATTTTGGGTAGGTTTAAAAGTAGCATTTTTAAAGTTTACAGTAGCAGTTCCATTTATTATTGATACAATTTGATATGTATCTCCCGGTTTTATGCTGCTGTCAGTTCCTTCTTTATTTAAGAAGAAAGTTACATTTCCGGCACTTAAACATTTTACTACTTCACCGGTTTTTGCATTAATAAAGGTTATTTTATATATGCCTTTTGATATTTTGGTCATTTCTCCAAATATCATATCCTGTGTACCGTCTTTTAATATTCCAGGTTCATAGAATGTACTTGGACAAAGCTGTTCAAAGGAATATGCATTGCTTCCAACATAAATGATTCCGGTTTGTCCAGCTTCATTTTGCTGTGCAAAGATTCCTCTAGTGTTATGCCCTACAAAAATGTTGAAGTTAATTTCCTGTGATTTATAGTTTTCTTCAAAACTTTCTTTAGTTTTGTAAGTATCAAATATTCCGTAATTTCCATTTTCAAAAATGTAATTGCCGTTTATTTTTAAGCTATCTACTGCACAGTCAACATATATTCCTGCTCCGTTTTTTGCTCTTGCTTGAACAGGATTGTCCCTATTTGCCATAATGACATTGCTTATTATGTTCACATTATTTGCAGAATTAACAACAACACCTTTCCAATTATTTTTCACAATGTTGTTGTTTATTATGTTGATATTTTTATTGCCTTCTCCAATGTAAATTCCGGAATTTTTATTATTTTCAATATCATTGTCTTTTATAGTAATTTTATTATTATTTTCTATTAATATTCCATTTTGGGAATATTGGATATTGTTATTGTTAATTGTAATGTTTGAAGCATCTTTTATATATATTCCAGGACCATTGGTTACCTGGTCTATTATATTGTTAGTTATCTGAATATCTTTTGCACCTTCAATATAAACTGCATACGGATCAACTTCTCCGTTTTTAGCAGCATCATTTACAAAAGTAAATCCTGAAAGAACAGATCCTGATGCCTCTGGGCTGAAGTAAAATATCCCAACACCATTTGATCCTTTAATATTACTTGGGCATGTAGACATTGTTGTTCCTACATTACTTATGATATTTAATTTTTTATCTACGACAAAATGGCAGTGTTCATAGTTTTTTCCAGTAATTTCTATGGTGTCTCCAGCTTTTGCATTATTTATTGCAGTCTGTATTGTCGGGTCGTTCATTTGATTTTCTGCAGAACCATCGACAACATATGTGGTTCCTAGTACTTCATGTGTTTCTGCCTGGCTTATTGCATTAGTGCTATTGTCCATATCTGCAGCACTAATGCCTTGTGCAAATGCAAATAACACGAAAATACTTATTAAAATTAATATTATTTTCTTATTCATATTATTTACCTCATATTTTATAGCGATATGATTAATAATAAATATCATATCTGTTGTTATATATTTGTTGTCTTTTGATTTGGGAGGTTAAATAAAAAATAAGGGATGGACAGCAAGAGCGTCTAAAATTTTTAAAAAAAAGAAAGAAGTAGAGGTTATAAAACCTCTAATTTAATATTTATTGGTTAACAGTTACGTGATTACCAACTTGATAACCGTTATATTCGGAGGTAATGATGTATTGGCCTGGTAATAATCTAATATTTAAGCTAGCTTCACCAGCTTCGTTGGTTGTTTTTGTGTATAATACACCGTTAATATTAAATTTCACAGTTTGGTTAGCTAATACTTTACCTTGTCCGTCTAATGTTTTTGCAACAAAACTTTTATTTTGACCGTAAGTCATTTCTAAGTCGCTGGTTTCTAAAGTTGAGAGTACAGTAACTTTGTTGGATATTTGAATACCTCCGTAAATGGTAGTAATGATATATTCGTCAGGTAATAATTTAATACCTAATTTTACCATACCATTTTCATCAGTAGTTTTGGTATAGAATACACCGTTGATGTTGAAAGTTACACTTTGTCCTTCTCCAACAGGTTTTCCTTCACCATCTAAAATAGTAGCTTCGAAAGAAGTACCGTTTCTGAAGTATAAAGTAATGTCTTTAGTGATGATGTTGGAAGTTACAGTAATAACATCTTTTGAGGTTATGGTATCATTTCCAACTTTACATGTTGCAGTAATTGCGTAATCGTTAGGTTGGAGGTTAATGCCCATGAAGATATTACCGTTTTCATCAGTTACTTTTGTGTATTCTCTTCCGTTTATTTTTAATGTAACAGTTACATTTTCAATAGCTTTGCCGTTTGCATCAGTTAAAGTGTAAATAAGTTTTCCACCTTTAATGATGGTAGTGTCTTTAATGGTTAAAGCGGTTTTACCGGATACGCTTACTTTTACTTTGGATTCGGATGCACCGTATATGTATCCGTTGGTACTTGTTGTGGTTCCTGCATAAGCAATGTTTAAAGTCCAGTCTCCAACGCCTAATCCTTCAACAGTGAATAAACCAAATGCATCAGTAGTAGCTTCGATAGTTTTGGTTATGTCTCCGCTGGTAGCGGTAATGGTAACTTTTGCATTAGGGATAGTAATACCGTTTGCTGCAAGTAATTGCATAGTGATTGAGTCACCAACAGTTATTGCAGTAGTTGGTGCTTTTACGGTAGTGTCTAAAGTTATAGGGCTAATAATGTAAGTATTATTGTCACCTTCCCAGTTTTTATCCATGAATGATACAGGAGTGATTCCTTTTTCATAAGTGTTGTCAGCAACAGTTATGGTTCCGAGAGGGAGTAAAGGACCACCGTTACTTTGAATATGGACAGCATCGATGGTGTAAGGGTTGGTGTTGTTGTAAGCTTTAAATATATTGTTTTGAATGGTAATAGTTTCAATGTTACTTGGATAACCGTGTTCGGTGTTACCTTGTTCTATGTAGATAGGAGTACAGGTTCCAGCGATGGTTTTTCCATTTGCTGTTACGGAATAATTTCCAGTAATGAAAGTGTTGTTTATTATTTTGGTTTCACCAGCAGCTTTAACAAGTCCTAAGTCATAAACTTTGTTGTTTATGAAAGTGTTACCTTGAACAACAATTCCTCTTACTCCTCCTCCGTAGAATACACCGTACCAGTTTTCTTCAAAGGTGTTGTTAATAAATTGGAAGTTGTTTTTAGAGTTACTTGCAATGGATACTCCGTCAAGTAAATCTTTTCCAAAGTAATTGTTTAGTATTTTGTGGTTGGATCCACCCATAATAGCTACTGCTTTGGTACCTATTTCTTTTTTACCAATGGTTGTTACATCAGTAGTTCCAATAAATGAACATCCGTCAACTGTAATGTCTGAACAGCTGCTGGTTCTTACTCCTGCATTACCGTTTGCGAAAGTACAGTTAATAACTTTAATATTAGTTACACCGGATAAATCAATTCCACGTCCGTTTATTAAGTTTGCTTGTTTTATATTGAAGTTAATGTTTTGGAAAACAGTTCCTTCAACACTAGCACTTTTACTGTTAGCTATAAATCCATTGTCACAGTCAATAGTAGCATTGTTTCCTTCAATAATTAAAGTATGTGGAATAGTTATAGCACTTAATACTTCAGAACTATGCCAGTTGTAAACAGCATCTTTGGTGAAGTTAATGGTATCTCCACTTTGTGAATTGTCAATTATTTTTTGTACATCTTCGTAAGTTGCACTTGAATTTACATTCCAGGTTTTAGATTCTGTAGCAGGTTCATTTATTACTCCGCCCATATCGATGCTGGAAATTTCTACAGCTTCAACTTGTTCTGCAGGGGAAGATACTACAGTACTAGCAGCATCATCTGCAGCTGAAACAGCAGAAAGTGAAACAGCAGCAATAAGGACAATCAATAATGATACTAAAATCTTATTGTTTATTTTCATTTTTAATTTCTCTCCATAAAAGTTATAAATTAGCTAATAACATCTAACGACAAAAAAGATAGTTACTATCATTAAGGTATTATTAGTAATTTTTAGTTATGTTTCTATTTAGTATATAATCGTTGTGTTTCTTCTTTCAGTTTGTTTTAATGTAAGCTTTGAAAATTCGATAGCATTGGTGTAATTGTTTGTTTTTGTTTTTTAATTGGAATTTAATTGAATTGTTTGTGTTATTTCATTTTTTAATGTTTTATAAAAATTTTAAGATTTTTAAATGAAAAATAACCGAATTACATGATATTTATATTATAAGATTTATGTAATAATTAAATTACATAATTATTTATATTACCTATCGCTATAATCATGTATATAATTACAATTTTCGTTCTGTAATTAGGTGAATAATTTAAAAGGGGGTGAAAATATAGTTAAAAAAGTGTTTTTCATTTCAATTTTAATATTCTTTTTGGCAATAAACATTGTAGCTGCTGAAGACAGTGATAATGCTACAGCTGATGCATATGATAAGTCTCAAGTAGAAAATGTTGTATTGCAGAATATAGAAATAGATAATGTTCGATTAAATACATCTGATGTGTCAGTATTTTCTAAAGGTGAATTTTATAATGCTACCCTTACTTATGATGATGGAACTCCAGTTTTTAATAAAACAATCACTTTTGATGTTAATGGAGTCAAATACAATAAGGTAACCAACAATCAGGGTATTGCAAGTTTGAGCATACGATTAAATCAGGGAACATATGTTATTTCCACTAGTTTTACAGATTCTTATGACAGAATTTTAACTCACTACAATTATGTCTATGTGTCTGATGTTAAAGGAACTGTTATTCCAGAGGGATTGTCCAATATTGAAATTCAAAAAATCCTTGATTCTGCAAATGCGGGAGATAATATAATTTTTGCGGGTAAAAACTATGAAAATATATCATTGACAATATCTAAAAACCCTGTTAATATTTACAGTTCAGTTAAATCTACTTTAAATGGAAATTCCAAAAGCCCAGTTTTTACAATTGAATCATCTAAAGCTGCAGGAACTGTTATTTATAACTTAATTATTCAAAACGGTTCTGAAGGAATTTTATTGAAGGGAACTAATAATATTACGGTTCTTAATAATGATATAACTAAAAATAGTCGTGGCATTAGTGTAATCGGTACAGATAAATCAAATATTATTGGAAATTTAATTTCCAATTCAAAAAGTTTTGGAATTTATCTTAAAGATTCAACTAATACTCTTATCTACTCTAATTGTATTACTAAAGGTGGAAATGGTATTTATTTTGACAATGGTGTAAAATATACAACTATTGAACATAATCAAATATCATACAACAAAGGATATGGAATAAATCTCCATGGGTCAGGACCTTACACAAACATAACTGACAATAATGTTTCAAATAATGATTATGGAATCAATATTGATTGTAAGGGTGATTCTGAATTATATATCACTAACAATGCAATTCATAATAATGACGTAGGTCTTAACATCGGTGAAAATTATGTAAGATCCGATGAGGAGGGATTAACTGGTGTCGGATACAATTTTATAGGTCTTAATAATGAATTTAATATTGCAGCTAAGGAAAATGATAATTACCCTGCTTTTAAGATGGGTCCGGTACTTACTGATGGGAATGATGAACCATTTATTAAGATTTGTAATAAAATAAAAACCGAATTCTTAAGTTTTGATGTTAAGCAAATTGATAAAGGTTCTATACTTGTATCTGTAGACAGCAAAATCACCACAGCTATTCCATGGAAAGTTTCAGTTAATAATGGCGGTAACTGGGGATATATGGAAATTAATAACGGAAATGGTATTTTGCATGTCAATAATGGTGACGGTATTGTAAAGTTCGGTTATTATGGCAGTTCTGGTCAGGAAACTTATAAGTTATCTGATTACGAAGCGTATATTAAACCAAATTATCCTGTTCCACCTTCTAATCCTACAAACCAAAATACGAATGGAAATGGAACTTCATCTAACACACAGCAAGGTCAAAGTTCTGCAACTACTTCTGGAGGATCAAATGACGGTTCTTTAAGTGTGGCTGGGGCTAATTCAGTATCAGCATCATCTGCTCAATGTTCTGCTTCTGCAAGTGACTCTGGTTCTAGTGATGGTGCTTCTTCTTCTGCATCAGCTAGTTCTTCTCAATCTGTTGCAAAGGTTATAGATATTGATGAAGAAGTTGTAAGAATTGCAGGAATAAGTATTTTAATATTATTAATAATAGCTGTCATTGCTTTGTATTATAGGAATGATATAAAATCCATGATTGAAAAGAAAAATGGCAAATAGTCATTTTTCTTCTTTTTACTTTTTTTAAAAAAACTTCAACGATATGTTTATATATTCAGGTAGCAAATATTATTACTCATAATAAAGAGTTAATGAGCTGTTGAAATGTTAAGTTTATTTGAGGGATATTTATTAATATTTGTTGCATTATTTGCAGTTAATATTGGTCTTTTTTTAGGAAATTTTAAAACTAATAATTTGAAAGCAATTATTGTTGCAGTTTTATCTGGAATTTTGCTGATTGGTGTTAACAGTATTTCTGGCTATTTTAAAGATAGTCTGTCATTTTTGGCAGGTAATTTTGGATATCTGTTTATAGTAGCGGCAGCTGTCTTATTTGTTTTAACATGGATTTTTTTAAAAAAGGAAAATAATTTAAAGGAAGTTACTTTGATAACTGCCGTCTTATTTTATATATCTATATTATGTATTGATGCACATATTGATGGATTTTCAGTATTTAATAGCTTATTATTAACTTTATTTTTAGTTATAATAATGTTTGTAGTTTATCAGCTTTCTAAATTATTATTTTATGCAAAAAGAGAGTATTCCCTTATTGTTGGGGAGTTTATGATTTTAGAATCAATTTTAATTTTTATTTTAGGATTAACTTACTGGTCTGTTAAAGAATTGGATTATAGTATGTTTAGTGCTTATCTGATTTTGACTCCTACTTATAAGCTGGTGTATGTTATTATTTTAATGATTTTTATTTTGATTGTGGGATTATATTATAATGATAAACAGTTGAAAAAAAGATAGTGAGGTAATTTATGATAATTCAAGGAACTGAAACATTATCTTCATTTATTCATATAGTATCTGAAAGCTTACTGACTCCGGTAATGATTTTGATTGTGGTTGGTTTGATAGTTGTTATATTATGTATTGGAGGACTTATTAATGAACGCATTTCAAGAAAAACAATTAGCTCTGAAGAATTGGAAAGTTTAGTTAGGGATGTTTCATTTTCACAGTCTCACAGTGAAATTGAAAAACTTATAGAAGAAAGCAATTTATTTGACTTTCAAAAGAATGTCCTTGTTAAGATAGCTAACAATTATGATATCGGAAGTGAGGCTAGAAAAGCATTAGCCAGTGAATTAATTTCAGCAGAAGAAACTAAATTAATTAAAAGTACTAATAAAACAGATGTTCTTGTAAGAGTAGGTCCTATTTTAGGTCTTTTAGGTACTTTAATTCCTTTAGGTCCGGGGTTAGCAGCATTAGGTTCTGGAGATATTGTTACATTAGCTGAAGCATTAACTGTTGCATTTGATACTACTGTCACTGGTTTGGTTATAGGTGCACTTGCTTATTTGGTATCTAAATTTAAAAAACAATGGTATGAATCAGATTTAATAGTTCTTGAAACTATTGCTGAAGCAGAATTAGAGACTTTAAATAGAAAGTGAGTATTATGCTTAGGAAAAAACGTAGAATTAGTGAATCTTTAGATGATGACCCGATGAGTGGTTTATCTAACTTGTCTGATGCAATGCTAGTTCTGGCACTTGGATTTTTAATTTTTGCTATTATGGCATTATCTGCAAATCCGGAATTAATCTCTCAAACACCTGATACTCAGGATGTTTCTAGTGCTGATACTTTTGAACAGAATTATACTGATGCTGGCGGTATGGAAGATAGCGGATACAGTGAAGTAGGTAAAGTTTATGAAGATCCGACTACTGGTAAGCTAGTGATGGTATCGGGATAATATTAACTTTTTTTTATTTTTTCTTTTTATATTTGTTTTTTTTTAGTATTACAATTTGATAATTATCTTTTATTTTCTATTTTTTATTTGTTTTGTTCATTATTTTGCAGTTTTTTTAATTTCTTTTTCCTAAATGTTTATGGAATGTTTTACACATTGTTTTAGGTTTTACAAAAATCATTAGGTATAACGAAGTTTATTATTTTGGAATATTTTTTGGAATCCTGTGATTTAGTTAGTATAAATGTTAAAAAGGATGTAATTTAAATTATTTTTAATAAATAACTGTTATAAAATCTGTAATAATGTTTACAAGTATTTTAAGTAATAATTTTATAAAAAAATAGATTTTTCACGATGTGAAAGTATTTTATCATGATTTATCAATTATATATACATTCTGTTAGTGGATATATTTAAATATTACTTTTTAAGGCAGATAACAAATCCTTTTTATATTAACTGATATACTTATAGTTATAATACTATGAGTCAAAATTTAAGGGAGATTTTCATATGTATTATAAGTTTTTTCCCCTGTGGAAAAATTAAAAATGAGGTTGATATTAATGAGTTCTTTTAAAAGTCCTGTTGATACAGCAAAAACTGTGTCTTCAATAGGTGGAACAAAAAGTTCCGCAAATGTTCTTAATGTAATATTGTTATCCTTCTTAGCAGGTGCATATATTGCATTTGGTGGATTGTTAGCTGAAGTTGCAAATGCAGGAATGCTCGCAGCAGGTTGTCCTCTTGGATTATCTAAATTTGTATTTGGTGCAGTGTTCCCTGTTGGTTTGATGCTTGTTGTACTTGCAGGATCTGAATTGTTCACAGGAAATGTTATGTACATGGTTATGGGTGTTTTAGATGGTAAAGCATCTGTTGGTGGCCTTTGTAAAAACTGGGTTCTCAGTTGGGTTTTCAACTTTGTTGGTGCTTTATTTGTTGCTTATGTATTAGCATATATGAGTGGTATTGCTACTGATCCAGTAATTGCTGCAGGAGCTACTAAAGTTGCTGTTGCAAAAGTTGGATTATCATGGGATGTAGCACTCATTAGGGGTATCGGTTGTAACTGGCTTGTTTGTCTAGCTGTATACTTAGCATTAGCATCTGATGATATCATTGGTAAAATTTTTGGTATTTGGTTCCCAATTATGGCGTTCGTAACTATCGGATTTGAGCACAGTGTTGCAAACATGTTCTTTATTCCATTAGGTATGTTCTTAGGTGCTGACGGTGTAAACTGGGCAACTACTCTTGGAAACATTATTCCAGTAACTATTGGAAACATAATTGGTGCAGCAATATTTGTAGGTTGTATTTATTATATAACTTACCTTAAAGATGCAAGTTAGAGGTAGAACTGAATTAAAATAAATAAGAAGCTTTATGCTTCTTATTAATTTATATTATTTAAATAAATTATTTGGAGATTATAAAATGGTTGAGATAAAATATGTCCCAACAATTTGTCCATACTGTGGTACTGGATGTGGACTTAACTTCGTTGTAAAGGATGATAAAATTGTAGGTGTCGAACCATATAAAAGACACCCAGTAAATGAAGGAAAAGTATGTCCAAAAGGTAACTTTGGCTATGAATTTATTAATAGGGAAGATAGATTAACAACTCCATTAATCAAAGAAAATGGGGAATTTAGGGAAGCTTCTTGGGATGAAGCTTTAGATTTAGTTGCTAATAAACTTAAAGAAGTATCTGATGATGATCCAAATAAAGTTGGATTCTATGCATGTGCTCGTTCACCAAACGAAAACATTTACATTACTCAAAAATTAGCTAGGGTAGCTTGTGGTACTCAAAACGTTGACCACTGTGCACGTATTTGTCACGGACCTACTGTAGCTGGTCTTGCTACCACCTTTGGTTCAGGTGCTATGACCAACGGATTCGACAGTATTAAAGAAGCAGACTACATATTCTGTATTGGTTCAAACAACATGGAAGCACACCCATTGTTTGGTCGTAAATTAATCCAAGCTCAAAAAAATGGTGCTAAATTAGTTGTTCTAGATCCAAGATACACTCCAACTGCTAAAATAGCTGATGAATATGTACAATTCAAAACAGGTACTGACGTAGCATTAATGAATGGTATGATTAAAGTTATTATTGATAATGACTTACAAGATGACGAATTTATTAAAAACAGAACAAAAGGTTTCGATGAACTTAAAGAAACAGTACAAAAATACGACCTTGAAACTGTATCTGAAATCACTCACATTGCACCAGAAGTCATTGAAGAATTAGCTATTGAATATGCTAAAGCTGATAAAGCAGCTATTGTTTACTCATTAGGTATTACTGAACACTCTCACGGTGCAGATAACGTAATGTCTACTGCTAACTTAGCTATGTTAACCGGTAACATCGGAAGAGAAGGTACTGGTGTAAACCCATTAAGAGGACAAAACAACGTACAAGGTGCTTGTGATATGGGTGCATTACCTTCAGATTATGTAGGTTACAGAAAAGTAGCAGATCAAGAAACTACTGACTGGTTCAATGAATATTATGGAACAAACCTTCCTGCAAAACCAGGTTTAACCTTAGTAGAAATGATGAATGCAGCTCATGCTGGTGACTTAAAAGTATTATACATCCATGGAGAAGACCCAGTACTTTCTGATGCAGATATCAAACATACTAAAGAAGCATTAGCTAACTTAGACATGTTAATTGTTCAAGAATTATTCATGACTGATACTGCACAATGTGCTGATGTTGTTTTACCTGCAGCAGGTTGGGGTGAACAAGAAGGAACATTCACCAACGGTGAAAGAAGAGTACAATGTTTACACAAAGCTCAAGAACCACCTGAAGGCGCAATGTTAGATTGGAAAATTATGGAAGAAATCGCAGTTAGAATGGGAGTTCCAAGAGAAAAATTCCATTACGAATCTGCTGAAGAAATCTTTGAAGAAATCAGAGAATGTGCTCCAATCTTCGCTGGTATGAACCGTGAAAGATTAGACACTCCTGAAGCTCTCCACTGGCCATGTCCATCTGTTGACGACCCATGTCAACCATTAATGCACAAAGATAAATTTGCACATCCTGATGGATTAGGTATTTTCCAAGCATTAGAACACAGAGGTCCTGTAGAAGTTCCTGATGAAGAATATCCATTGTTATTAACTACTACTAGGGTTTTATTCCACTATCACGCAGCTATGACTAGAAGATGTAAAACTTTAGACAACGAAGTTAAAACTGGATTTATAGAAATCAATACAGAAGATGCTAAAGAATTAGGAATTCTCAATAATGAAATAGTTAAAGCTAGTTCCAGAAGAGGAGAAATTGAAATTCCTGCAAGAGTAACTGATGACATTAAGAAAGGTATTGTAAACATACCTATGCACTTTACTGAATGTGCAGCTAACATGTTAACTAACTCTGATTCTTTCGATCCAAAATGTAAAATGGTAGAGTTAAAAGCTTGTGCTATTAAAGTAGAAAAAATTGAGGAGTAGATTTAAATGGCTGTAAAAAATAGCGACATGTATTATGCATACTCTAACAATGAAGGTATTAAAGAAAAAGGTGAATACGGAGGAGTAGTTACAACTATCATGAAACATCTTTTAGAAAGCAATGTTGTTGATGGTATTGTAGCTGTAAAAGAAGGATTTGATTTATATGATGCAGTTCCATGTCTTATAACTGATCCTGAAGAAGTTATTAAAACTGCAGGTTCAATTCACTGTGGTACTGTAAACTTAGCTAGTTTCATATACAAATACTTAGACGGTTGCAGAGATATGAAAATAGCAGTTACCTGTAAACCTTGTGACGCAATGTCTATAAGAGAATTAATGAAAAAGGGCAAAATCATCGAAGACAATGTCATAATGATTGGAGTAAACTGTGGTGGAACATTACCTCCTGTACCAACTATGCAAATGATTAGAGATGTTTATGAGTTAGATCCTAGTGACGTAATTAAAGAAGAAATCGCAAAAGGTAAACTCATTATGGAAACTGCAGAAGGGGAAAAAGGTTTCGGTATTGAAGATTTAGAAGAAGACGGTATGGGTAGAAGAGAAAACTGTCAAAGATGTGATTTAAAAATACCAAGTAACGCAGATTTAGCATTAGGTAACTGGGGAGTAATCGGTCCTTTAGCAGGAAAAGCTACTTTTGTTGAAGTATTCTCTGATAAAGGTGCAGATATTCTTAATGATGTGATTGAAGCTGATTTAATCGCTGTTGAAGAACCACTCGAAAAAGGAATTGCAATAAGAGACAAAATTAATAATTTCATGCTCTCTGCATCTGCAAAGAAAAAAGAAGCAGATTACGCAGGTACTTCCGGAGATATCATCGAAGTATTCAAAGAATATGAAGACGAATTCTCTAAATGTATGAAATGTTACGGTTGTCGTGAAGCATGCCCATTATGTTTCTGTGATGACTGCTGTCTTGAAGCTGAAGGTCCTGAATGGGTACCTGGTGGATACACTCCTGCAGCACCATTCTTCCACTTAACTCGTATGGTGCACATGGTAGATTCATGTACTAACTGTGGTCAATGTACTGAAGTTTGTCCTTGTGAAATACCTGTAGCTAAAGTATGGAGTACAGTAAACAACAAAATCCGTGACGTATATGGATATCTCCCTGGATTTGATAATGGGGAACCAATTCCATTCACTGAACACAAACCAAAAGATAACTGGAAATAGAGTTTTTACTCTATTTACTTCTTTTTTTTAAAAAAAATTAATTTTAGAAGATAAAAATCTTCTGTTTAAAAATAGCTTTTAATTGTTATAAGGCTCTCTTTTGTCAATGCCTTTAATGAAAACTTCTTTTAGTTGAGAATCTGATTCATTATTTCTTATATGTGATATTAATTCTACCAGATTGTCATTTCTAAGTAAGCATGGCTTTATTTTTCCGTCAGGAGTTATTCTTAATCTAGTACAATTTGCACAAAAGTCGCTGTTTTCAATAGGTTTTACTACTTCAATTTCTCCTCCGTCTATGAAGTATTTTTTACGGTTTTGCATAAATTCACGTGTTTTGACTTCATCACATATGGAAAGCAACTTTTCATTGATGGGATCTAAATTATAATGATAATCTCTGCTGAATTTTTCATCATCACAGTTTTCACTGTCCATTAATTCAATAAGCTGAAGTATGATGCCATGTTCTTTACAAAATTCAAACATATCATCCACTTCGTTTTCATTTATTCCTTTCATTAAAACCATATTGATTTTAACGGGATAAAGGCCAACTTCAACAGCTTTCAGAATTCCGTTTTTTGATGATTCAAGCAGATTTTTAGTGGTAACTTTTTTGTAAGTTTCAGGATTTAAAGTATCTAAACTGATATTTACCCTATTTAATCCAGCTTCTTTTAGATCTTTTGCATATTTTCCAAGTAAGGTTCCATTTGAAGTAATGGATATGTCATCAAAATCAAGGCTGGCTATTTTACTTACAATTTCAACGATGTCTTTTCTTATTAAAGGCTCTCCACCAGAAATCCTTATTTTTCTAACACCAATATTTTTGGCTATTTCACAGATTCTGTAAATTTCATCTGCATTCATTTCCTCTTGAGAATCATCCATCCCATCATGGTGGCAGTATAAACAATTTTCATTACATTTGTTTGTTATTGTAATTCTTAATGAAAGTATTGGTCGTTCATATTTGTCTTTGATAGCTTCTATACTCATAAAATCATTTTTTAACAGTTATATTAATAGTTTCGATTTCATTGATGTCTAGTTCTCCAAGTTTCAATGATTTAATCATACCGTAAATTGTTTCCTTTAGGATGCCCTTTACAAATGCATTAATCTCAACATCTTTATTGTTTACTGTGAGTCTGGCTTCACTTTCTTTAAGATGTTCCTGATTTATTTTAGAAATATCTACCTGTGCAATTCTTGCATCTTCATCAGTGTTTAGGGAATTAATCATTCCAAATACTGAATTTGCAACGAAGTTGTTGGTATGATGATTTAAACTAATTTCTTTATTGTTAATTAGAACATTAGCTTCCACTTTTGGGTTTAAATCAATGTTATCTTCATTGTTTATTATTAGTTCAACTTTATTAATATCTTTTACTCCATACTCTTCGATATGCAATGTTTTTATTATTCCAAGCACTGTTTTTTTGATAAAATCGCTAACGAATTCATTTAAACCGATAACTGTATTATCAATTGACATAAACGTATTAACTTTGTCCAGGTCTTCGGTTTTTACAGTTCCTTTTCTGATTTCTTTAGCTATTGCGTCTCCATCATTAAATCCGCATTCATCTAAAAAGAGGGTATCAACAATATCATGGCCTTTTTCTTCAACAGTATCCACTAGATCTGACACACCTTCGGGAGTTATTGAAAAGGAGTCCACTTCAGCTATTGTGTATTCATCAACTACATCAAGGGATGTTACTATTTTTGGATAGTTGTAGCTTTTAAATCCTTCAATAACTACAAAATCGACATTGTCCATAAATTTAATTAAAAACAGTAATCTGTTTAGTTCTAAAATATCTCTTACATTAAAAAATGATGTAGACCCGATTCCCACAACAACATTTGATCCTGCCAGCTTATGTCTCCAGGTATCGGTATGTTCCCTGTCCATTTCCATTTCATGATGGGAATGCTTTATAGATGCCACATTATATCCTCTTCTGGTAAGTTCTTCAATAATCTTTACAGTTAGGGAAGTTTTTCCAGTATTTTTTCTACCTACTACAGATACGATTTTCATAGTAAAACCTCTACTTATTATTATGTATTATCTAGTTATTATAATAGATGTGTAGTTACTCCACATTCTCTTAAATTTTAGTTTTTCCTTAATTTTTTATAGATTTAGTAATACATTTTTTTTATTTTTTTATTATTTTTCCAATAAAAATATCCGATATTACTTTTTTTCAAATCGTATTTTAACCTTTATATCTTAAATTAAATTATTAGGATAATTTTTGTAGGAATATAACTATTTAAATCACTTATTTTTTAAATTAAATTGTTCTAATCTTTTTAACTAATTTTTTTGTTGTAGTATTAGCACAGTCATATATATTACTTTCGCCTTGCTTCTAGTAGACAAGTATATATTAATAATAAACAAAAGTTTATATCATTACACATGGTGGTTTATATGCCAAAACATATTGCATCTGGTTTGAAATATTTAGCTGCAGTGAAGCTAAAAGAGCAAGGTGAAAGCCAACAAGCAATAGCTAATGAGTTAGGTATTGATAGGTCTACAGTATCCCATTATTTAAATGGCAGTAATTTATCTTGGAATTCTATAGACGTTGCCAAAACTATCACTGACCTGACTCCTAGAGATTTCTTAAAAATGACCAGTGCAATATTTGATGAACCTGAACAAAGCCGTAAAATTGTTTCTATTTGTAATGATAGGGAATTTGAGGCAGTTGTTGCAGATTCATGTATCGGTTGTGGCTTATGTGTAAGCATGTGTTCTATGAAAGCTATTAAATTAGAATCGTTAAAAGCACATGTAGACTCCATACAATGTTGCGGTTGTCAGCTATGTAAAGATGAGTGCCCAACGAATTCTATTAAAATTTTGGAGATTTAATAATGATTAAAAATAAAAAAGAAGCTATAGACAATAACTTTGCTATTACAAGGGCAGCTGAAGAAGTAAGAAAGTTGTCTTTTAATGATCAGATTTGTCTTGGATGTGGAGTTTGTGAATCTACTTGTCCTGTTGAAGCAATTACTTTAAATCCAATTGCTATCGATGCTCGTCACAGACGTTCCAACGATGTCTATTTCAGTGGTCATAAAAAAATAGCACAAAATTTCCATGCTGAATTTGATGTTCAAAAAATCAGCATTGATGAAAATAAATGTGTTTTATGTGGTATGTGTAGTGGATTATGTCCAATAGATGCATTAGTTTTAACTATTGATGATGTTCCAATTAGTGAAATTGAAGCATATCCTCATTACAACTCCTATTCTAAAATCGATGACGACAAATGTATCTACTGTAAAAGATGTGAAACTGCATGTCCTCAAGATGCAATTACTGTCATGAGAAAATTGCCAGAACGTCAAAACTTAGTATCTGGTGAAATTAGTGTAAGTGATGATGACTGTGTTTACTGTGGAATCTGTCAAGAATTATGTCCTGCAGAAGCAATTGTAGTAGATAACACTACAGGTCAAGAATCTATCGTAATTGACAAAGACAAATGTGTATA
This sequence comes from Methanobrevibacter smithii ATCC 35061, assembly GCF_000016525.1. Taxonomy (NCBI): domain Archaea; kingdom Methanobacteriati; phylum Methanobacteriota; class Methanobacteria; order Methanobacteriales; family Methanobacteriaceae; genus Methanobrevibacter; species Methanobrevibacter smithii. The sequence goes on from NC_009515.1 coordinate 1,435,851, forward strand.
TTGTCTTGTATGTAAAAGGGCTTGTCCAGTTGATGCTATTTCTGCAGTATGTAGGGCATGTTCCTATGGTGAATATGATTTCAAAGCTGAAGATGAAGTTACTACTGGTAGTGCAGTTATTGATGATGAACTTTGTGTATACTGTGGATGGTGTGAAGGAGTATGTCCAACTGATGCTGTTGAAACCAACAAACCATTCAAAGGTACTTTAGAAATTGATCAGGAAGCATGTCAAACCTGTGGAGCTTGTGTAGATACTTGTCCATGTGATGCTTTAGCATTCCCTGTTTCTACTGCACCAGGTCAAAGATTAGACCGCATTACTAAACATGATCAATATTGTATCCGCTGTAAAGCTTGTGCTAAAGTATGTCCAAACGGAGCTATAACTGTTACAAGAACTGAAATAGATCACACTCCTATAAAATCTGTAACATGGCTCGATGCATTCGATGCAATTAAAAATTAGGTGATTTAATGGAACTTAAAGTTAATCAAGATAATTGTTTAGGATGTGGAATTTGTGTAATTGCATGTCCTGTTAACGCATCTATCAGCCCTGAAAATGCAGGTGGTAACGGTGCAAAGACTGATGAAGTAGTTATTATGGTCGAAAATGGATTCATTAAAATTTTCTCACCAGATAAATGTGAATTATGTGGAACTTGCCAAATGTTCTGCCCTGTAAATGCTATATGGATTGAATAGGAGGAATAATTATGCATTATGCTAATACTTATTTATCAAAACCTGTTGTTCCTGATGTAGAAATTGTTGGTGATGGAAAGACCAAAGTACTTAAATGTATGTTAAATACAGGTTCTGACATTTATCAAGGAGCTTGTAAAAAAAGAGGTTCTACATTAAAAGAAGAATATAAAAATGCTTCTGGAACTTGTTATATGGACCCAAGAGACATGGGTAAATTAGGTGTAAAAAATTGGGATACTGTCCTTGTTAAAACTGAATGGGGAGAAGTTGTAGTAAATGCTGCAGTATCTAGAGATGCACCTCACGAAGGAACTGTTTTCATTTGTAAAGGTCCTTGGGCAAATACTGTTGTAAGTCCTGATACTTACTGCTGTTCTGACCCAACTTACAAAGGTATTCATTGTACTGTTGAAAAAACAGACAGAGAAGTATTACTCATGGCTGATTTAATGAGATGGGTTTACAAAAAATATGTTGATTCCGACGACGATGATGTTGTTGAACATATGGAATCATTAGGAGAAAGACCAGTATATAAAGGTCGTAAATGGGAGGAGTTGATTGATCATGACATATGAGCCACCTGTAACCGATTATGATTACATCGTAGAAAATTGTACTTGTGCATTTTGTGGATGTAACTGTGATGATTTAGATTACTTAGTTAAAGACAACCATGTTGTTGCTGTAAGACATGCTTGCAGATTAGGTGCAAGTAAAGTTATGGAAGATATGGACCAAAGATTAGTAGTTCCTATGATTAGGGATGAAGACGGAGAACTTATGGAAGTAGATTGGGATACTGCTTTAGATAAAGCTGCAGAATATATTGCTAACTCTATCAGGCCAGTATTCTACGGTTGGTCTGAAACTTCCACCGAATGTATGAAAGAAGGATTAGAATTAGGTGAATACATAGGAGCAGTTTTAGATAACCAAGCTACTATCTGTCACGGTCCAAGTTTACAAGCTGTGCAAAATGCAGGTTACCCTATTCAAACTTTAGGGGAAGTTCAAAATAGGGCAGACATGGTTGTTTACTCTGGAAGTAACGCAATGAACTCTCACCCAAGACATGCAGCTCGTTATGCTATCTTCTGTAGAGGATACTTCAGACAAAGAGGTAGATTTGACAGAACTGTTGTAACTATGGATCCAAAATTCTCCGATACTGCAAAAATTTCTGATAAATGGATAGGATTCGAACAAAATGGAGATTATGGTTTTTACAATGCTATCAGAGCAGTATTAAGAGGAAAAGAAATATATCAAGATACTATTTCCGGAATTCCTAAAGAAGACATTTACGAATTAGTAGAAGAAATGAAAAACGCTGAATTCGGTGTTTTATTCTTCGGTTTAGGATTAACTCACACTTTATCCAAACAAAGAAACATTGATATAGCTATTAAAATGATTCAAGACTTAAACAAATACAGTAAATGGGGTCTTACTCCAATGAGGGGTCACTTTAACGTAAATGGTTTCAACATTTTCATGGCTTTCGAAACTGGATTTGCATTTGGTGTTGACTTTGCTAGAGGTTACACTAGATATATGTTAGGAGAAACTAACACCATCGATTTATTAACAAGGAAAGAGCCTGACTGTTTCATGGTTATTGCAGCAGACCCTGGTGCTCACTTCCCTAATGGTGCTAACCAACATTTAGCTGACATTCCTGTTATTCAAGTGGATATTCACTGGGGACCATCTACTGAACTTGCTGATGTAGTATTACCTGGTTCATTCATTGCAGTAGAATGTGCTGGTACCAGTTATCGTATGGACGGAGTTCCTATTTACATGAAAAAAGCAATTGATAAACCTGAAACATGTCGTGACGACGAATGGATTATCAGAGAACTTAAAGAAAGAGTCATGAAACTCAGAGAGGAGCCAAATGTAGCTCCAAAATATGTGCCTAATCCAAACGCATTATAAGGTGATATGATGGAATTTATACTTAAAAATGGTATTGTTTATGACCCAGCTAACGGAATAAATGGTGAGAAAAAAGATATCATGGTTAAAGATGATATCATTGTTGAAGAAGTCTCAGCTAATGCAAAAGTCATAGATGTTACTAATAAAATCGTTATGCCTGCTGGGGTAGATCCTCACGCTCACGTTGCAGGTCCAAAATTAGTTGTAGGTAGATTATACAGACCTGAAGATTCAAGAAGAGGAGTTACTCAAAAAACAAAAGTTACAAGGGCAGAATCTGGTTTTTCCATTCCAAGTTGTCCATCAACTGGTTACAGATACTCCAGATTAGGTTATGGTACTGTTGTAGAAGCAGCTATGCCTCCTCTTGAAGCAAAACACACTCACGAAGAAATTGCAACTATTCCAAACATAGACATTCCAGCTTTAGCATTATTTGGTAACAACTGGTTTGTAATGGAATACGCAAGAGAAAACAATATTGAAGACTTATCCGCATTTGTATCTGCATGGTTAAAAGTCTCCAAAGGTTACGGAATTAAAATCGTAAACCCATGTGGTAGTGAAGCATGGGGTTGGGGTATGAACGTACATGGATACAATGACAAAGCACCTTACTTTGATGTAACTTCTAGAGAAGTTGTAACTTCTTTAGCAAAAGCTAACGAAAAATTAGGTCTTCCTCACTCTATTCACATTCACCCAAATGATTTAGGACACCCTGGTAACGTACCAACTACTCTTGAAACATTAGATTCTCTTAAAAATATTAAGAAAAGTCCTAAAGCAGATATTAGGGATCAAGTTGTACATATCTGTCACCTTCAATTCCATTCATATGATGGAACCAACTGGAGAGATGCAAGTTCCGGTGCAGAAGAAGTTGCTAAATACATAAACGGTCACGACCACGTAACTTGTGATATTGGACAAGTAACTTTAGATGAAACAACCACCATGACAGCAGATGCACCAATGGAATACGACTTGTTCAAATTATCTGGATTAAAATGGGCTAACAAAGACATTGAATGTGAAACCGCAGCTGGTATTATTCCATGTATCTACTCAGGTAGAAGTCCGGTTGGAGCACTTCAATGGGCTATTGGTTTAGAATTGTTCTTACATCTTAAAAACCCATGGCAAGTATGTTTAACTACTGACCACCCTAACGCAGGTCCATTCATAAGATACCCAAGAATTATCTCCTGGTTAATGAGTAACCAAAGAAGAATGGAAATGATTGAAAACGGTGAAGTTCACAAATGGGTACAAAAAAGAACTACTCTCCCAACTCTTGAAAGGGAATACGACTTCAACGACATTGCAATTATTACAAGAGCAGCACCTGCTAAAATCTACGGTTTCAGAGACAGAGGAGCTCTTACTCCTGGATACAAAGCAGATATTGCTGTATATGACATAAATCCTAATGAAATTGACCCATCCAGACAATATGCAGAAATCGAAAAAGGTTTCTCTCTTGCTGATTACACAATTAAAGATGGTCAAATCTTAGTAAAAGATAAAGAAATTGTAAAAGTTAAAGAAAGTCAAAACATGTGGGTTAATGTACAAGGATACGAACATGAAGAACAAAATGTTATTAATAAAATCATGCCGTTCTTTACTCAATATTACTCCGTAAAATGGGAAAACTATCCAGTACATGATCATTATGTGTCCAATCCTATAAGGATAGATGTTAAAAGATAAAAAGGGTGTTTAATTTGAAAACAATAACATTTGATCAATTAAAAACTTCTTCAATCGCTTTAGAATTTGATGAATTAATTCCTGATGAAATTTATGCATGGAGCGAAGAAGATTTTGCAAAATATGAAGTACCTATTGGAAACTCAAGATTCCCAATTACTGATTTCTTCGATATTACTGTAGAAGGTGATGCAGAAGGACCTAATGATGTTAAAATGATTCTTAACGGTGACTTAAACAGGGTTAAATACATCGGTTGTAAAATGAGTGGAGGAGAAATTGTCTGTAATGGTAATGTTGACCTTCACGTAGGTGCAGAAATGAGTGGCGGATCCATCTATGTTCACGGTAATGCAGCTGCTCATGCAGGAAGGGAAATGTCTGGCGGATACCTTGAAATCGACGGTGACACCAAAGAATTCACTGGAGCTTCTTACATTGGTGAATGGAGAGGTATGACTGGTGGTAAAATCGTTGTTAAAGGTAATGCTGGTAAACAATGTGGTGAATGTTTAACCGGTGGAAGAATTCACGTTTTAGGTAACTGTGATATTTTAGCTGGTATTCACATGACCAAAGGTATCATTGAAATTGACGGTGATGTAAACCGTTGGCCTGGAGGTCAAATGAAAAACGGTAACATTGTCATTCACGGATTCCTTGGAAGATTACTCGAAGGTTTCGTTCTTGAAGGCGTTGTCGACGACCCTGAAATTGACGGCGAAGTATTCAAAGGAAAATATATCCAATACAAAGGGGACATTGGTCTCAATGGTAAAGGTGCTTTATACTTAGATGCTGAAGCTAACAGGGAAAAATTAGCTCATTATAATGAGATTGACGACGAATATACTTCAATTAGGGAATACAGGAATTTATAATTCCTTTTCCTTTATTTTTTTTTGAAAAAAGTTTAAATAATAATCCTTTTCTGATTTTGATGGATTTTAATACATACTTCAAATGTATGCATAACGTTTAAATATTCTTTTATTAATAAATTATTATATATTGATTTGACAAATTTTGTAAACTGATTATTAATTTATTGTATGGTTTTATGTGTGATAATATGGTTAAGGAAATTAAAATGTCTGCTGAGGAAGCTATTGAATATGTGAGAGAAAACGTCCAAATAAGAGATATTTTAGAAATATCATACAATCGTATTTTTGCTCCCGGTGAAGTATTAAATATAATTTCAGAAGACGAAGAAACTGGTGAGGGACTCAGGGTTAGTTTACAATTAAATGGTGAAATTTTAAATCAGGTTGTTGATGTAGATTTTAAGGAAATTAAAGATGATCTTTTAGAATTGCGCCATATTAAGGATGGTAAAATAACAATCGTGGAAGTTTATGATTAAATTTCCCATATATTTTTTTAAAAAATTATTTTGTTTTATACATTACAAACAAATTTTTATATTATGAAAAATATACTTATTATTTAACAATATAATGAGGTGTTTTCCATGAAAAAATTAAGTTTAACTCCAGATAAAGCTGTAGAATATTTAAAAGATAATGTGAAAATCCATGATAATTTAGAAATTTCTTATAATAGAATTTTTGGAAGCGGTGAGGTTTTAAACATGGACTTTTCTGAATATTTTGGAAAACCAGGGTTTAAAATGTTGCTTTCATTAGATGGTGATTCAATTAATCCGACTATTGAAATTGATGTTTATGAGATTGAAGACGATTTGATTGAATTTATTCACCATCCTGTTGAAGGAGATGATGTGGAAGTTACTGTAGTTTAAAATAGCTACAGTCTTTCCATTTTTTCAAATTTCATTAATTTTGCAATAGCTTTAACTTCAACATCTATTCCTTTTTCTTTAAGTGCAGCAATTAGGTTGAGACCACTGCCTGCAACAACACCAAAATTGTAGTTATCTACTTTAGCATTATATGTTAGTTCTCTTGGTTTGCCTATTTTATAAATTGAAAATCCAATATTCTTTAAGATGTTTAATAAATGTACTGCATAGTCTCTTGAAATATAGGGGATTTCTTTTAAACTGGCCAGTATTTTATTGGATCCGATATTTCTTGTTATTGAAGTCATGTTTTTAGCTATGAATATTTTATGGGGATCAACAGAAGAGCCATTATAAGAAATTAAGTCAATAAATAAGGGAGATTCGTTTAATTCCAATAATCCGCCATATTTCGGGTTGCTCATTATTCCATTGTTTATTAAAAGTCCGTCAATACTTAAACTGCATATTGTAGCTATTCCTATTTTGGTATAATCGGTCGGATGTTCTACAAGCTGATAGTAAGGGTTGATGTATTTCGGATTTGATTCATAGGTTTCTTTCATAATATATATTGCTTTATCTAAGCTGTCTTTGTTAATGTATGAAACATTTACTATAATGTCTCCTTTTCTAGTTTCCACATCGAAATTAACTTTTTGAATTAAATTCCATGATTTTGAAAGTAAAAATGGAGTTTTTGCATGAATTTTATCATCAGCAGGTTTAAGTATTTTTTTAACATCAGCTATTGGGGATAATGTTTCAAAGCCTTCAATTTCTTCAGCTATTTTTATGTCAATGTCATATCCGAGTTCTTGAGCTGCACAAAATGGGGTCACTCCTCCGCTGACGGCTATTCCAACCATTCCTTCAGGTACGGGAACTCCCAACATATTTTTGCCTTCTTCAGAAACTGCCATTACTCCCCCAATTCCAATTTTTTCCAATTTGTTTATGATGTTTAGGGCACGTTCCCGCCCTACACTTGGAATGAGGCGTAAATTAGCAGGTATTGTTCCGGTCCCGGTATTTATCACATCTAATACAGAAGTCATTCCCGGAGCTACAAATGCATCAAGAGGTGTTACAGATGTTTTTTTGTAGGAAATCAGTTCTGTAAATTTTGTCGGAACATAATCTCTGATTTTAACTAATCCTCCGTATAGTGGGATTGTAGGTATTCCTTCGTTTAACAGAATTCCGTCAATTGTGGTTCCGCATATTGTTTTTATCTGTATTTCTTCTTTGCTGTTACCTTCTTTTAAATTGATGTAAGGACTAACACAAAGACCACTTTTGAAAACATCTTTGATTATATTAAATGCTTCTTCATCGTAAATAGTTGAAGTATTTACTACAACATTTCCCGCCCGGTTCATGTAGTTGAAACTAGTCAAATAAATCATTTCTTCAAATTTTGAATAAATGAAATCAACCTGATCATAGATTATACCTTTATCAAGCTTTTTCCTGCCCAGTTCTGTAATTTGTCTGCCGGAATATCCCATTCTTTCAGTATATCCTTTTTCATCAAGAATTTGCATATGATATCTAACAGCACGTTCTCCTAAGTTAAATCCTTTGTTTTTCAACTCTTCTGCTATTAATTTAGAACCAGTAGGTTTATTTTGCTCATTTAATATTCTTAAAATTTCAATTATTTTGTGTTCTGATTCAGTCATATGATGCTCCCTTTTTTCTTAAATATAATCATGCCTAATTTTACTTAAGAATCATTATATTTAAAAAATAAAAAAAGTATATTTAGATTTAAATATCTAAATATTTGTTTTGTTCGTATCCGAATACTTGTACACGGTATTCGTCCCATTCTTTGTATTTGAGCTCTAGGAATTTTTCACTGGTGTGGTCTCCTAAAGTGGATAATATCAATGGGTCTTCTTCAAGTGCATGGTAAGCTTCCCATAAACTGGATGGTAAAACTTGAATTCCCATAGCTTCTCTTTCTTCTTCGGTTAATGAGTAGATGTTAATTTCGGTAGGTTCTCCAGGATCAATTTTATTTTGAATACCGTCAATACCTGCTTCTAACATTACTGCAAATGCTAAGTATGGGTTACATGCTGGGTCTGGTGCTCTGTATTCAATACGGGTTGCTTTACCACGAGCTGCAGGTACCCTGATTAATGCAGATCTGTTTTTAAGACCGTATGCTCTGTATACTGGAGCTTCATAACCTGGCACTAAACGTTTGTATGAGTTTACAATAGGGTTGGTAATTGCGGTTAATGCTGGAGCGTGAGCAAGCAATCCTCCCATGAAGTGAAGTGCGTCTTTAGATAATCCGGTTTCGCTGTTTGGGTCAGAGAACAGGTTTCTGTCTCCTTTGAATACTGACTGGTGACAGTGCATACCACTACCGTTTACACCAAAGAACGGTTTTGGCATAAAGGTTACTCTGTAATCCATTTGGTCAAAAGTAGCCATGTTGTCTACAATAGCTTTAATAGCTTGTTTAAAGGTAATTACAGCATCTGCAGTTTTTAATGCATCTTTAAATTTAAATGCAATTTCGTTTTGACCAGGTCCTACTTCGTGGTGAGAAGCTTCTACTTCGAAATCTAATTCTTCTAAGTTTAAGGTTAGTTCTCTTCTGAAATCAGGTCCTTTATCTAAAGGTTCAACATCAAAGTATCCTGCTTCATCGTAAGGCATTGGGTATCCTTCATCGTCAATATCTACAATAAAGAATTCTGGTTCAGGACCTATGTTATATTGTAATCCCATTTTTCCAATTTTAGCTAAAGATTTTTTCAGGATACCTCTTGGGTCTCCAACAAATGGTTTTCCGTCAGGAGTCCAGACATCACAAATAAATCTACATACTGCAGATTCTTCAGGCCTCCAGGATACTCTTGAGTAAGTGTGGATATCAGGTTTGAGAACAAGGTCACTTTCATTGATTCCTACGAATCCTGCAATTGAAGATCCGTCAAATAACATACCTTCAACAAATAAGTCTGCCATGTCATCTTCTTTAAATGGAATTACAATGTTTTTAGCAGTTCCATTTATATCAACAAATTGTAAACGGATAAATTTAATATTATCCTCTTTCATTTGTTTAATTACGCTTTCCATTAATTCTTCGTTAACTTTTTCAGTCATTAAATCATACTCCATATAAATCTTATGGATATTAGTTTCAAAAGGTTAGTCGGAAAATACCTTCCTCCCTTGGCAATACATTTCCTTCTCATATTATATAAATGTTTTGAATAAATGTACTTATAAGGATTATTTATATTTTTTAATATATAATCACAATGATTTTTATTTTTCAATGGTTAATTCAATAGCTTTTTTAAAAATTAATGGGAATATGTTCAAGTTTAAATAAATGAGTCTGTAAAATTTTATAGGCTTATTTGTTTTTTAATTTTTTACAGTTGAACTTTCATTTTGATGAAATTTCATTCTAATTTTTCTTTAATTTTAATATAAATGATTTAAAAATAGTAAAATACTTTAATAAGTGAGGACAAATAATATTTTATGACCAAACAAAACAAATCTGCCCTCAATAGTAATATAGACTTCATACAACTTAAACTTTATGATTTTTTTGATGAAAAAATTGATCAAGAAAAAATTATTTCAAAAAGATTGAATAAAACACCTAATTTTGAAAATACTAATCATAAACTATTTTTAGATGAAAATAATACTTTTAAATATGATAATCCCATTTGTCCAGTTTGTGGAAGCCACAAAATAATCAAAAAAGGCACAATAAAGAAAAACAAACAAAATACTAATGGAAAAACAACAGAATTCAAAGAACAGCAATATCAATGCAAAAAATGTGGAAAAAAATTCGGAATATACAATAATCCATTAATTGGTGAAAATAAACAATTTTTACAAGAAATAATGGATAAAATTCCAGGAATAATGAAAATAGGGTACCAATCACTTCGTAAAATAAGTAAATACTTTGAAATATTCCTTGGAATCAGAATATCTCATCAAACAATCAAGAACTGGTCTGACAAAAATCACGAAGAAAGCATCAGCAATGAAAAATTTGAATATTCTGGCTATTATTTATATGATGAGCAATTTTTAAGACTTAATGGAACTAGACACTACAGATTAACTTTATTTGATGCAATACTCAATATTCCAGTCACAGAACGAATAGTACGTCGCAGAATACCAAAAAACACGAAAAAATTTATCTTAGAATCAACAGAAAATAAACCATTCATTTGCCTAACAACCGATTTATTCCCAATGTATCGTAATGTAGCAGATGAAATAGAAGTAAAACATCAATTGTGCATATTTCATCTGTTTCAAACAATAAACCATAAATTAAAAGTATATTGTAGAAGAAACAAGATTAATGGAAAACAAAGAGACCATATTTACGAAAATGCACAAGAATTAAAAAACTGTTTCAGACAAAACTCAAAAAAAGAAGCAATAGAACAATTTAAACAATATTTACAAAAATATACGGCCATACCAGTTGTTTTAAAAGATTTCATAAGAAAACATATCATAAATCACTTCCACAGATACGTAGAATATCTTGATGATGAAAATATAGAAAAAACATCAAATAAAGTCGAAAATTACTACAGACAAACCAATCCTGAAAAAATAAAGAAAATATACAAAACCAAAAATGGAATCCTGACATTTTTAGACTATCAAATGCAAAATTGGACTGAAAAACACATTAAAATCAAATAAGCCTATAAAATTTTACAGACTCATAAATTTAAAGAATTTTTATTTTCTTTTAATGAAGAGATTCCTGATGAATTAAAAAATGACATTACTAAGGACTTGCTTAATTTAACAGATATCTTTGAAGAATATGAAATTAAAGATTATCTTCCTGATTTTTACTTAGATGATTATAATATCTATATAGAACATTTTGGATTAAACCGTAACTGTGAAAATCATTTAATTGGTGGAAAATCATCTGAGGAATATGTTAAAGAAATGGAATGGAAAAGGAAAGTACATAAAAAATATGGAACTACTTTAATTGAAACTTTTTCATATTATCAATCAGAAAACAGATTATTAACACGTTTGGCAGAAAAATTACAAGCTCAGGGTGTTGAATTTAATGAAATTGAATATAGGGAAGTTTATAGAATATTGTTGGAAAATAAAACTATAAAAGAATGGGAAGATTTCATTGTATTGTTAAAAACATTTATTGAGTTATTTAAAGGAAATAATTATGATGAAACTAAATTTAAAGAATTTTATGATTATGTTGGTGGATTAAAAGATAGTTTTTCAAAAGATAGGACAATAGCATTTTTAAAAATTGTTGAAGAGATTTACAATGACTATGAAGCATATTTATTAAAAATTAAAAAAATTGATTTTAATGATATGATTAATAAAGCCAGTGATTGTATTGTGAAAAATGGATTAGATTTGCCTTACAAATATATAATTGTTGATGAATATCAGGACACTTCATTTACCAGATATAACTTGTTAAGAAATATCTGTGATAGTATTGGTGCCAAGATAATGGTTGTAGGTGATGACTGGCAGTCTATTTACAGTTTCAGTGGATGTGATGTAAATATTTTTACCAAATTTGATAATTTCTTTGATGTTTGTGAAACCAGATATATTGAAAAAACATACAGGAATTCTCAACAGTTAATTGATGCTTCAAGTAATTTTGTAATGAAAAATCCCGATCAAACCAGAAAGGAATTAAAATCTTCTAAATCATTGAAATATCCAATTAAACTGGTTAATTTTGATAATGATTTTGATGAAATATTAAAATTTGAATTAATAATAAAAAATATCATAAACCAATCAACATTTAAAAACAAAAAGATTCTGATTTTAGGTAGAAATAATAAGGACATATTTAATTTACTAAAGAATTTCAATGTAGAAAATGAATATGGAAAAAGAAAATTTGAGATTTTAGGAGATGAAGATAAATTAAGAAGAAATAAATTTGTAAAAATTGTTTATAGGGAGAGTCCGGATGTTAACATTGAATATCGTACTGTTCATCAGTCTAAAGGTTTAGAATGTGATAATGTAATTTTAATAAATTTGAAAAATTGGAAGGCGGGTTTTCCAAATAAAATGGTTGATGATCCTGTTTTAAATTTTGTTAAAAGGAATGGAGATTCTTTTAGTTATGCTGAGGAAAGAAGATTGTTTTATGTTGCTTTAACTAGAACAAAAAATAATGTTTATTTATTAGCACCTTATTTTAAAAGTTCGGTGTTCGTTCAGGAGCTGAAAACTGATGCAAATGTTGAATTGCTTAACCTGGAACATAATAGGCTGGAAACTCTTAAAAATATTGAAAAAAATGGAGAACGTTATGTAATTCCAACTAAATTAAAATGTCCTGTTTGTAAAACAGGTGTGGTTTTGCTGGAATCTTTTTGGAATAAGGGTAAACTTAATAGGGTTCTTAAATGTTCTCATAATATGGCGCCTCCATTTAATCGCTGTAATTGGGAAGGAGGTTATTATGGAAGTGAACTTGAGGATTTGGATGATATAGAATATTGTCCAAGCTGCGATGGGATACTTATAAAACGTTACCGACATAGTGACGGGCATCCATTTTTAGGTTGTACGAATTTTAGAAAAACAGGATGTAGGGGAAAAGGTAAAAAATTGGAGTATATTGGTAAAACCTGTCCGAAGTGTGGTAAACCTCTTGTAAAAAGGGTTAATGGTGAGGATAATAGTTTATTTGTAGGATGCAGTGGTTTTCCTAAATGTAGACACACTGAACCATTTAAAAAAGAGATGGGAATCTAGAATGCTCCTCCACCTCCTCCGCCGGAACCTCCACCAACGCCACCAAAGCCGGAGCTGTCTGAATTTGCATTTGCTGTTTGTATTCCGGTATCTATTGCATTATGCATCATGTAATATCCTGTTCCATAATAGTAGTATGAATCAAGATAATCGTCATCAATGTTTCCTTCACCAACATGCAGTTTCATGGATTCGTAAACCTTATCAGCTACTCCAAGAGCTGTTGCATATACGAGATATTGATTCCATATAACTATTGATTCAGGAGGGTGTTCTTTCATTAAACTGTTGTCACTTAAAAACTTCTTAAAGTTTTTCCACTTTAGCATATATAGTCTGCCTTCTTTTGTCCATTGTCCGAAGATATCTTCGGGCAACATGTAAATCACAAATCCTGAAATAAATAAAAATACTGATCCTATAAGTCCAATTGTTCCTCCAGTTGTATTTAAACCATTTTCCAGATAGAATAATGAACCAAACAGAACTCCAATAATTATACAAGCTATTGAATAGTAAGTAGCTATTTTATTTCCTTCGTTATTAAAGAATTGTTTCAATCTGGATTTTGATAAATGTTCGTAGGCAACATCATTTTTCCATGATTTGATTCTGTTGTTGAACCATTCCGCATTATGTTCATCGGATAAATAATCTTTAACATTACTTAAATCCAAGAGATTGTCTTTAGCTATTGTTTTGAAGATATCGAAAACATCTTTTTCATCTAATGTTAAACTGTCGTAGTTTGTTTCATCTAATTCTATAATTAAATGTTTTTCTTCATTTGATTTAATTTTAAATATTTTACGATTAATCAAATCCATTATTGTAGCTTCAAATCCTTTTAAATCAGGAGTTCCAATATTGTATCTTTTTTGGATTAATGCATTAACTACAGCTGGGGGGTCGTTACTTGGAAGATCCCTTTCATAAATTCCTTCATAATTAACTTTAGGTTCTACACCATATTTGCGGTAAATAAAAAATGGAATTACTGGACTTATAATAAACAGTATTCCTATAAGTGATCCGATATTGTCCCACATTTTTTCATTTGCCTGATAATCATTGTAACGTTGTTCTATTTCTTTTTTAGCTGCTTTATCAATATGGATTGCATTTGGTGAGTTTGCAAAGTCACTTTCAGGCATTAAAACTTCAATCTCGTAAAAGTTTCCAGAATCTATGTAATTGCTGGTTGAAGTTATTGTATTTCCGTCTAATGAGCTGGTTTTGGTATATTTTGTAGGATTTAACCAGTATTCATTACCATTATCATTAGGTAAATGTATTGTTGTTATTAATTCATCAACTCCTACTGCCCACTGGTCTCCCCAAAGCTGATACTGTAGAGATGCAGTGTCCTGATAAACAGTCACTACATTTTTCATATCGTAGCTGATATGGACTTTAACATTTGTATCACTTATTGGTTGGGTTTTGGCAGCATCTGAATATAAATAAATTTTTATATGCTGAGTTCCATCTTCCTGATGTTGCTCTACTTTTGTATATGCACCTTCTGCTGATACATGAATATTTGAAATACTTTCTCCCTCTTTCAGGGGTATGTCTCTGTAAACTCCATTAAATGTTCCGTCAAATGAATAGTCAAAGGTTTCATTTATATGGAGCATTCCGTTTGTATCAACTATGATGTCTACAAGTGCCTGTGTAATGGAATAGCTTCTGTCATCGTCATCTGCATAAACACAAGAGATTGTTGATGTTATTAAAAAAAGTAGAAGGAAGATGGTTACTATCTTTTTATTAACCATATATTTAATCTCCCTTAAAATTGCACTTTAGGTGCTTCCCTTTCACCACTGGCTATTTCAAAAAAGTCAGCTTCTTTAAAATTAAACATTCCTGCAATAATATTGCTTGGGAATTGTTCGCATTTATTATTGTACATTAAAACAGCATCATTATAGAATTGTCTTGAGTAAGAAATTTTATCTTCGGTTTCTGTTAATTCGGATTGTAATTCTTTGAAATTTTGGTCTGCTTTCAGTTCAGGGTAATTTTCAGCAATAGCAAACAGTGATGTTAATGCACCAGTTAAAGCATTGTTGGCTTCACTAACTTCTTTAACGCTGCCTGCATTCATCAAACCGCTTCTTGCTTTGGTTACATTTTCAAATACATCTTTTTCATGACCTGCATAACCTTTAACAGTTTCAACAAGATTTGGTATTAAGTCATTTCTCCTTTTGAGCTGAACATCAATTTGAGAATAACTGTTTTTAACTCTGTTTCTTGCATTAACAAGGCCATTATATCCGCTAATGAGATATAATACAATAGCAAGTATGATTATTATAATTACTGCTAAAATAATCATGGTTGTATCCATATTTTTTACTCCTTTTTATTATTAATTTATATATTGATTGAAGTTTTATTAATATGTTGTTAATGGATTGTATTATTTTTTAAAAAATATTTGGAGTGGTTGGGAGATATTTAAAAATTGATAATTTTGAGTATTTATAGTAGTTTTTATATAAATATTAAGTAATAGATAGTGAAACTAAAATTGTGAGAAGGTATTAGTTTCAAATAAATAAATTAGAATGATAAAAATGTTATATGGAATTGTAGATATTGGTTCAAATACCATCAGATTAAAAATATATGAATATAAAAATAATAAAATCAAATCTGTTTTTTCTAAAAAGAAAACAGCAGGGCTTATTGCTTATCGTGATGACGGTAAATTAAACGATGAAGGAATAAATATTTTATCATCAATATTAAATAAATTTAATAAAATTATGAATTTATTGAATGTTGCCAGAAGATATTTCTTTGCAACAGCCAGTTTGAGAAATATTTCAAATACTTATGAGATAATTGCTTTTATAAAAGAAAAGATTGGTGTGGATATTCATATTCTTGATGATGAAACCGAAGCACAGCTAAGTTTCAATTCAGTTAAAAGCACAGGACTGAGCAGTGACGAGGGGATTCTTATTGATGTTGGTGGAGGCAGCTCTGAAATAATTGTTTTTGAAAATAAAACTCCTGTTGATAAAGGAAGTTTGCCTGTGGGATCTCTATCATGCTATGAAGATTATGTTGGAATCATGTTTCCAAATAAAAAGGAATCCGAAAATATTGAAAAAAGAGTAATTAAAGAAATTGAAGATTTGGGTTTGGTTAAAACTCATAAAAAATATTTGTTTGGTGTAGGTGGAACTGTAAGAAATCTTAAAAAATTATTGGTTCATCTCAATTTCATTA
Organism: Methanobrevibacter smithii ATCC 35061; assembly: GCF_000016525.1. Lineage (NCBI taxonomy): Archaea > Methanobacteriati > Methanobacteriota > Methanobacteria > Methanobacteriales > Methanobacteriaceae > Methanobrevibacter > Methanobrevibacter smithii. The sequence continues at coordinate 1,452,046 of NC_009515.1, forward strand.
ATGAAAAAAAAGATGCATTTCCAGTTTATTTGTTGGATGAAGTGTTGGATGAACTCAAATATAACAATAAAGAAGACTTTAATAAAATATTGAAAGTTAAGGCTGAAAGAATTCATACACTTGTGCCAGGAATTATAATTATTAAAACAATTGCAAAGTATTTTCATGTGGAGAAAATATGTGTTTGTAAAAATTCCATAAGGGAAGGAGTTTTATATTCACTTTTGGATGCTGAGGGATTATAATGAAAAAAAGGGATTATTCATACACTCAAAACAGGGAGCTGTCCTGGCTTAAATTTGATGACAGGGTTTTAAAAGAGGCAAAAGACAATACTGTTCCGCTGCTGGAAAGACTAAATTTCATATCTATTTTCACAAGCAATTTAGATGAGTTTTATATGGTCAGATGTGGAAGTCTTTTTGATTTAACTCTTATTGATGAAGATGACTGGGATAATAAGACTGGCTGGAGCCCTCAGGAGCAATTAGATGCCATATTTAAAGCTACTAAACCGTTATATGAAGAAAGAGATTTGATTTTTGATGAAATAGCTAAAGATTTAAGAAAATATGGTATTGTTAAACATAATTTCAATGAGTTAAATAGTAAGTTCAGACAGTATGCAACCCAGTATTTCTATGAAAATGTAGCTCCATTATTATCTCCTCAAATAATTGATTCTTATCATCCTTTCCCTCATATGGCAAATAAAAAGTTATATATTTATTGCATTTTGGAAAGGGGGGCCAGCAAGAAAAAAAATTCAAAAGAATACATTGGATTAATTCCAATTCCATATTCTCTGCCTGATTATGTTAAATTTCCGGATACAAATGAATTTATTTTAATGGAAGATTTGATTTATGCATTTGCTGAAGGTATTTTTACAAATTATAGGGTTAAATACCGGACTGTAGCTGCAGTAACAAGAAATGCAGATATAAACCTTCAAGATACTCCTATTGATGAGGATGAGGATTACAGACATTTCATGAAAAACATTCTTAAAAAAAGAAAAAGGTTGTCACCGATAAGATTGGAGTTTTACAAAAGCAATGATTCCACATACACCAAATATCTTAGAAAAGAATTGGGATTACATAAAAACCAGGTTTTCCTTACACAATCTCCAATAAATCTTGATTTTATTCATGATTTTATAAAAGAACTTCCTGGTGATGTAACTGATGATTTAACTTTTTTAGAGTTTACTCCTCAAAGGACAAGTCAAATTGACCCAAACAAATCATTGTTTAAGCAATTGGACAAGAAAGATATTTTGTTATTTTATCCATATCAAACAATGGACCATTTCCTTGATTTTTTAAAGGAGGCAGCGAATGATCCTGAAGTTTTATCAATTAAAATAACTTTATATCGTGTTGCAAGAACATCACGAGTTATTAAATATTTGATTGAAGCTTTAGATAATGATAAAGAAGTAACAGTTTTAATTGAGCTTCGTGCAAGATTTGATGAGAAAAACAATATTCATTATGCAGAATTGCTTGAAGAGGCAGGATGTCAAATATTGTATGGTTTTGTAGATTATAAAGTGCACTCTAAAATATGTACTGTAACTAAAAAACATAATGGAACTATAAAGCAGTACACACAAATTGGTACTGGTAATTATAATGAAAAAACAGCAAGGTTATATGTTGATTATTGTTATTTAACATCCAATCAGGAAATTGGAGATGATGCTACTGAATTCTTTAAAAATTTAGCATTGGCTAATTTACAGGGTCATTATAATAAGTTTCTTGTAGCTCCTACTTCTTTAAGGTCAGGAATCATGAATTTGATTGATAAGGAAATAGCTAAAGCTAAAAATAATCAGCCTGCTGAAATTTTGATGAAAATGAATTCATTTACAGACAGGAGAATCATTGATAAAATAGCTAAAGCTTCAAAAGCAGGTGTTACAGTAAAAATGATTATTCGTGGAATTTGCTGTATTATTCCGGGGCTTAAAGATAAAACAGACAATATTGAAATTCGTGGAATCGTTGGCAGGTATTTGGAACACTCCAGAGTCTATGCTTTTGGTGTTGGTGAAGACAGGATTTTATATATTTCAAGTGCAGATATGATGACAAGAAACACTGCAAAAAGAGTTGAAATTGCATGTCCTATTGAAGACAAAGCTATAAAAGCAAGAATTCTTGAAGATTTGGATATTATGTTAAAAGATGACATCAAAGGCCGTAGAATAAATTCCGACGGGGATTATGAATGCATACAGCAGGCACGTCATATCAATTCACAGGAATTTTTCCAGCAAAGAGCTATTGATGAAATGAAGGATGTTAAAGTTAAAAAAGATAATCCTAATTTTTTAAATTCTATTGTTGATAAAATTAAAAGTATTTTTAATTAAATAGTTTATAATGAAATTTTTATAAAAATTTCATTTTGATTCCATTTTCTAACAACTTTTAAATTTTAGAAGTTAGATATGCTATTATTAATCTTATTTTAACTTAAAAAAATCAATACCTTTATATAGGTAGAAAATTAAATATATTGTTATCATGTTAATTAGTGTTTAACATGATAGGCTAAGTATTTTTTATTATACTTGGAGCTATTTTAAGCAATAATGCCGAGATAGTCTAGCCTGGTAAGGCGCGAGACTGGAAATCTCGTGGGAGCTTTTCCCTCCTGGGTTCAAATCCCAGTCTCGGCGTTTATTAGTTTTTAACATACGATTTTTTAATTATTTTTTTCACGATTATTAAATTATTTGTTAAACTGATATTTTGCACTCTTAGTTGTAAATACTAAGTTTTAAATTGTTGAAAGAACTGTGTTTTGAAATCAAAACATTTGAATCTATTACTTTTGCGTCTCGTAGATTCGCTCTATAAATGGAGGTTATTTAATGGAAGACGACTTTAAGCACTTGGTGCGTATTTCTAGAAAGGATGTAGATGGTAATAAAACCATTGAACAAGCTTTAACCGAAATCAAAGGTGTTGGAATATCTTTATCCACAACTATGTGCCGTACTTTAGATTTAGATTCTGAAGCTCAAATCGGTTATATCGCTGATGAAGATGTTTTAAAAATTGAAGAAATTTTAGAAAACCCACAGAAATTTAATATTCCTAATTGGATGTTAAACCGTAGGGAAGACTATGAAACTGGTGAAAATATTCATTTAATTGAATCAGATCTTGACATGACTTTAAGAGATGATTTAAACAGAATGAAGAAAACCAGAAGTTACAAAGGTAGAAGACACGAAGCAGGTTTACCTGTTAGAGGTCAAAGAACTAAATCTACTTTCAGGAACAGTTCTTCAGTTGGTGTAAAACGTTCATAAGCATGAGAACTTTTTTTATAATTAATATTACTCAATAATTTTTTTACAATGATAGTATTAATTTAATTATTTTTATAAAGGAGATGTTTTAATGGGACAACCTAGAAAATCAAGGAAAAAGTATAATACACCGCCACATCCTTGGAATGCAGAAAGAATCAAAAATGAAAATAAATTGATGACTAAATACGGCTTAAAAAACAAAAAAGAAATTTGGAAAGCTGATACTTTAGTTAGAAGATACAGTAGGGAAGCAAGATACCTACTCGGGTTCGATATGGACCAAATGCAAGATGAAAAATTAGAATTATTAGGACACTTAGCTAGAACCGGTGTTTTGCCTGAAGGTGCAGCACTTGAAGAAGTCTTAAACTTAACTGTTGAAGATATCTTAAGAAGAAGATTACAAACTATTGTTTACAAAAAAGGTTTAGCTCGTACTCCTAAAGAAGCTAGAATGTTTGTTGTACATGGTCACATAACTTTAAACGGTAAAAAAATCAATTCACCAAGTTATGTTGTATTAAAAGGCCAAGAAGATGAAATTGGATTTTATCCATCATCACCTGTAGCTAAACAGATTGAAGAGTACAATAAAAACAAAAATGAAAAAGCTACTGAGGAATAAAGGGTGTAATTATGGCAAAAGATGAAAAATGGGGTATAGCTAATATTTACTCATCATACAATAACACTATTATTACTGTAACAGATATTACTGGTGCTGAAACCATTTCCCAATGGTCAGGTGGTAAAGTTGTTCGTGCAGATAGACAACAAGCTTCACCTTTCGCAGCTATGGCTGCAGCAACTAGAATAGCTGATGATGCTAAAGAAAAAGGATTTGTTGGCTTACATATTAGAGTAAGAGCTCCTGGTGGAAACGGACACAGAAGTCCAGGACCTGGTGCACAAGCTACTATTCGTGCTTTAGCAAGAGCTGGAATTAAAATTGGTAAAATAGAAGATATCACTCCTATTCCTCACGACGGTACTGGAAGACCTGGTGGTAAAAGAGGAAGAAGAGTCTAAGAAGGGTTTAATATGGAGATAGAAGTTAAAAGTCAAACAGATGATGAAATTGTTTTCATTGTCCGTGATGCAGAAGTACCTTTTATTAATGCTATTAGAAGGTGTGCAATGGTAAATGTACCTAAAATAGCTATTGAAGATGTAAATATCATGAGAAATGATTCAGCTATGTTTAATGAGGTACTTGCTCATAGGCTTGGTTTAACTCCTTTAGTTTCTAACATGGATGCAATTGAAGGTTTACCTTTACCTGGTGATGATGATTACGAGGAAAACAATAGTGTCATGTTTTCTTTAAAAGAAGAAGGACCTAAAGTTGTTTATTCTAAGGATTTAATATCTTCAGACTCAAAAATTAAACCAGTATATGATACCATTCCTTTAGTAAAACTTAAAGAAGGCGAAAAACTCAATATTGAAGCAGTTGCAAAAGTTGGATATGGAAAAGAACATGCTAAATGGATGCCAACTACTGTATGTGTTTATAAACAATATCCTGAAATCACTTTTAATGAGGATGTGGGAATTGATTATGAATGTGCTGATGCATGCCCAAGAGGTGTTTTAAAATCTGATAAAAGATCCAAAGAGATTAAGATTTTAGACATTGAAGACTGTGCTATGTGTAAAAGCTGTGTAAGAGCTTCAATTAGAAATGCACAATCTGAAGGAAAAGATGAAAGCTACATCAATGTAGGATATCATGAAAATGATTTTATATTTAGAATAGAAACTGATGGATCAATGCCTCCTAAAGAAGTTTTATTGCAAGCTTGCGATGAATTAGGTGAAAAAGCAGATAAGTTTATCAGATTTAGTGAAGGAGGAAGTAAATAATGGTTAAGAAAATTATCAAAACAAATCCTAACCTTATTGAACTTATTAATAAACTTAATAAAAAATCAAAAACAGAAAATGCAGCTATTTGGAAAGATGTTGCTAATAGACTTGGAAGGTCTAACAGAAGAACTGCAGAAGTTAATTTATCAGATATTGCAAGGTATGCAAATGCTGATGAAACTGTTTTAGTACCTGGAAAAGTATTATCTAACGGTGATTTAACAGAAAAAGTAAATGTTGCAGCATTTAAATTCTCACAAAAAGCACAAGAAAAAATTGAAAGTGCTGGTGGAGAATGTGTCTCAATTGATGATATAATGGAATCTAATCCAAAAGGAAGCAACATTAGAATCATGGAATAAGATGGATGTGTTGTTATTATGATTATTGACGGAGAAGGATGCGTTTTAGGAAGATTAGCTAGTGTAACTAGTAAAAATCTCTTAGAAGGCGAAGAAGTAGTAATTCTTAATGCTGAAAAGATTATGATTACTGGTAATAAGGATTGGGCTTATGCAAAATACAAACAAAGAGTAGACAGAGCAAGTATCTCTAACCCTCGTGATTTAGGTCCTAAATATCCTAGAAGACCAGACGATATATTCAGAAGAACTGTAAGAGGAATGTTACCTTATAAAAAATCTAAAGGTAGAGTTGCTTTCAAAGGTTTAAAAGCATATGTTGGTGTACCTGAAGAATATGCTGATGCTGATCTTGTTGCAGTTCCTGAAGCAGAGTACAACAACCTTAAAAAAGGTATTGAATTAGGTGAAGTTTCTAAACTTTTAGGAGCTACCTTTTAGATAAGTGGGTGTGTGATTATGGTTAAAGTTATTCATACAAGTGGAAAACGTAAAACAGCTATCGCAAGAGGTACTGTTCAAGAAGGTACTGGTAAAGTAAGAATAAACAGAGTTCCTTTAGAACTTTACTCCCCAGAACTCGCTAACTTAAAATTACAAGAACCATTAACCTTAGCTGGAGATTTAGCTAATGAAGTGGATATTAACATCCATGTTGTTGGTGGAGGAGTAATGGGTCAAGCTGAAGCTGCACGTATGGTAATTGCTAAAGGACTTGTACAATGGTCTCAAGATATGAATTTAAAAGATAAATTCATACACTACGACAGAACTATGTTAGTAGGTGACCCAAGACGTTCAGAACCTAAAAAATATGGTGGTCCTGGAGCAAGAGCACGTAAACAAAAAAGTTACAGATAATTTTTCTGTAATTTTATAATTTTTATTTAAAAAATTAAAAAGATGATATAAATGATTCCTATAAGATGCTTAAGTTGTGGAAAACCAGTATCAGCTTACTTTGATGAATATAATAAAAGATTAGCTGCCGGTGAAAAATCAAAAGATATCTTAGATGACTTAGGCTTAAACAGATATTGTTGTAGAAGAATGTTAATTTCTCATGTTGAAACATGGGAATAGGTTTTTACAAGTTGTAGGGATATATTTTTACTTATAAAATTAATCTTGGTAAACGGTAATACCTAAAAAATGGAAGTAATATTCATGACTACAGAAAATTTAACAAGGTTTGAAAGAGCTAGACTTCTTGGAGCTAGAGCAATTCAGATTTCAATGGGTGCTAAACCATTAGTGGAGATTGGTGACTCATTGGATCCTATTGATATAGCTTATGAAGAACTCAAAGCTGGAGTTTTACCATTAGATGTAATAAGATATGATGAATAAATAGTTTATTCTATTTATTTCATTATTAAATTATTTAAAAAAAATAAAAAATACCAACATAACTCTATAAAGAAATTTACTAATTTTTTATGAGTATAGGTTATATGGTAATAAATTAATTGACACTGAGGTGTTTTTTTTGGATAGTATAATAGAAGATGTCCAGGTTCGTAAGATTTTGGACAGCAGAGGAAACCCAACTGTTGAAGTAGATGTAATTACTTGGAACGGGTTTGGTAGAGCTGCTGCACCAAGTGGGGCAAGTACTGGTTCAAGAGAAGTAGTATCATTCCCTGAAGGTGGAGTGGACGTAATTGTAAGTGAAATTGAAGACATTATCGCTTCTGAACTTATTGGAATGGATGCTGAAGATATAGCTACTATTGATGAAGTTTTAAGAGAAGTCGATGGAACTGACAATCTTTCAGCTATTGGTGGTAACACTACTGTAGCTGTTTCCATGGCTGTAGCTAAAGCAGCTGCTGCATCATATAACATGCCGTTATACAAATTTTTAGGAGGAAACTTAGTAAATGAATTACCTTTCCCTCTCGGAAATATGATGAATGGTGGAGCACATGCAGGAGTTAATGCACCAGATATTCAGGAATTTTTAGTAGTTCCTGTCGGTGCAAAAAATATGGTTGAAGCAGTATTTGCAAATTCAAGTGTTCACAAAAGATTAAAAGAATTAATCCAAACCAAAGACTCCAATTTCACTGGTGGAAAAGGAGACGAAGGTGGATGGGTACCTAACATTACTAATGATGCTGCTTTGGAAATTCAAGCTCAGGCATGTGAAGAAGTTGGTGATGAACTTGGTATTGAAATCAGACCTTCCTTAGATATGGCTGCTTCTGAATTATGGAATGCAGATGAACAGAAATATATTTATGCTCAAGATGGTATCAAAAGAGATACTGGAGATCAAATTGACTTTGTAAAAGACATTATTGAAACTTACAACATGTTTTATGTAGAAGACCCATTTGACGAGTCTGATTTTGACGGATTTGCTCAATTAACTTCTAAAGTTGGAGACAAATGTCTTATTTGTGGTGACGATTTATTCGTAACTAACAAAGAAATTTTAGCTAAAGGTATTGAAATGAATGCGGCTAATGCAATCATTATTAAACCAAATCAAATAGGTTCTTTATCTGAAACTTATGCTACTGTAAAATTAGCTAAAGAAAATGATATTGTACCTGTTGTTTCCCACAGGTCTGGTGAAACTACTGATGCAACTATTGCTCATTTGGCTGTTGGTTTCGGTTCTCCTATGATTAAAACCGGAGCTATCGGTGGAGAAAGAATAGCTAAATTAAACGAGCTCATCCGTATTGAAGAAGAACTTCCTAATCCAAAAATGGGTGAATTTTAGACAAGCTTATTGGAGATTTGGATATGCCTATTGTAACTATTAATTATGATAAGTGTAAAGGTATTGATTGTGCAGAATGTGTTGACGTTTGCCCAATGGAAGTTTTAGTTCTTGAAGGGGACAAAGTTGAAATTGTAGATCCTGAAGACTGCAGTTTCTGTGAAGTTTGTATGGATGTCTGTCCTGAAGAATGTGTCAATGTTGAAGATGATGATTAAATTTATTTAAAAAAAATTATTAAAATATATTATTAAATTAAGGTGATTAATTATGTCCGAACTTTTAATTGAATTAGATAACTACTTAGCAGCAGGTTTACATATCGGAACCCAACAAAAAACCAGCGATATGGAAAAATACATATTCAGAGTAAGATCTGATGGTTTATATGTATTAGATATTCAAAAAACTGATGAAAGAATTAGACAAATTGCTAAACTCTTAGCAAGATACGACCCAGAAGATATTTTAGTAGTAGCTACCAGACAATACGGTCAAGCTCCTGTTAAAAAATTCGGTGAAGTTACCGGTGCAAAAACCATTCCTGGCAGATTCATTCCTGGAACCTTAACTAATCCAACTTATGCAAAATTCATTGAACCAAAAATTATTGTAGTAACTGACCCAAGGTCCGATGCACAAGCAGTTCTTGAATCTAAACAAAACGGAATTCCTGTAATTGCATTATGTGATACTGAAAACTTACTCAGTTTTGTTGATATTGCTATTCCTGTAAACAACAAAGGTAGAAAAGCTATTGCTTTAGTTTACTGGTTACTTGCTAGACAAATCTTAAGGGAAAGAGGTACCATTCCTGAAGATGGTGACTTAGATATTGAAGCTACTGACTTTGAACTTAAATTTTAAGTGAGTTTTATGTTAAGAAAACCTGCAGTTGCTGGAATGTTTTATCCGGATGATTCCGAAGAGCTTGTAAAAACTATTGAAGATTGTTTTTTACACTCTTTCGGCCCAGGTAAAATCCCAGACATTGAATCTTTTGAGGGTAATGATTATCCAGTTAATGTTATGGTTCCGCATGCAGGTTTTCAATATTCTGGAACAATAGCTGCTCATAGCTATTGTGAATTAGCTAAAAATGGTTTTCCTGAAGTTTTTATAATAATTGGTCCGAACCATACTGGTCTGGGCAGTGAAGTTTCAGTTTTCAACAAAGGAGAATGGATAACTCCTCTTGGAAACATTCAGGTTGATGAAGAATTTGCAGATACTTTAATTTCTTTTTCAGATTTTGCATCAGCTGATTTTGCAGCCCATATGAGAGAACATAGTATAGAGGTTCAGCTTCCGTTTTTACAGTATTTTTCCAATGATTTCAAAATAGTTCCTGTTGTACTGGGTTCACAAACAATTTCAGCAGCAAATGATTTGGCGGCAGCTATTTTAAAAGCTGGTGAAAAATTAGATAAATCCTACTGTGTTATAGCTAGCAGTGATTTATCCCATTTCAATACTCAGGAGAGAGCTAATAAAGTTGATGGGTTTGTTTTGGAAGATATTGAAAATATGGATGAATTTAAACTTTTAGAAGAAATTATTCAGTATAACATTACTATGTGCGGTTATGGTCCGGTTATGACTACAATGATACTTTCAAAGATGTGTGGGAAAAACACATCTGAAATACTGGCTTATAAAACCAGTGGAGATATATCTGGTGATTTAAGTTCCGTTGTAGGTTATGCTTCAGGTATTTTTAAATAAGGTGTGTTTATATGAGGGCTTTAGCTTCTGCTCCAGCAAAAACTATTTTGTTTGGTGAACATTCTGTTGTTTATGATGAACCTGCGATTGCAGGAGCAGTTAATAAAAGGGCATATGTTGAAATTACTGAATCAAAGACGGATAAATCTATTTTAAAGTCTTATGATTTGAATTTTGAAGCTGAGTTAGATACTAAACATAAAAAATATAATTTAAAAAGAGGAAAGCCAGGTATTATTCGATATATTTTAGAAGCTCTTAATAAAGTTCACGATCACAGTCCAATTGTGATGAAATTATCTTCAAATATTCCTATTGGCTCTGGGCTTGGTTCATCTGCTGCAGTTACAGTAGCTACACTTGCTGCACTGTACAGATTTCACAATATAAGATTCAACAAGAAATCTTTAGCTCATGATGCACATATGGTTGAACAGGCAGTTCAGGGAATAGCCAGTCCGTTGGATACATTGGTTTCCACTTATGGTGGGCTTGTTTATTTGTCCAGAAATAAGAAAGTGGAGCATTTCAAGGTTAACTTCAATGCGCCGTTTGTTGTAGGATATACAAATAAACATGGCAATACTGGCAAAATGGTTAAGGATGTCAGACTCTTAAAAAACAGAAATCCGAAAATTATCAATCCTGTTATTAGTGCAATGGGACAGTTAACTAACTATGCCAAACAAGCTATATTGAAACGTGATTTTGATAAAATAGGGGAGTTAATGAACCTGAATCATGGATTTTTGGATGTTTTAGGAGTAAATACTTTAGAATTGTCCCGTATGGTTTATACTGCTAGGGAATGTGGTGCTATTGGTTCTAAAATCACAGGAGCTGGTGGTGGAGGAAGTATTATAGCACTTTGTCCAAATAGTGTAGATGAAGTTGCCCGCGGAATTGCTGCAGAAGATAATGTTTTAAAAATAAGATTTACCAGAAAAGGTGTTTCTTCAAGGGTTTACAAGTGATTTATATGATTATTTTAAAAATTGGAGGAAGTATCTTAACAAATAAGGATGCTGCTGAAAGCGAAATTGATGAGAAAAACTTGTCAAGGATTGCAAAGGAAATTAAATCCTCACTTGATAATGATTCTAAGGAAATAATAATTGTTCATGGTGCAGGATCATTTGGCCACCCTCCAGCTAAAGAATATAAAATTGGAGAACCTTTTGACAAAGATGAATATCCTCAAAAAAGAATAGGATTTTCTAAAACACAAAATGCAGTTAAAAGATTAAACATGCTTATTTGTGATGAATTTATAAAAGAAGATTTGCCTGTTGTAGCTGTTCCGGCTTCAAGTTTTATGGTAGCTACTAATAAAAGAATAACTGAAGGCGATTTAGATAGCTTTAAAAGATATTTAAATAAAGGATTTATTCCAGTTATTTATGGGGATGTTGTTTTAGATAATGATTTGGAAATCTGTGTTATTTCTGGTGATCAGATTATTCAATATTTAGCTAAAAATCTTAATCCGGATAAGGTTATTTTAGGAACTGATGTTGACGGAGTTTATAATAAAAATCCTAAAACCCATGATGATGCGGTTTTCTTTGATAAATTTTCTTCACTTGAAGATTTGGATACCTTAGAAGGAACTACCAATATTGATGTTACTGGCGGAATGGTCGGTAAGATTAAAGAGCTTTTATATTTGGCAGATTTGGGAATAGAATCTAAAATAATAAATGCTGAAATTGAAAATAATATTTTCAAAGCTTTAAATAATGATCAAGTAAAGGGAACTGTTATTTCAAGGGGATAATAAAAACATGATTTCAGATAGAAAATTAGAGCATCTATTAATTTGTAAAAATTATGATGTTGAATTTAAAAATAAAAAAACTGGTTTCGAAGATGTTGAATTAATCCACAAAGCACTTCCGGAAATTGATAAAAACGAAATTGATTTATCAACTTCTGTTTTTGGTAAAAAATTAGATTCTCCTTTATTTATAACTGCTATTACTGGAGGACATCCTGCTGCAAAAGCCATTAACAAACAATTGGCTATTGCCGCAGAAAGTAAAAATATTGCTTTAGGTGTTGGCAGTCAGAGAGCTGCTATTGAACATCCTGAACTTGCAGATACATATACTGTTGTTAGAAAAAATGCTCCTGATTGTTTGCTTGTTGGTAATATTGGAGCACCTCAATTGGATTTGGCTGATAAAGCTGTTGAAATTTTAGATGCAGATATTTTAGCTATTCATTTAAATCCTCTTCAGGAATCAATACAGCCTGAAGGAGATTTGGATGCAAGAGGTTATCTTGATTCAATAAATCAGATAACTAAAAGAGTTGATATTCCTGTTATGGCTAAAGAAACCGGCTGCGGAATATCTGCTGAAATGGCAAAACAATTGGTTGATGCCGGCGTTAGTTATATTGATATTGAAGGTGCAGGAGGAACAAGCTGGGCTGCTGTTGAGACTTACAGAGCTGAAGACAGGTATTTAGGTGAAACATTTTGGGACTGGGGAATTCCAACAGCTATCAGTACAGTAGAAGTTGCTGATGCGGTAGATGTTCCGGTTGTTTCATCAGGAGGTATCAGATCAGGTCTTGAAGCTGCAAAAGCTATTGCTCTTGGAGCTGATAGTGTAGGTATGGCATTACCATTTTTAAAACACTCTGTTTCTGAAGAACAATTAACTACATTCATTGACAGATTCAATGATTCTCTAAGAATAGCTATGTTTTTAGTTGGCGCAAATAATATCGAAGAACTCAAAAATTCAAACTTGGTTATAAGTGGAAAAACAAGAGAATGGCTTAATGAAAGAGGAATTAACACAAAGAAATATTCAAGGAGATAAAAACATATGAGTGTTGAAGTAATCGCAATTGGCGGATATGAAGAAGTCGGGAAGAACATGACTGCTGTCAAGATTGGCGAAGATGTTATCATTTTTGATATGGGAATACACTTGGACAGGATCAATATTCACGAAGATACTGATATTGATAGGATGCACAGTCTAGATTTAATTGAAAGGGGAATTATTCCGGATGACACTTTAATGAAAGATGTTGACGGTAAAGTAAAAGGAATAATCTTCTCTCACGGTCACTTGGACCATATTGGTGCAGTAGCTAAATTGGCTCACAGATATGATGCTCCATTAATTGGAACTCCATATACAACTGCACTTGTTGAAAAACAAATTAAAGGGGAACGTAAATTTAAAGTAAATAATCCAATCAGACCTTTAAACCCCGGAAGTAAAATGAAGCTGTCTAAAAATATTACTTTGGAATTTGTTCAATCAACACACAGTATTCCGCAAGCAGTTTTTCCGGTTTTACATACTCCTGAAGGAATTATTGTTTATGCACTTGATTTTAAATTTGATAATCATCAAAAAGTATCTCCACCACCTGATTATAAAAGATTAAGGGAATTAGGTAGGAAAGGAGTTCTTACTCTTATTGTAGAAACTACTAATGCAAAAAATACAGAGGAAGTTAAAACTTATTCTGAAAGAATTGCAAGAAATATTTTGGAAGATGTAATGCACGGACCGTTATATGAGAAAAAAGGTATGATTGTTACTACTTTTGCTTCTCATATTGAAAGGGTTCAGGCTATTGCAGACATTGCTAAAAAAAGCCACAGGGAAATTTATTTCCTTGGAAGATCCATGGAAAGGTTCTGTGGCATTGCACAAAAACAGGGTATTTTAAAATTACCTAAAAATGCAAGTATTTATGGAAGCCCAAAAGCAGTTAATAAAGCTTTAATGAGAGCTGATGAAGACAGAGAAAAATATTTGCTTGTAACTACTGGACACCAAGGGGAACCAGATGCATTGCTTCCTAGAATAGCCAGTAACAGAACTCCATTCAATATTAAAGAGGGAGATAATGTTATTATTTCTGCACCGATTATTCCAAATCCAACAAATGCTGCTAACAGGCATATTATGGAAAGTAAATTAAGGTCAAAAGGTGCAAGAATTTATTCAAATGCCCATGTTTCAGGGCATGCTGGAAGAGAAGACCACAGGGAATTCTTACGTATGTTAAAACCACAGCATATTATTCCGGCTCACGGAGATTTATCAATGCTTGCTGCTTACGGAGAATTAGCTGAAGAGGAAGGTTACAGAATTGGTTATAATGTTCATATATTAAGAAATTCACAAGCACAAGTTTTTGAAAATGAACGTGCACATGGAGGAAATTAGCATGGATGTAATAGAAGAATTGGGAAATTATTCCGTTGATATTAGTAAAACAATAGAAGAAGAATTATCTTGCATAGTTCCAAACAATCTTCAAGAAGCTTCAATTTATTTAACTAAAGCTGGAGGTAAAATGCTTAGACCAGCTTTAACTTTAATTACTTCTGAAGCAGTTGGCGGATCTAGGGATAATTCATTGAAATCTGCTGCAGCTATTGAACTTATCCATACATTTTCACTTATTCATGATGATATCATGGATGACGATGATATGAGAAGAGGAAAACCTGCAGTACATAAAGTTTGGGATGAAAATGTAGCTATTTTAGCTGGAGATACTTTATTTTCAAAAGCTTTTGAAATAATTATGAATTCAGACCCTGAAAAAAATACACCGACTCAGTTAAGCCAGACATTAGCTACTGTAGCTGATGCTTGTGTTAAAATTTGTGAAGGTCAGGCTTCCGATATGAGTTTTGAAGATAGGTATGATGTATCTGAAGAAGAATATTTGGACATGATCTTTAAAAAGACCGGTGCATTAATAGCTGCTGCTTCCAAAGCTGGAGCCATTATGGGTGGAGCCAATCAGGAAGTAATCGATGCAATGTATGATTACGGAAGATTAATTGGTCTTGCTTTCCAAATTCAGGATGATTATTTAGATTTAGCTAGTGATGAAGAAACATTAGGTAAACCTATTGGAAGTGACATAGCTAAAGGTAAAATGACCATTATAGCTATTAAGGCTTTAGCTGCTTCTGAGGGTGAAGACAATAAAAAATTATTAGAAATCTTAAAAGATGATAATAATTCACAGGAAGATATAGATGTGGCTCTTGATTTATTCAATAAATATGGGGCTATTGAATATGCTAAAAATGTTGCATTAGAAAATGTAACTTCTGCTAAAAAACTACTCGAAATATTGCCTGATTCTGAAAGTAAACAGATGCTTTTTGACCTTGCAGATTTTGTACTTGAAAGGCATTCTTAAATTCATTTGGGATTTCAAATCCTATTTCTTTCTTTTTTTGATTAACTGATTTATTTTATATATTTAAATATTTTATGCTGTTTTTTTTTAAATAAAACAATTTTAAAATAGTTTTAATTCTTTTTATATTCAATAAACATTTAAACAGATATTCTTAAATCTCTGATGGGACTTGGGTGGTATTTCTCTTGACTTTTAGTAAAGTTTGATTAATTACCGTTAAACTAACAATATTTATACTACATCATATTAATATTAATATATGAACTTTAATTCTGCACGAGACATTATTTCAGAGTATAAACAAACCCTCACAACCAATAAAAAATTTATTTTAATTTATTTGGCGGGGATTTTGTTTTTTGTATTTTCAATGTTTTGCCGGGATAACTTCATTTACTTTAAAGGGGAGTTAATAGGTTTAGCTATTCTTTTGGTTTTTGGAAGTTTTGGCATATTGTATGGTATTAAACATAAAAAAGAACCTCATAAAGTTGCTTTTGTAATTATTATTCTTTTTGGGTTGCTGATGGTATTTTTTGCACCTCCAATGTCATTTCCAGATGAAGCTATTCATTTTGCACGTGCAGAATCTATAACTGAAGGTGTTTTATACCCTGTAAAAACCCCTAACGGTTATTATATTCAGGATTATTTTTTTGAAATGAATCAGGCAAAAGCAGGAACAACAGTTATTATGTATGATTTTAATAAGCCTATAAATGATTCATGGGGTTATTGGCCGGCATCTACAAACACTCCATTTTATTCTTATTTATTTTCGGCTTTGGGAATTTTAATAGCTAAATGTCTGGATTTGTCTGTTATATGGACATTATGGTTAGGAAGACTGGCTAATTTATTATTGTATGGAGGTTTTGTTTATTTTGCAATTAAAAAAGCTCCTGTTTATAAGATGCCATTGCTGTTTATGGCTTGTTTGCCGATTGCAGTTTCCCAAGCTTCATCATTTAGTTATGATGCATTTATATTTGGCTGTGCTATAGTGATGTTTGCTTATTTTGTCTACATGTATAAAAATAAGTTTGAAACTAAAGATTTGGCCATATTTTTCATAGCATGTTTGCTGATGAGTTTAATAAAGCCACCTTATGTCTTTTTAGCTTTGAGTATATTTGCTGTTCCTAAGGAGAATTTTCCATCTGCAAAACTTCAGAAATATTCTGCAATTGTCACATTTGCAGTTTTTGTAATTGTAATAATGTATTTTGGAAATTTTTTTAATCAGTTTATTGGTGCTAGTCAACACACTACAGATTATGTATTGAATAGCCGTAATGCATCATTTACCGCCCAGATGGAATATATTATGGGTAATCCTACAGCTATTGGTACTTTGATGTTGTTTGCAGTCAAATCTGTATTTGATGTATTTGTTGTCAATTCAACATTTTATCATTTTGCAGATTTTAAAGGGTTGATTTTATTTAATGCAATTTATCTGGTCTTTTTTGCTGTATTTTCTGTTGGATATCAGTATGAATTAAATCTGTCCAGAAAAAGAAGGCTAATATTAACTGCTATTGTTTTACTTGTGTACTTTTCAATATTCGGTATTTTATACTGTACATGGACTCCTGTTGGTGCAAGTTACATTGTCGGAATTCAAACAAGATATTTTGTTCCAATGCTTCCGTTAATTCCTTTAATAGTAAATATAAAACATGAGAAATTTGAAAATAGGGATGATTTATTTTTAACTTTAATAATAGTGTTTTTAGCAGGTTTATTTTTACTTACTGTTTCACATTATTATTAGCTATTTTTTTTAGCTGATTTTCAAATCTTTCATTATAGTTGTTTGCTATTTCTTCGTACTGGTTCCAGATTCCGATAGCAGTATTTGGAAGTATTTCACCATTTTCCTTTGAAAATTTTGAATATATATGCATCATTTCTTTTGAATCAGATATTAACAGTTTAACATAAGGAATATCCGTTGTATAGACATTTACATTTTTCTGATTAACTAATTTGGAAATATTAAATTCTTTGTAGGATATCCGGCAGTAAGGTGAAACCATAAGGTTTATTTTAACATTTTCAGATTTTAAAAGAAGTTCATAAACTAATTTGGATCCTTCGTCCTGAAGTAAAAATCCTATTCTCATATTTATTGTTTTTTTAGACTGTCTGATGATTTCCAGTTCTTTATCGATTATATTGTCCAGGCCACTTATTCTCCAAATTGGAGCTTCAACTTCAGATATTTTCTTTTCATATAATGTATTCAGATTTTCGCCGGTTTTATTAATTCTTCTGATAAATTTTTCTTTTTCCCTTTTCAATACATTAATCGGAGGATTTACATGATATGTTAAGGGCCGTCCACTTTCTATTTTGATGTAGTCTTTTGAATTTAATCTTTTTAAGACATCATATATTTTGGATCTTGGTATATCTGATTTGTCACTTATTTCATCAGCTGTGGCCTGAATTAGTGAACTTAATGTAATATATGCTTTAGCTTCGTATGTGGTTAGCCCCAATTGTTTTAATAAGTTGATGTCTTCCTGTTTCATAGTAATTATTTTGTTTTATCCATTAATATAACTTACTTTTCACCCTTAACAAGTTACAAAATCTTTATAATGGATTAAATCAACTGTTATTATAATAAATAATGAGGTGGTTATTATGGTAGATATGTTTTGTTATCAATGTTCACAAACTGCAAAAGGTACCGGATGCACTGTACGTGGAGTTTGTGGCAAAGAACCAACTGTAGCTAGATTACAGGATAATTTGATTTTTGCTTTAAAAGGAATGAGTGCATACAATTATAATGCAAACGTTTTGGGAGTTAAAGACTCTGATGTTGATGAATTCTTAACTAAAGGATTGTATTCCACATTAACTAATGTTAATTTTGATGCTGAAGACTTGATTAATTTGGGACTGGAAGCTGGTGAAGCCAATGTTAAAGTAATGAAAATGCTTAAACAAGCACATATTGACCATTATGGTGAGCCGGAACCTGCAGAAGTAAAAGTAGGTGCACAGGAAGGTCCAGCAATAATTGTTACAGGTCATGATTTGAAAGCATTAGATGAATTGTTAAAACAGACTGAAGGAACTGATGTAAAAGTTTATACTCACTCTGAAATGTTGCCTGCACATGGTTATCCTGAACTTAGAAAATATGAAAATTTAGCAGGTCAGCTTGGAGGAGCATGGTTTGACCAAAAAGACATATTCTCTAAATATAATGCAGCTATTGTAGCAACAAGCAACTGTGTACTGCTTCCAAAAGATGAATATGCAGACAGAATTTTCACTATGGATGTAGCTAAATTACCGGATACTCCAGTAGTAGAAAATTACGACTTCAAACCAGTTATTGACAAGGCTATTGAATTAGGTGGTTTAGATGCTGAAGAATTAACAACAATCACTACAGGATTTGGAGCATCTACAGTGCTTTCACTTGCTGATAAGATTAAAGAATTGGTTGAAGCAGGTAAAATCAAAAGATTCTTCTTAGTAGGAGGATGTGATGGACCATTCCCTAAATCTAACTACTACAGAGAATTTGTACAAAACTTACCTGAAGATGTTGTTGTACTGACATTAGCCTGTGGTAAATTCAAATTCAATGATTTGGATTTGGGAGATATTGAAGGAGTACCAAGACTTATAGATTTAGGTCAATGTAATGATGCAATTGTTGCAGTAGATATTGCACTTGCATTATGTGACTTATTTGGAGTTGGATTAAATGAATTACCACTTACTATTGTTTTAAGTTGGATGGAACAAAAAGCAGCAGCTATTTTATGGAGTTTATTATATCTGGGCAAAACAGATATGCTTATTGGACCTGTGTTACCTGCATGGGCAAATGAAGACATACTTAATTACCTAGTAAATACATATAATCTAACACCAATTGGTGATCCGATTGAAGATATTAAAAAAATAATGGGCGAATAAAATGAGCGAAGATATTAAAGCTAAATCTTTAAACATTGAAAATTTGGTTGATTATCAAAAAGATACGGTAGTTAGTAGGGAAGTAATCAAAAAAGAGCTTGGAACAGTAACATTTTTTGCATTTGACAAAGGTCAAGGCTTAAGTGAACACTCTGCACCATTTGATGCTATGGTTCAAGTAATTGATGGTGAAGCAGAAATAACTATTTCAGGTAATAAAAATATTGTAAAAAAAGGTGAAATGATTATTATGCCAGCTAATGAGCCTCATGCTCTTCAAGCTGTTAATATGCCATATAAAATGATTTTAACTATGATTAAATCTGATTAAAATCATTTATTTTACTTTTTTGATTGCTGAAAAGATTTGTGTAATTAGGGTTATTTATAATGTGAAAATTATAAATAACTACTTTTTCCACCAAATTAAAATCCAGTCAGCTTTATCTTTTTTATTGTATAATTTTCCTGTTTCAGAATCTTTTTTAAGAATTTCATTAAGGTATTTTCTCAATTGTGCTTTTTCATCATCATTAAGTAAATCCAGCCTAAATTTACCGTTGTCCATAGCTTCTTCAATGCTGCTGTATTCTCTATATGCTTTAATGTCCAGGCGTTCTATATTGGCATAAATCCCCATGTTGTAGAGTATATTAAACATATAATTATACTCTGGAAACGGCTTATTTTCTTTTCCGATGTATTCATTGAATTCTTTTTCTATTTTCCAATTTTCAGGACCAAATAAAGTGATAAAAACATATTTGTTAGCTATTTCATTTATTGTTTTAAGAGTTTCTTCAATTGGGATTATTCCATTTAATGACCTTGAAGCAAGTACGACATCATAATCTCCAATTTCTTCATAACTAATATCCTCTAAGGATTTTAAAATAGTGTCCACGTTTTTGATATTTTGTTCTTGAGCTCTTTGGTTTAATAGTTCCAACATTTTAGTTGATGAATCAACACCTGTTACTTTTCTAACTTGTTTAGCTATAGGTAGGGTAATTGACCCTTCACCACAGCCTAAATCTAAAAGACTGTCATTTTCATTTAAAATAAGCTTTGAGAATAATAAATCATGATAATCATCTTTTTTAGCTCTTTTATGAAAATGGGGAGCTGCTTTATCCCAGTCTTTGTTTTTGTCTGTCTTTTGTTTGAGTGCTTCTTGCCAATATTTAAGCCAGTCAACTTCGTTCGGATTGGTTATAGTCTGTTTCATTGCATTTACTTCCTTTTTTTAATTTACCTAAAAACGTGATTCATAAATCTGTTTAGCTAGTGAAGCTACAGCAGTAATTAAAAATATTATATTTGCAGCTAATTTAACTGTGCCATTAACAGGCAGAAAATTAACTAAAATAGCCAGAGCTAAAAAAATATAAACTAATTTGCTTAAATTAATTGTGTGTTTGCTATATTTAAGATCAGCTATGCCCATATTAAGTAGTTCCTGCTTTTCTTTTTCACAATCTTTCAATAATTTTATTCCCTCTTCATTTAAATCGGCACGAATTTCTATAGCAAGGATTATGTCCATTGTTTTATTTAAACATTTCATTGCCTCTTCGTATTTCTGCAATTGAATTAATGATAGAGCTTTTTTGTGATACCATTCAATACTTAGGTATTCTTTACTTCCACTTAATGATTTTATTCCAATATCGAAGCATTTAATAGCTTTTTCGTGTTGGTTTAAATTAATGTAAATGTCTCCTTTTATAAGAACCCCTTCAATAACCCTTTCTTTTTTCAGGCATTTGTTAACTAGTTTCAAAGCTTCCTGATTTTCATTATTTTTACATAATAATTTGGCTTTTATTAGCATGGCTAAAATGCTGTCGGGATATTCGCCAAGCAGTTTATTTGCATAATTCAGGCAATTTTCGTCTGATTCCTTTTCGAAAGTGTAAATTAGTTTAAGTTCGCAAAGCTTTTCTTTTGACTCACAGGTGATTAGTTCATCACTGTATGGACTTTCATGATAATTCTCAATAAGATTGTCAATAATTTGTTTGGATTCTTCTTCATTTCCTTTTGCAGATGATGCAATAGCTTTTTGAAAACGAATGGATGTTGAGTCTGGCCGTTCTTCCAAATATTTATTGAAGTATTTTTCACCATAATCATTGTTGTCATGATATGCGTCTTCAATTAGGTGGTAATAACCTCTTAGAGGAAGTGCAGGTATGTAATTTTTTTCCAGAAGCAAATTATTGATTTCTAAAAATTCTTTCATGTTCTTTTTTTGAAATAATATAAATGAAAGCTGGTTTGCCTTTTCATATTCTTCGTTGTTTATTAGTTTAATCGCTTTTTTATTTACCATATTTAATTTCACCTATCAATCTACGATGGTTTTTCCGTTTAAGATATTTTCATAATCCTGAATATTTTCTTTAAGTAATTGAGGGATATTTAAACTGTAGGGACATTTTTTAATACATTCTCTACATTCATCACATTTTTTGGCCTGTTTCATTTTAGATTGGAAATCTTCACTTAAACTAGGCTGTGTAGGCATTCTTCTAATCCATAAAGACATTCTGGCACATGTATTAATCTCAATATCATTTGGACAGGGCATACAATAGCCGCATCCTCGACAGAAGTCGTCTCCCAGTTCCTGTTTGTCTTTTTTTATAGCGGTTTTTAATTTATCATCTAAAACCGGAGGATTTTCCTGATAGGATATAAATTCATCCAATTCTGACTCTCTTTGAATTCCCCAGATAGGCAATACATTATCATAATTTGCCATAAATGAATATGCTGCTTTTGAGTTTGTGATTAATCCTCCGCCCATAGCTTTCATGGCCAAAAATCCGACATCTAATTTTTTACATTTTTCAACCAGATTTAGTTCCTGAGCATCGGTTAAATATGAAAACGGAAATTGCAGTGTTTCATAAAGTCCGCTTGAAAGAGCTTGTTTGGCTATTGTAAATTTATGTGAAGTAATTCCGATATGTTTTATTTTCCCTTCGTCTTTAGCTTCCAGCATTGCTTCATAAAGTCCTGATCCGTCATTAGGTTTTGGACAAAATGGAAGATTATGGAACTGGTAAATTTCCACATAATCTGTTTGAAGATTTTTAAGGGAAGTTTCTAAATCCTTCCAGAAATCCTCTGCATTTTCAGCTCCGGTTTTTGTTGCAATAATTACATTTTCCCGTACTTCATTAAGACTGGCACCTAATTTTTCCTCACTGTCTGTATAAAAACGGGCAGTATCATAGAAATTGATTCCATTATTATATGCCTTTTGTATGATTTCGATGGAATCCTTTTTATTTCTTCTTTGTATTGGAAGTGCTCCGAATCCATTTTTGTTAACTTTATAATTTGTTTTCCCAAGTCTAATCATTTTCATTTAGTATCACTAGTATCCAATAATTTTTAAGATAATATAAGCTATTATAATAATTATAAGGGCAATTATTGATGTTTTTGTAGATAGGAATTTAAAATTACTGAAGCGTTTGTCTTCCACATTATTTTTATACATTAATCTGTCTTTTTCAAAGGAACATTTTTGATAAATATCTTCAAGGTTTTTATCTAATCTGCCCTTTTCATTCAACATGTCAATGGTTTTGTTTAAATGCTTGACCGCTTCATCATAGTTTCCAAGTTCAACATTACAAAATGCAGCCTTATAATTGAAATTAGTAACTAACTCCAAGTCATCTTTAACATCTTTTTCATGAGTAATGCATGAATTATAGGAATCCAAAGCTTTTTTATATTCTCCCAATTCATATAATGCATTTCCTTTTGAATTTAAAGCTATTATTGTGTGGTCTTCATCTAAACTTTTATCCAGATATTCCAGTGCCTTTTCATATTCGCCGGTTTTTTCAAGAAGCTGGCCTTTGTAGAAAATTTCTTTTTTATTTTGACCGAATTTCTTTTCATATTTGTTTATTTCATTTAATGCTTTTTTATTTTGATTGTCCTGCATTAAAAGCTCAATTTTACCCATTCTAACTTCTTCATGGCTAATTCTAGGCTCTTCTTTTTGAGAATATGCATCATAATTTTTAAAAGCCTTATCCATATATCCAATAGCTTCTGTTAATTTATTTTTATTGGATAAAGACATTGCTTTATCACATAATCCGTTAATTGACTGGGGCTCTATTTCCAAGTACATATCAAAATATTTTTCACCGTAATCTCCATTGTCATGATTTGGGTCGTAATATTGGTGATAGTGACCCCTTTCTTCAATTGCAGGCAAATATTTTTCTTGAATTAATAAGTCTAAAATAATCAAGTATTCATTTATTTTATCGTTTCCATGTCTTTTTTTAGCTATATCGAGAGCTTTTTTATATTCTTCATTTTTTATTAACTCTTTTGCTTGTTCAAGCTTACTGCTCATTATATCATACCTAAGTTTTTATTCAACTCCGTAAAAATAAATAACTACTCTTAGTGAATATTTATATATTTTCAAGTAAATAAATTATATTATTAATTACTATTTTTATATAAATTGTGATGATGATTTTATGAATGATTTAGAAGAAATTGTCTATAAACATGCTTTATTAAATGCTGCTAAGCATAAAGGAAGTGCAAATCCGGGGGCAGTTATTGGTTCAATTATGAGTCAGGAACCGGATTTAAGAAGTAGAGCAAAAGAAATTGGTCCAATTGCAGGAAAAATTGTAGCTCAGGTTAACAAATTAAGTGAAGATGAACAGTCAGCTCAAATGGCTAAATATCATGTGGAAGTAAAAGAAAATAAACAGAAAAAAGAAGAAGGTCTTCAGGAGCTTCCAGGTTCTCATGATAATGTAGTAATGAGATTTGCTCCAAACCCAAGCGGACCTCTACACATTGGTCATGCCCGTGCAGCAGTTCCAAATGCAGAATATGTTAAAAGATATGGCGGTAAACTTATTTTAAGAATAGAAGATACTGACCCTAAAAGAGTTTTCGAACCTGCATATGATTTGATTCCTCAGGATTTGGAATGGCTGGGAATAAAAGCAGATGAAGTTTACTATCAAAGTGACAGATTTGAGATTTATTATGATTATGCTCGCCAATTGATAGAAAAAGGTGCTGCTTACATGTGTACATGTGACGGTGCTACATTTAAGGAGCTTAAAGATAACTGTAAACCTTGCCCATGTAGGGACAACAGTGTTGAGAAAAACCTTGAATTATGGGATAAATTTGATCAGATGCATGCTGGAGAAGCTGTTTTAAGAGTAAAAACAGATATCAATCATAAAAATCCGGCTATTCGTGACTGGGTAGCTATGCGTATTGTAGAAGAAACCCACCCACGTTTAGGGAATAAATACAGAGTTTACCCTATGATGAACTTTTCAGTAGCTGTGGACGATCATCTAATGGGTATGAGTCATGTACTTAGAGGAAAAGACCATTTGGCAAACAGTGAAAAACAGAAATACCTTTATGACCATATGGGATGGGATGTTCCTGAATTTATCCATTATGGTAGGTTAAAAATGGAAGACATTGCATTAAGTACTTCTAAAGCTCTGGAAGGAATCAGCTCAGGTAAATACTCAGGATGGGATGATCCGAGATTAGGTACCTTAAAAGCAATAGCCAGAAGGGGAATCCAGCCTCAGACAATATACAATTTAATTACTGAAATCGGAGTTAAAATGTCTGATTCAGCTATTAGCTGGAAAAAGATTTACGGATTGAATCGTAATTTCT
Organism: Methanobrevibacter smithii ATCC 35061; assembly: GCF_000016525.1. Taxonomy (NCBI): domain Archaea; kingdom Methanobacteriati; phylum Methanobacteriota; class Methanobacteria; order Methanobacteriales; family Methanobacteriaceae; genus Methanobrevibacter; species Methanobrevibacter smithii. Next base: position 1,476,935 of record NC_009515.1, read on the forward strand.
TAGAACCAATAGCTAACCGTTATTTCTTTGTAGAAAATCCGGTTGAAATAACTGTTGACGGATATGAAGATGGAGCTGTTGATATCGAAAGGCCATTACATGCAGACCATGAAGACAGGGGAAACAGAATATTGCCCTTTGCAGGAAAAGCATATTTGGCTAGTGAAGACGTTAAAGATGGAATATCTCGGTTGATGGATGCAGTAAATGTTGATATTGACGGAGATAAAATTACTTATAATTCAACTTCTTTTGAACAGGCAAGAGATTTGAAAGCTAAAATCATTCAATGGGTTCCGGTTGAAGACAATGTTAATGTAAGTATTGTTATGGATGATGCATCTACAAAAACAGGTCTTGGTGAAGGAGCACTAAAAGATTTAAAAGTTGGGGATGTAGTGCAATTTGAAAGAGTTGGATTTGCCCGTTTGGATGAAATTAAAGATAATGAGTTAGTATTTTATTATGCTCATAAATAGGTAGAAATCATGACACTGTTTACTAACGGATATATCACTCTCCCAATTCCTAAAGGATTTCAAAGCATAAACAGCACAGAGGAATTTGTTGAGTTAGTTTTAGTTGATCCAACAAAACCTATGACTATTAAGGTATCAGTTACTCCTACACTGGCTGGATTGGTTGATATCAAAGAAAGTATTGAAAAAAACTTTGAAAATGGTAATGGAGAATTGATTTTCTCTGATTTTCTCCCTATTAATGAAGATATTTATTACTCAGCTATTTCTTCTATAGATGATGGTGAAGTATCTGCCCGTTGCAATGAATTCCTATTTGTTAAAGACAATAATCTGTATTCTTTTGAATTTGTATATCCTTATGCGGATGCAGAATTGGATGATTTTTATTTAAATATGATTCGTTCATTAAAAATAGGAAAAGCAAAATATATAGTAGAAAAAGAAAGTTACAGGTTAAATGAATAAAAAAATAAGAAAAATTTTTTCTTATTTTAATATATTTTTTTAATGTCTTTTGAATTGATGGTAATTTTTTTACCTCTGTATTTTACAGATATGTCATTACCTCTGATTCCATAGACTTTACTTGAATATGATTCACCGTCATGTTTAAAGATGATTTCAGCACCTTTACGAAGAATTACTTCATCATTGTTTATTTTTATTTTAAGATTATTTTTTTCCGGTTTTTCTTTTATTTTAATGTCGCTTGCACCTGAAGATTCATTCATTCTAAGTGTGTTTTCTGTTTCGGAATTTTTAGCCATGTTAAATACTTTACGGGTATTTTCCTGTCTTAGTAATTGTTCCGGACTTTGTTCCTGATAATCATAGTCACTAGGATAGTCTTCATGTCTTTCATTTACAATAGGTTCATATTCCGGAAATGCAGGTTCTTCATTGTATGCGCCAACATTTCTTAAATACATTTCATCTGCAATGTGTTTTTCTTCAGTTATTGGGGTTTCCGGAGCAAGTTTTTCTTTTACTTCATTAAATATTTTGGAATTTTTAATGGAGTTTGTTATTTTAGCCAAATCTTTTCTGTAATCTAAATCACCTAATTCATTTTCTTCTGTTTCTTCTTCATCTTTAAATAATTCAGATTCTTCTAATGGAGCTCCAAATTCATAATCTTCTTCAACAGCTGGAAGAACACTTAATTCGTTTTCTTTTGAATTGATTTTAGTTGGAGATTTTAAACTTGGTGTTTTTATTTCATCATTGTTAGCTAAAACGTCTGCAACATTTCCTTCATCAGGTGTTTTGTCTTCTTTATCTTCAGTTAAAAGATCTTTAACATTGTCTTCTTTTGAAACGTCAGCACTTTCTTCTTTTTTACCTTTGCCTAAAACTTCTGCAACACTTTCATCTTTTGGTGTTTTGTCCTCTTTTTCATCAGCTTTGATTGCATTAGTTATATCTTCAGCACTTGGTTTTTCTTCAGTCTTATCTTTAGATGCATCATTAATAACATCATAAAGATTAGTTTCTTTACTTTCAGCAGGTGTTTCAGTAATGGACTCACTTTTGATTTCAGTTATAGGATCGTCTTCTTTTTTGCCTGCTTTTCTTTGTTTGATACTTTCTTTAATTTCTGTAGTATCTTCTTTTTCTTTTTTAATGGTTTTAGATTCTTTTTCCCTTTTACTATCTTTTCTTTTTGATTCTTTAATCAATTCGTCGATACTGAATAAATCTTTTAATTCATGTTTTGGTTTTTCTTCCAATGAAATATTATTTTCATTTATTTCTTTTTTGGTGTTTTTGTTATTTTTACTCATAATATCCATCTGGGTTTCGTTTATTGGTTCTTGAAACTTTTGAACTTTGGTTTCATAATTAAAATTTATATGTTTCGCAGGATCTTCTTCATTTTCTGATTTATCGGAAAATAGATGTTCGTTGGTTTCAGGAACAATATAACTATTGAAGTTATCTTCCGGTATTTGGCCTTGTTTTCTTAAGGAAGTACCTTTAGGCTGGTCTTGTTTAGAGAAGTATGTTGAAACAAAAGATTTATTGGGTGCGGTTTTTGATAAATTATTTTCACTGGATTGACTTAATTTGTTTAAACTGTCCTTTGACAATAAAGGAGAGTCGTCTTTTTCTAATTCATCTTTTCTAAAATACAGTTTTACGATAATTATGGCAATTATACCGACTATCGCAATATTAATCCACACTAATATGGTAGTTTCATTCATTTTTTCTCCACTTCCTTATTAAAATTTTATAACTTATAATTATATATCAGTTATTTATAATTATATATCAGTTATTTATAATTATATAGTTTTATATTTTTTAAAATTTTTAAAAAACAGTTAGTTTATATATTCTGATAGCTAAAATATAAATTATATTAATAATTATATGAGGTTCAATCATGGTTGTTAAAATTAATGAAAACTATCTTAAATTAAAAAGTAGTTATCTTTTTGTTGAAGTAGCAAGAAGAGAAGCTGAATTCCAAAAAAATAATCCTGATGCGGATATTATTAAAATGGGTATTGGAGATGTTACCAAACCGTTAGCTCCTAGTGTTATTAAAGCATTCCAGGGTGCTGTAGATGAAATGGGTAATGCTGATACATTCAGAGGTTATGGTCCTGAACAGGGATATGATTTTTTAGCTGAAGAAATTATTAAAAATGATTTTGAACCGTTCGGAGTTTCTCTTGACACTGATGAAGTATTTATTAGTGACGGAGCTAAATGTGATACCGGTAATATTCAAGAAATTTTTGATTTAGGTAATAAAATAGCTGTTACTGATCCGGTTTATACTGTATATGTTGATACTAATGTAATGGCTGGAAGAACTGGTGAAATGAAAGATGACGGTATGTATGAAGGACTTACATACTTAAAATGCAATGCAGAAAACGGATTTGTTCCGGAACTTCCGGAAGAAGATGTGGATATTATTTACTTATGTTATCCAAATAATCCGACAGGTACTACTCTTACTTATGATCAATTAAAAGTCTTTGTTGATTATGCAATTGAACATAAAGCAATTATTTTATTTGATGCAGCATATGAATGTTTCATTCGTGAAGATGATGTGCCTCATACTATTTATGAAATTGAAGGTGCTAAAAATGTAGCTATTGAATTCAGAAGCTTTTCTAAAATGGCTGGTTTCACAGGTACCCGTTGTGCTTATACTGTTGTTCCTAAAGAAGTGGCAGGTTATGACAGTAAAGGCAATGAAGTTCAGTTAAACCAGTTATGGAACAGAAGACAAACTACAAAATTCAATGGTGTTTCATATCCTGTTCAGGTTGCAGCAGCTGCAGTTTATTCTGATGATGGTAAAAAAGAAATTAAAGAAATAATTGATTATTATATGGAAAATGCAAAAGTAATCAAATCTAGCTTGGAAAAATTAGGTCTTGAAGTTTATGGTGGAGTCAATTCACCTTATATATGGGTTAAAACTCCAAATAACATGGATTCCTGGGCTTTCTTTGATTTATTATTAAATGAAGCTAATGTAGTTGGAACTCCAGGTTCAGGATTCGGACCAAGTGGTGAAGGTTATTTGAGACTTACTGCATTCAATACTTTAGAAAATACTAAAGAAGCAATGGACAGAATTTCCAAATTAAATTTTTAGGTGTTTTTTGTGAGGAAAATTGAAAAACCAGTTGAAATTGAACAGGGTGACTCATTTAAAGTTATCTTATCTAAATACGGTGCTTTAGGTTTAGATAAACAGGAAAACTTATCAGAATTAATCGGAGATTTGGAAGGTCAGTTGGATATTGAAAAAGGTGTCTTAACATTTAGTGACGATATTTCATTTAATGTTCAGATTTTAGGTTTCTTCAATGAAGAAGCTAAAAAATGGTCCTGGGCATGGGATAATGAAAATATAGGATTTGATGAAAGTCTAATTGAAGCTGCAAAAGAAATTCATGAAATCGGTTTAAAATATGAAATCGGCCAATTTACAACTCCTGAATTTGAAACAACTTTTGATGATTGTCATATATGGGCAATGGTAGCTACTTCTATTTTAAAAATGGACGGATACTATGGAGTTAATATGGAAGGATTGGATATCTTTGTAGCTATTAAATCTGATTTGATAGTTGAAAACAATTCAGTTCTTAAATTCAGAGATACATTCTACACTTTCCAGAAGAATTTTGAAATTTTCCCAAAAATAGCTTTTGAATCATATACAAAACTTAAGGGTTATCCTTTCAAACAGAAAGAAGAGTTTGCTGTCGCTAAACTTGGTGAAAGTCGTATTATTACAAGTTTTACTGAAAGAGGTAATGTAACTCACATTCAAATGCTTTTAGAAGATGAGTGATTTTATGAATCAGGAATTAGTTGATGAAATAGAATATACAAAAGAATTATTAGCTAATTCTGGGTTTTTCAACAGGGAAGATATTATAGAAATATTGGAAGAGCAGTTCATTGAAGATGACATTGATTTTTCCAATATTGAAATATCTTTTAGTCAGAAGGATAACTCTAACTTTAAAGTATTGGAAAATGCCTTTATCAAATTATCCGGTGAAAACATTATAGCTATCCATAACTGCGGTTATGATATTGAAGAGGGAGTAACTGATGCCTTTGAGTTATTTGTTCATCTGAAAAACAATAAATATGACCCTGTGGGTTTTTGTTTTTACACATTTGAAGATGTTGAGGAAGCTATTGAAAACAATAAACTGAAAATCACTTTTGGAGATTTTGAGAATAGTCCTGATAAGGCTTTGGAAATCGGAAAAATTGTTTTCAGCACTTTAAAAGAATCTAATTTTGATGTTAATTGGGACGAAACAGTTAACAACCAGATTGAAATTTCCATTGAATGGGATAAAATTTTTGATGAAAATAAGGAATATGAAATGGAAGGCGCTTTTGAAGCATATATAAATAATAATTAGGTGTTTGAAAATGAATTCAAAATCATTAAATTTAATTGAGGAAGTTATAACTTCTTTTGGAATGTGGGATTCTTTAGAAATAGCTCAAGATTCAATATATCTGGAATTTAGTGATGTTGAGTTGGGAAACCCTAAATATAATGATAGTTTAAATTTATCCTTCAGATTTTCAGACAAGTCATTTATTGTCTTTTTTTATAATAACATCTGGGATGCTGAGTTTTTAGCTAATTTTGATTTTAAAAACCATTTCATTAATGAAGATTTTGTTTTAAAAGTGGAAAAAATTAAATTTTTGGATTTTGAATATCTGAATACCTTTTTTTATAATTATGCCAAAGATAAAGTCCTATCTTTAGATGGGGAGTTTGATATTCATAATATCAGAAATGATTTCTTTGTTTTACTTGAAACTGAGGAATTAGCTATTGCTGTTGGCGGAAATGAAATGGATTTCTTTTTCAATGATTTAAAATTAGATGACGATAGCTTAAAAGAATTATCTAATCAGTGGATTCTTTATTTTTTGAAATATCGTTTAAAAAGAAATATTATCATGAAAGATCCGATGTGTGAACATAACACATTAATTTAAAATAAAATTAATAGCTGTTTTGTTATAAACAGCTATCTTTTAAACTCTTTTTTCCAATTTAAAAATACAGTTTGTCCTTGGATTTGTAGCCTATATGGCAGACAATAAAACAAAGAGCACTGATTACGGTTATAATCAGTAATGTTATTTGGGAACAGGAAATAAGCTGAGGATAGTTAGATGGCTGAATTATTACATTTCCCATCATTATTGCAAAAATCACAGTTAATATTCCAGTACTTAATGTTTGACCAAGTATTCTCATTGTAGCTACTGCACTTGATGCCATTGGAGTATCTTTTGGAGGAACACTGCTCATTATAGTGTTGATGTTTGGACTTGCGAATAATCCGTAGCCTATACCCTGCAATGCAAGTGATACAAGTACAATTACAATTGATGTGTCTTTATCAAGAGGTACAAGCAGGATTAAACCGACAGTTACAATTATCATTCCGATTGTTGCAATTTTTTGAGGATCAATTCTATCAGATAATTTTCCGGCTGCTGGAGCTACAATAGCCATTAATAATGGGAATGTAATTAAAATCAGTCCTGAAAGCTGTGAATCAAAACCGCGAACATACTGGAAATTGTAATTGACAATTGTAGTTACTACAAAGGTAGCTATGTAACTTAATATACTGGCTATATTGCTTGATAAAAATTTCTTATTTTTATATAATTTTATGTCATATGCAGGATATTTGGAGTTTAACTCAATTTTACCAAATAAAATCAGTAAAAGCACTCCAGCAACAGTTATTATGAATCCTATTGTTGTATTAAATATTGAAAATCCGTAAATCAATAATAAGATTCCAATTGCAAAGACTATAGAACCTTTCAAGTCGAATTTTTCATTTTGGTATTTGAACCATTCCTCTTTTATTGTAAAAAGTAATATTAGGTTTAATAATATAAATGGAATCATTACCCAGAATATGGATTCCCAGCCGAAATTATAGGTTAGACTGCCTCCAAGTACTGGTGCCAGTGCAATTCCGATATATGTGCAGCTTACAGTTATTCCCAGTGCCTGACCTCTTTTTTCAGGACTTATTGCCTCAGCAATTATTAACATTGAATCTACACAAAGACCGGCACCTCCGATTCCCTGAATTACTCTGAATATTAATAATTCCGGAATTGTGTGTGATAGGGGAGTTCCAATACTTCCGATTAACATTAAAATTACAGAATAAATAAATGTTTTCTTAACTCCATATCTGCTGCAGAGCTTTCCTAAAGGAATAGCTAATACTCCCATTGTTAATAAAAATATATTTGTAACCCAATTTTGCATTATATTACTTAATCCAAAAATTTCAGCCATTTTAGGCAGTGCAACAGGCGTAACATTTCCCATGTATGCGCCGTAAAATGTGGCAAGAGAGGCTACAGTTATAACAATAAAATCTCTTTTTTTATTTGCATTCATAAAAAACAACTCTCTTTTTTATTTATTATAATGTAGTTTGTATTTTTTAAGTAATATGCAATTTTCTATTTGATTTATCTGTTATAATCATAAATTCATTAGATGTAAAATAGAATTATTAAATTTATATAAATTGGGAGAGATGTTTTTAATAAGAGTAATATAATAAAATTGAATAGGTTTAAAATAAAAAAAGAATAGGTGTTTAACACCTATTTGTAACTTAAAGCTTTTTCAGGACATGTTTCGATACATTGTCCACATAATGTACAGAATCCTGCTATTGGAAGTTTAGGATTATCTGTTGTTTTTAGCATATTATATGGGCAGCTGTTTACACAGTCTCCACATTGGTCACATTTTGATGGATTATATTGTATTCTTGGTCTTTTTATAAGTGTGCCATTTTTATTTATTTCAAATTCCGTATCCAGTGTTAATGCATTATTCGGACAAGATGATGCACATGCTCCGCAGCGTATACAACTTTTAAATAAAGGGTCTTCATCACTTTTTATCTGTTCCGGAACGGACATTCCTGTTTTTGTAACCACATGAATAGCTTGTGTAGGACATTTCATTGCACATGCTCCGATATGGTCACATTTTTCTGCATCACAAACTACTCCCTCTTCAGTACATGGTGTTGCGTCATGGAGTTTTACATTTAATGAAATTGCATTTACTGAACACATTTTTTCACATAAACCGCATGCTGCACACATTTTTGGAAGAGTTATTGTTAGATTGTTGGTATTGAATTTAATAAAGTCTCCGGGACATATTTCAACACATGTTTTACAACCTATACATGAGGATTCATTTAGTTTAAACTCAGTAATTTCTTTTGTTCTTTTTGTTGGAATTTTTTCAGAGATAAATACTGCATTCCATGGACAGGTTTGAGAACAAACACCGCATTTAATGCAAATTTCAGAATTAATTTCTATTGGTTCGCCAAGTTCATTTAAACTGATTGCCTGTACAGGACATTCTTCAATACAGGTTCCGCACCCAACACAGTTTTCAATATAAATCGGTCCTTCAATATTGAGTTCACGATGATTTGGATCTTTAATGCCTTCAATTCCTACATAATCCAAAGGACATATTTCAACACATTGCTGACACATGACACAAAATCCTTCAAGAGGAATTTTAGGATTGTTGGTTAGTGTTATAGTGTTTTGAGGGCATGTTTCTACACATTTTCCGCACTGATCACATTTTAGGCCATTAAAAATTAATCTTGCTTGCTGGGCGCCACCTTCTTCAAGTGTTAAAAAGTCTACTTTTAATGCATCATTGGGACATATTTCAGCACATTTGGGGGAATCGCCACAGGTATCGCAGTGAATTATGTTATTAGGTTGTACTTTTATAGCATTTGAAGGACATATTCCTTCGCAGGCTTCACATTTAATACAATCGTCAGTATTAAAAATAATCATTTCAAAACCTCTTTTTTATTCTAAATTCAAAGGACCTAATTTGCTGACTGTTTTTTCAAATTCTTCCATTGTTTTTTGGAATTTTTCACCTTCTGAAGCAGATACCCATTCAAATTTAAATCTTTCTTTTTCAATACCAAATTCTTCTACAATGTCTTGAACCATAAATGCTCTTCTGTTCCATTTATAATTTCCTGCATCATAGTGACAATCTCCAAGATGACATCCCCCTACAAATACTCCGTCAGCACCTTCTTTAAATGCTTTAAAAACTAAAGACGGGTTAATTCTGCCAGAACACATTACTCTTATAATTCTAATGTTTGGAGGATATTGCATTCTTGCAGTCCCGGCAGTATCTGCACCACCATAACAACACCAATTACATAATAATCCTACTATTTTAACATCACTCATATTATCACCTTTTATTTTATAAAATCTCTTTTTTTGGACTGTATAATGGAGGTTTCTCTTCGGATATTCCTGCAATATATCCAGTTCTATTTTTATATTTTCTTTGTATTTTGTCGAATAGTTTATCAACAGGTATTTCCATAGGACATACGTCTCCGCACTGTCCGCAGTTTACACAACTAAATGCCATGTGGGATAATCTTACACCCTGGAATGAAATAGCGCTTGGCGGACAGTTTTCGTTTTCATTTTCAAAGTATGATTTTTCTAATTCACATTCATTACACCAGCAGATTGGACATATGTCTCTACATGCATAACATTGAATACATCTGTTCCATTCATCAGAGCCAATGGAAATATCTTCGTCTAAAAGTGAGGTTTTTTCTTTTTCACCCATTTTTGTCATGAGATTTTCTATTTTGCTTCTTATTCCAATAGCTTTTTCACTAGGTGTTTTACCTTCGATGTAACCTTCAGCTTTTGCCTGGTTTACTATTTTTGCTCCTTTTTCTGAATTTATTTCAATGAATGTCCAGCCGTCTTCAGCACCCCAGTTTCCACAGGCTATATCTGCATTACGTGGAACTTTAAGGTCACATCTTTGGCAGTTATGTCTTCTACCATATCCGTTTTCTTCCAGTTCATCGATACTGACTGCTTTTTCGCTGCCGTCTTCTAATTCAACTATGAATTTACCTTTTGCAATTTCTTCTTTAACAACAGAACTTGGATCAATGTCATAGTATAATTTAAGCATTTCACGTGCTGTTATAGGACTTATTGTTCCTCCACAGTTCAGTCCTATAGTGTAAATATTGTCAGGATTGATTCTGTGTCTTTTAATTAATTCATTTACTGCTTTTGCATCACATGGTTTTACAGCTATTCCGATTTTTTTATCAGATAAATATTTGCTGATGAGGTCTGCAGTCATTGTTGGTGCACAATGAAGTGAACCGCTTGTTTTTAATAATTCTTCACTGGTTGTTGCAATAGTTGGAATTCCATCATAGATATCATCTTCAGGTTTTAATGTTAAAACACCGTCTATAATGTTGTTGTCTAATAAATATTGTAAAATTCCGGTTACAGCTCCTCCAACAGCAGCTTTTTTCAATATCTCTTCGTCTTTAGAACGAGCTAGAATATAATTTGAACTCATAAACATACCTTCTATAAATCAATATCTAATTTTTCGGAAATTTTCATTAAAATTTCAATTTCAGAAAGATTTTCATTTACAATGTCTGGAACAGCTATTTTAAAGTTTTGATTTGTATTTACACTGTTTGTGTAAGATCCTTCTTTAAAAGCCCAAGGTTTTCCAGGAATTACATAATCGCTTTTATTTACAATATCATTTTTAAAATAAGAAATGGTAACTATCTTTTTTATGCTGTTTAAATCGTCTTCAGTTATATAATCGAGAGGATTTTCATTGACAATTAATAAAACTTCAATATTTTTCAATTCTTCTTTTAATTCATTTAAATTAATAGGATCTATTTTATTTAATGCTCCTTTACTGTTACATTTTTTGTATATAGGTAAAATTTTAGCATTGGTTTTTAATCCTATTTCAGATATTTTTTGGCAGTTTTCTTCATTGTCTACCTTATTGAATATTATAATTGCATCTTCGTTTAATTCATCTAAAATTTCTTCATCTAAACTATCGAGGAATTCACTTACAGAGTCAAATTGAATATATTTATCGGAGTTTATGGAAGTGGTATTTTTATTTTCATTATCTGCACAAATAACTTTTGCACCATTTTCTTTAGCCATTATTACTCTTCTGGCAACTAAAGGGTTTTCATCATATAAGTCTCCGATAATCAAAATGGTTTTGGAATTGTTGATGTCATCGTAACTTGTAGCTGTTTTGTCAAGGTTTACAAATCCATTTTCATATAAGAATAATTTGTTTCCATAGTTTTCACTGAATTTTTTTATCAAATCCAATTCTTCATTTGTTGAATTTCCTGAACATAAAATCCCGAACTGTTCCGGTTCTACATTTTTTATATCTTCTATAAACTGTTCTATAATGCTTTTAAAATCAGATTCATTTAATTTTCCGTTATTTACTATGGAAGGTTCATCGATTTTATTAAATGAATATTTTGTAAAACAGTATCTGCCATTTTTACAGTTTTTTCCTTCATTAATTTCATGTCTTTTGTAGGGATAAGTTCCAAGTAATTCTTTATTATTTGAGATTAAAGTTATGCCACAGCCAGTACTACATGATGGGCATATTGTATGCTTTAAATTTAACATATATATCACTACTCTATCAATTTATCAATTGATTTTCAAAAAATGCTTTTGAAAATGTTGTTTCGTTTTCGTTTTTTATTTCATAAACATTCTGTCTTGTCAGATTAATCATTTCCATTAGAATATCACTGCTTTTTTTAACTAAAATTTGAGAAAATAATTCTTTTTGAAATTTTTCGTATTCCTCCAGAATTATTCTACCTTCAACTTTTAATTTTATATCAAAAGAGCCATAATTTTTTAAAATGCAATCATAATTTAATACTTTTTGATCAGTGTTTTCATAGTCTACAGACCAGTCTAAGTTTAATGTTAATTGCTTATTTTTAGGGTTAGGATTTAATCTTATTAATCCAACCTTTTCTATATGGATTTCCATTTAATCACCAAGCTCCAATTAATAAATTATTTTTTTAAATTATTCAATCAAATATTTTTAGAAAGAATAATCTATTTAAAGTTTTTAGTAATAATTATATAAATTTTATTAATTATTTTAAGCTTGTATGGGATTTATTTTTAATATTTAACAGTAATAAAAGTATTTTATAGAAAATTAGTTTTAATTAAATGGGTGTTGGTTAATTTAATGATTTAGAGCCCAGTTAATTTTTTGAGTATTATTTTAGCTTTATTTTATTTTCTTTAATTTCAGTTTAATTTTTGTTATAGTTTGTTAATATGATTTATTTTTTATTTTTTCAATCATGATTATTTTTTTGTAGTTTTTATAGTTTAATATGCTTTATAATCTGGTTTTTATTGGATTATATTTGTTTTTTAAAAGTATTACTTTTTACTAAATTCTTCCTATTTTTATTAACATTTTTTTATAAAAAAGTATTACTTAAAAATTTTTTATTTATATATGTTTTTGTTTTTTGTATTATCTGGCTAATTGATTTTTATTGTATTTTTTGTCTATATTCTGGGGGATTTTTAGGCTATAAATTGCTGATTATTATTTTTTTTCATTTTTTTTCAAAAAAAGTAATACTTTTTTATCAAAAAGTATTTATTATACTTAGTCACTATATATGATTGTTTGAAGATGATTCCGTAATTTCGTAAGAATCATAATTTTGCTCAGCTGTGTTATCTTGGGAGTGGTTTCTATTTTCAAACAAAGTCATCTCTTTTTAAAATAGATGAACATTACAATTTTTACAAAAAAATAAGAATTAGTTTTTTAACTAATTCTTATAGCCTTTATGTACTGATTTTTAAAAGATAATGTGGTGGTTATCTTTGTGTGGTGTTTAATTTATCATCAGAGTTCATTCCTACAAGTGATACTAAAACACTTATGACTCCAAGTACTGTTGAACATATTAAAGCTAAATGACAGCTTTCACTAAGTTGAGGATATACGCTAGGGGTTATGGCCACATTACCCATTACAAATGCAAAAATAACTGTTAAAATGCCTATACTTAATGTCTGACCGATAACTCTCATGGTAGCTACTGCAGCTGATGCCATGGTTGTTTCATTTGGCGGAACACTGCTCATAATTGTATTTGTATTTGGGCTGCTGAACAGTCCATATCCGACACCTCCAATCATCAATGCAATAATTATGATATATACTGATGTGGAGTCATCCATTGTTGTCAGTATTAATATGGCTATTGTTGCAAGTCCCATTCCAAGTGCTGAGAGCTTTTGAGGATTTATCAAATCAGACAATTTTCCGGACTGCGGAGTTACAATTGCCTGCATTATAGGCATGCTGATTAAAATCAGTCCGGTCATTTGTGCATTCCAGCCTAAAATATATTGGAAATGGTAATTGATAATTGTAGATACACTAAAAATGGAAATATAACTTATTACGCTGGCTATGTTGCTTGATAAGAATTTGTGGTTCTTATATAATCTTACATTAAATATAGGATATTTCTGTTTTAATTCATAGTAAATGAATATTATTAGAAATATTACTCCAACTGCTGTAATTGCCTGTCCGGTTAGTGTATGCAGTTCTGTAAATCCATACATAAATGCTGAAATTCCAATTCCATAAAAAACACTTCCTTTTATATCAATCGGATCATTTGCATCTAATTTCCATTCCTCTTTAATTTTTAAATAAGTAAGGACCACTACAATAAAACTTACAGGAAGTGTTATTGCAAAGATACTTTCCCAGCCAAAGTTATATGTTAAACTTCCTCCCAGTACTGGAGCCAGAGACAGTCCGATATAAACTGAAGCTATGTTTATTCCCAATGCACGTCCTCTTTGATTATTTGGAACAGCTTTTACAATCATACTTACTGAAGATACAAATATTGCAGCAGATCCTATTGCCTGAATAAATCTGAACAGTAATAGCATTTCAGTATTTGCTGCCATTATTATTCCAGCAGTTCCTATGAAAAATACAAGTGCACCATAGAAGAATGATTTTTTAAGTCCTTTTTGGGCACAAATTTTTCCGAAGGGGACACTTAATACAGCCATTGTTAATAAATAGAGGTTTATTGTCCAGTTTTGCAAAATATTGCTTAGGTGAAATACTCTTGCAAGTTCCGGCAGAGCCATTGTTACTGCATTTGATGTGTAGGCAGCCATAAAACTAGCCAGTGATCCTACAAGCACTACATAAAATGCTGTTGTTTTTTTAATCATTTGTTTTTATTTCTCCGTTTTATTGTTTTTTTAAAATAAGAATATTAATATATTTGTTAAGTATGTACAATAAAACTTTGCCAGCAACTATAAAAAAATTAGTTTGGGAATAAATAGTTATAAATTTTATTTATTCCAGAAAAAAATCCGTTATATTCTTTGTTATGTATATTACCTATCATATCTTCGATACGGTCATCTAACTCTTTAGTATAAGTTTTGTTGTTGTAATCATAGGTTGTGAAGTAATGAACTTCAATACTATAATTTGTATCCTCTTTTGGGAAAACATAGTTTACTCCGACATGATCCCATTGATAATCATTATCTCTTGAAGGATTTGAATAATACTGTTTGGAAACATTAATGCCTCCTAAATCAATATTTTCTTTTTTTAATACTTTAAAACCTCCAGATTCCATAGAAGCAAATTTGGCATTTGAAATGTCGGTTATACTTGATTCCGGCCAATCATCCCATACATCAATAATAGTGTAGTTGTTTGTAATTCCATTATCTGTTTTTGCTTGACTACTAAGGTTTACTTCATCTGTTGTGTTCCAGGCTTCTGGAACTACAATATTTGAATGTCCAAATTCAATGGTTTTGTCTGTATGGACACTTAAAAAATTATTTATGGCACCCATATTAGCCACAAAAAATATTATTATAATAGCAATAACAATGCTCATAAAAATATCTCTTTTTTGCATATTATTCCTCTATTCCTTTATGTTTGGTTTTATCCCATTTTCTTTCTTTTCTAATAATCATTTTAAACATTGTTTCGAAAAATAATGGTATTAAATGGAAACAATAAATCCAATAACCGATAATGTCTTTTATAAATTTGTTTTAATTTTCATATGATGTTGATTTTTTTGAAATTTGATTTTGTATTTATTATTATAAAAGAAAAATGCATTGAAAATATATTGATAATGGGGTATTTTGGAAAAGTTTTTAAAAGAGTACTAACAAAGTATTTTAGTGTTGTGAAAATTTTTATTTTTCATGTTTTAATATTATGAAAGGAGTTATTAAATGACTTGTAGTATTTTAGTCGGTGGAGCATGGGGTGACGAAGGTAAAGGTAAATGTATCACTTATCTTTGCGGTAATGATAAACCGGATATCATTGCTCGTGCAGGTGTAGGTCCAAATGCAGGCCATTCTGTAGAGTTTAATGGTGAAAAATATGGTTTAAGGCTCATCCCTTCTGGTTTTGTACATACTGATGCTAAACTCATGATTGGTGCTGGAGTATTAGTAGATAAAGATGTTTTATTTAAAGAATTTGAAGATTTAAAGAAATATAATGTAAAAGAAAGAACTTTTGTGGATCCTAGATGTGCTATTATTACTAAAGATCACAGAGAAAGGGACAAAAAATCAGAACATTTAGCTAAAAAAATAGGAAGTACTGGATCCGGCTGCGGACCAGCTAATTCTGATAGGGTATTAAGAACAGTTAAATTAGCTAATGATGTTCCTGAACTTGAGGATTATTTAGCTGATGTTTCTTTAGAAACTAATGATGTTTTGGATAATGGAGGGGATGTATTTATTGAAGGTTCTCAAGGATTTGCATTATCTCTTTACTATGGAACTTATCCATTTGTAACTAGTAAAGACACTACTGCAAGTACATTTGCTGCTGATGTAGGTGTAGGTCCAACTAAAGTCGATGAAGTAATCAATGTATTTAAAGCTTATATTACCCGTGTTGGTGAAGGACCTTTCCCAACTGAAATTTCACAAGAAGAAGCTGAAAGTAAAAATATTGAAGAATATGGTGTTGTAACTGGACGTAGGCGTCGTGTAGGTTTATTTGATATGGAACTTGCAAAAGAATCCTGCAGAATCAATGGTGCAACTCAAATAGCTTTAACCTGTGTAGACAGATTATATCCCGACTGTGCTAGAACACAAAGTTATGATGATTTATCTGCTGAGACCAAAAAATTCGTTGAAGAAATTCAATCTGAAACTGGTGTTCCAGTAACTATTATTTCAACAGGTCCGGATTTAAAGGACACTATTGATTTGAGAAAAGAATTATTATAATTAATTAATTCCTTTCACTTTTTTTTAATTTATTTTTGCTTATTTGTTGATATTTTTTAAAAAGGTTTTGTTCATGGCTTTAATTTTAAATTTTAAGAATGTTTCAGAAACTTTTATATATTGCTATTTTTAATACATATTACTGTAATTTAATTATGGTGATGATATGAATAAAAAATCAATTATAACTATTGTTATAATCGTTGCAGTTATCATTATTGCAGCTGGAGCATATATGTTTTACTCCAATCAAGATGATGGTACAGTAACTATCGGTTATCTTCCAAGTGATCATGATGCAGCTTTATTCATTGCTGATGCTCAAGACATGTATCAAAAAGAAGGTATTAATACTAAATTAGTTCAATTCAATAATGGTGGAGACTTAATGACTGCTATGGCTAGTGGTGAAGTGGATGTTGGATATGTAGGTATCACTCCAGTATTGTCTTCAATAGAAAAAGGCGTACCAGTAAAAGTTATTTCTGGTGTACAGACTGAAGGTAGTGGAATTGTTGTAAGTAACAGTTCAGGAATTACTTCTGTTCAGGATTTAGAAGGCAAATCCATTGCTACTCCTGGAGAAGCTTCCATTCAATATATGTTGCTTAAATATTATTTAAATCAGAATAATATTGATATTAAAGATTTAAAAGTTTCTGCAATGAAAGTTCCTTCAATGAATGATGCTTTAAAATCTAATCAGATTGACGGTATGTTAACTTATGAACCGTTTGTAACTACTGCAGTTGAAAACGGCAATACTGAATTGGTTGACTCATCTGAAATCATACCTGGACATCCATGCTGTGTAGTTGCCGCATCTGATGATTTCTTAAAAGAACATCCTGATGAAGCTAAAAAAATTGTAGAAATCCATGGTAATGCTACTAAATATGTTCAAGAAAATCCTGATGATTCAGTATCCCAATTACCAAAAGACATAGTATCTAATCCGGATATTGAGAAAAAATCTTTAAGCGGAATCAATTTTGTTTCAGGATTGGATGATGCATATAAACAAAAAGTATTGGACTTCATGAATATTGAAGTTGATTTAGGTGTCTTAAAAGAAAAAATTCCTGCAGAAAAAATCTTTTATGATGTAACTGCTTAATTTATCTTTTGAATGTAATTTTTTATAAGTTACATTCCCCTTATTTTTTTTTTTAAATTTTGATTCTGTTGCTGCTGAAAGATACAGCACTTTAGTTTGAAGAATTTTAACAATAGTTTATTGCAAAATAAAAAGAAGTAGCTATGGTTATATTTAAAAGTTTTATTTTTACTGTAATATAATCAAAGCAATTTTTAATTTAAAGTAGGAACTTTAATGTTTTTTTAAAATATCTTTTGTGCTATCTACATAATCAATAGCTATTTTTAACAAGTTTGTAAATGTATTTACGATTTCCATAATTGCATTATCCAGATCTGCAATAGCTTGATCCAATTCGGAATTGTCTATTCCGATATTTTTCAAATTGCCAATACTTTTTACAAGACTTTCTTGGTATTGTGGAAATATCTGATTTATATATTTAAAAAATGGTTCATATTCATTGTAATTAACTTCTTTTTGATTTAAGCTGTCTACAATATCCAAATACATTCTGTTAAAGTCTTTGGCACTATTTTTAAAAGATGGAGTTGTGTTTTTAATTTCTTCAATTAATATTTTTATAGCTTCAGGATTGTTATTTTGAAGTTCATCTGCATTTTTCTGAATTATTTCACCGATATTTTGAAATCCTGTATTTAATCTGGTTATAGCTATGGTATATAATTCCAAATCTATTTCATTAGTTATAGTATAACCTCCAACTAATGTTTAAAAGAAAAAAGAGTAATTTCTCAAATGAGAAATTATAATTTGATTTTTATATCAAGAGCACTTGATCCGTTTTCGTATACGAAAATTGGGTTAATATCCAATTCGGATATTTCAGGGAAGTCTAAGGTTAACCTAGCTACTCTTTTAATAGCTTCTTTTACAGCATCAATATCGCATGGTGCTTCTCCTCTGTAACCTTTAAGCAATTCGCTAACTTTAGTGTCATTGATTTGCTCATCAATTTCCTGACTGCTGATACCGTTAGCTAATTTAAAGGATACATCTTCAATAAGGTTAACGTAAATTCCACCCATACCAAATGCAATCATCGGTCCGAATTGTTTGTCTTTAATCATACCGACAATTACTTCCTGACCGGTTTCCATCATTTTTTGCACTTCTACACCATCCGGCACAATGTCAGGATGTGCTTTTTTAGCATTAGCTATGATTTCATCGAAAGTTGCTTTAGCTTCTTCTTCACTTTCAATTCCTACTTTTACTCCGCCGATATCTGATTTGTGAAGTATTTTGTCAGAAGCTATTTTAAGTACAACAGGGAATTCCATATCTGCTGCTAATTGGCTTGCTTCATCTGCATTGGTAGCTAATTTAATTGGTGCAGCTTCAATTCCATAAGCTTCAGCTACTGCATATGCTTCACTACCAAGTAAGGTGTCTCTGCCGTCAGCTTTAACTTTAGCAAATATTTCTTCTACAGCTTTTTTATCGATGTTGTCTAAATCATCAATACATGAATCAGCTTCTCTGCGTTCCAATTCAGCATAGGTTGTCATAGCTGCAAGTGCATCTACTGCATTTTCAGGGAAAACATAAGTAGGCACATTGTGGGACCTTAGTGCATGGTTTGCTGCTTCAAAGGTTGGTCCACCCATGTTTACAACTAAAATAGGTTTTCCGAATTTTTCTCTTTCTTCTAAGATTGCAGCTGCAATTCCGTCTGGGTCTGCAGATGCTGTAGGACAAACCATAATGATTAAACTGTCTACTTGATCATCTTTTAAAACAATATCTAATGTTTCTTTGTACCTTTGTACTGGAGCGTCTCCTAAAACATCAATAGGGTTGTTTACACTACCTTCTTCAGGAATACCTTTCCTTAATTTTTCTTTGGTTTCTTCATCAAATTGAACAAGTTTCAATCCCTGTCTTTCCATTTCATCTACAGTAAGTACTCCTCCACCACCAGCATTGGTAATGATAGCTACATTGTTTCCTTCTGGAAGTGGTGCTTTGGAAAATGCCAATCCGATATCAAATAATTCTGCCATGCTGCTTACACGAAGAATTCCGGATTGTTCAAAAGCAGTATCAAATGCCAAGTCACTACCGGCTAAAGCACCAGTGTGGGAAGATGCAGCTTCTGCACCGGCATTACTTGAACCGGATTTAAGTACAACAATTGGTTTTTTAGCAGTGGTTTGTCTCATTGCTTTAACAAAATTATCATCGTCAGATATTGATTCTAAATAACATATAATAACTGCAGTTTCAGGGTCTTCAGCTAAGTAATTCATTAATTCGGTTTCACTTACACCTGCTTTGTTTCCAAGACTGATTACTTTACTGAATCCGATTCCTGAAGTAAGACTCCAATCAAGAAGTGCTACCATCATAGCTCCACTTTGGGAAATAAATGCAATATTTCCTTTTGGCGGCATCATTTGTGCAAATGAAGAGTTTAATGGAGTATGGGAATCTGTAATTCCTAAACTGTTTGGTCCAATAATATTTATCCCATATTCTTTACTAAGTGCAACTAATTCTTCTTCTAATTTTGCACCTTCTTCTCCAATTTCTTTGAAACCAGCACTAATAACTACCATGTTTTCTACGCCAGCTTCACCACAGTCTTTTATTGATTCATTTACAAAAGCTGCAGGAATGGACATGATTACTAAGTCCACCTTTTCAGGAACATCTTTAATATTTTCATATGCTTTTAACCCTTGGATTTCTCCGCTTTTTGGGTTAATTGGGTATACTTTTCCTTTATATCCTCCAGAGATGATATTATCTATGATAATATAACCTACTTTACCTGGGGTGTTTGAAGCTCCGATTACAGCAACTGAATCAGGTTTAAACATTTTATTGAGATCTTTCATAGGTTTTTTCTCCTAGTTCTTTAATTTTTACCATTATTTAAATTATAATTTTTATGACGTTATAATTTGTAATGATAAATAATTAAAAATTATTATACTACTATTTTATGCTCTATTGTTATATAAAGATTGTTATTATGAACACTTCTATAATCTTTTTAATTAATTTTAATGCTATGTTTTAATACTTTAGAAGGAGTTATAACGAATTTCTTTGCTTGGTTATATATGATACGATTTTTTAATGGAAATTTTTTAGGGTCATATCAAAATTTGATGAAAATATATAACTTATAATAAATATAATATATTATTAACTTAAATTATTAAATTAATTTTTATTCATTGTTAATTTTAGAGGTTAGGAAATGAGTTTGATTATTGCTTATATTGGAAAAAAAGGATGTGTAATGGCTAGTGATAAAAGAAGAATTGGTTATTTTGGGAATAAAGAGCAATTAAATGCATTGGAATCTGAATTATACAGTGGTAAAATAAAAACCGATGAGGAATTTAAAAAGAAAGCTGATGAATACGGCATCTCAATTAAGTTAACTGAAGATGCTACTAAAATAACCACTGTGGGAAATTGCGTAAGGGGAGAAGTCACAACCAAAAAAGTTTTTGAAACATACAGGAAAAGAATTTACGGAACTACAATGGGTTACCAGATAGTGGAATTGTCAGGTTCTGAAACTGTTTCAAGGGAAGCCGGTGAAAAGGCAATTATTGTATTTGGTAATAAATTTGCCAAACAGGAAGCAGAAAAGCTAATAAACAAAAAATGGAAACCTTCATTAAGTTTAAAATATATGGGTGATATCTTTGAAGAGATACTTACCGAAATTTCTAGAAAAACACCAACAATTGGAAATACTTTTGATGTTTTAATCAAACAGCCTAAATTCAACAAATCAGAAGCTCAAAGACATCTTAATGTAAGTATTGATAAGGATATTAAGGTTTTATCTAAATTTAGACAAAAGCTTCAGGAAGATTTAATCCAAAAAAATAAGGAAATAGCTTTGGCTGATAAAATTATTAATAAAGGAGATGTTGGTGAAGTTGTTTCAGTAGATGGGAAAATGCTTCATGTCAAATTAAATAGTAAAACACAGGCTTTTGATGGAAATTGGAAACAGATAGCTAAGCCAAATGAAACTGTTTTCATGTTCAGTGACCATAACCATGTGGAACTTGGAGATAAGGTAGTTATCCAGGATGAAAAGTTATGTCTTAAAAAGGACAAATCTAATCTTAAATGTGATATAATTTTATGCAGTTTATAAAGGAGATTTTTTAAAATGAAAATAACATTTTTAGGTACTGGAGGTGGAAGATTCTCAGCCATTAGTCAAAGAAGAATGACTGGCGGTTTCAGAATTGATAATTTAAACGGGAAAAATTATCATGTTGATCCAGGTCCTGGTGCACTTGTTAGAACTTACCAGTTTGGATTTGACCCAAGAAACTTAGACGGTGTTTTTGTTTCTCATGCACATACTGACCATTACAATGATGCAGAAATTCTTATTGAAGCTATGACCAGAGGAATGACCAAAGAATATGGTGTTGTTTTAGGAAATAAAAGTGTTCTTGACGGTTATGAAAAATGGGGTCCGGGAATTTCAAAATATCATCAAAGCCACTCTAAAAAATATGTTTTGGAGCCAAATCAGGTTGAAAACATTAACGGATGTTCTGTTAAAGGTACAAAAACAGTGCATGGTGATCCTGAAGGTGTAGGATTTCAGATTGATTATAGGGGTTTTAAAATATCCTATACTTCTGATACTGGATATTTTGAGGATTTGCATAAATATCATGAAGGGGCGGATATTTTAATAGCCAGTGTGCTTAGGCCTGGAAATAAATCTATTAGGGGTCATTTATGTTCACGTAACTTCATTGAGTTGTTAAAAGAAGTAAAACCAAAACTGGCTATTATGACTCATTTCGGTCTTAAAATGTTAAGTATAGATCCGATTGATGAAGCAAAAAGAATAACTAAGGAAACCGGTGTAAAAACACTGGCAGCTTTTGACGGAATGTCTTTTGAAGTAAACACTCAAAATCCTGCAAGGATTAGAATTAAAACCTTAAAGGATGTTAATTCTCAAATCCACAGTTCAAACATTGATTTAAATAGAATGGAGAGAAAAAACACTTATCAATCTTCATTAAAAAATGGAGAAAATGATGAGCTTACTATTGGAAAAAACTGATTAGATTTCCAGATTGGAAGGATGGATGTATCCTGATCTAATCATATGGTCTGCAAGAACAATAGCTACACTGGATTGGGCTACAACAGTAGCTCTTGGACAGATGCAGGGGTCATGTCTTCCCTGAATAGTTATGTCTTCTGCTTCCATTTTTTCTAAATTAACTGATTTTTGACATTTTGAAATTGAAGGGGTTGGTTTAACTGCAATCCTTGAAATTATTGGCATGCCATTGCTTATTCCACCAATAATTCCTCCTGAACTGTTGGTTGAAGTGTAAATTTTATTATCTTCAATATAATATTCATCATTAATCTCTGATGCGCAGCTGGTAGCTACATCAAAACCAAAACCGATTTCCACTCCTTTTACAGCATTTATATTCATTAAAATTCTAGCTAAATCACCATCAAGTCTTTCAAATACAGGTTCGCCAAGTCCTGCAGGAACTCCTACAGCGACTGTTTCAACGATTCCTCCAATTGAATCACCTTCCTGTTTTTTAGATAAAATTAATTCTTCCATAGCTTTAGCAGCTTCCAGATCACCGCATCTTACAGAATTTTTCTCAACATTTTCTTTTACAGTATCAAAATCATTGCTGTGAGCCATTATGTCTCCGATTTGAATAACTTGTGAAACAATTTCAATATTTTTTGTTTTTAAAAGCTTTTTAGCTATTGCTCCTGCAATTACATGGCCGATAGTGATTCTTCCGCTTCCTCGACCTCCTCCATTGTAGTCATAATTGCCGTATTTGCTCATCCAGCCATAATCTCCATGAGATGGGCGGGGAGTATTTTTAAACATGGAATAATCTTTGGAATGCTGGTTGTTGTTATAGACAACTCCTGTAATTGGTGTTCCGTCAGTTTTACCCTCAAAAATTCCTGATAAAATCTGAACTTTATCTTCTTCTTTACGTGGTGTTGTTACTCCGCTGGTTCCAGGTTTTCGTTTATCCAGTTCTTTTTGAATATCTTCAGTGTTTAATTCAAGATTGGCAGGACATCCATCAATAACTGCTCCTACAGCTTTTCCGTGGCTGGATCCAAAACTGGTTACTGAAAACATTTTTCCGATAGTATTTGCCATAGTTGTTTCTCCAATAAAAATCTTATATTCATAGTAATATAATATAAATCTAATAAATGTTTTGTTGAGTGGTATGACTGAAAATAATATTAATCTGATTTATGACAAATTACTTAAGACATATTCTTATCAGGGGTGGTGGCCTATTATAGGTTATGACGGCTCAAATCCCACTAAGACAGGGGCTGTTAAAGGTTATCATCCAAAAGATTATAGCTTTCCAAGAAATTCAAAAGAACAGTTTGAAATTATAATGGGGTCTGTTTTGACTCAGAACACTTCATGGCCTTCAGTAGAAAAAGCATTAAATAATCTAAGTCTTTTATGTGATTTTTCAGCTGAAAATATTCTTGAACTGGCTGATTCGTGTGAAGATGAGTTTAAACAGGCTATTCGCCCTGCAGGTTATTTTAATCAAAAATTCAATTATCTTAAAAATATAGCTGAATTTTATATTTCTTTAGATGGTGAAATTCCCTCCAGAAAAGAAGTTTTGGCTGTTAAGGGAATAGGCAATGAAACAGCAGATTCCATTTTGCTTTTTGCATATAAACAAAAGCAATTCAAAGTCGATGCTTATACTAAAAGGATATTTTCCTATTTGGGCTATTTTGACGAAAAAGAAAAGTATATGGATATTAAAAAATTATTTGAAGATAATTTTAGCGGTGATGTTAATGCATATCAGGAGTATCATGCATTAATTGTTGAGCATGGGAAGAACTGCTATTTGAAAAAGCCTTATGGTGCTGAAGATAGGATTTTAGATGAATTTAAAATATGATAAATATTAAGTGTAATATTTTACTAATAATTATGTAGGTGAAAACATGGTATTTCCAGTTACAAGAATGAGAAGATATAGAAAAAACTCTAAAATTAGAGATATTGTTCGTGAAACTAAATTAGACAAAGAAGATTTGATTTATCCTATTTTTTTCAAAGAAGAACTTCAGGGTGATGAAAAAGAACCGATTGAATCTATGCCTGGTGAATACAGATATTCATTAAATGCAGGTATTGAATTTGCAAAACAACTGGAAGAAAAAGGTTTAAAATCAATCATTGTCTTTGGGGTTCCATTGCCTGAAAGTAAAGATGAGGTGGCCAGTCCGGATTACTCATCTACCGGAATAGTTCAAAGAGCAATTCGTGAACTTAAAAAACAGACTGATCTGGTTGTTATTGGTGATGTATGTTTGTGCCAATACACTTCTCATGGACACTGCGGATTAATCAAAGAAAATGATGATACTGACGATGGAGTGGAAATATTAAATGATGAATCATTGGAATATCTTGCTAAAGTAGCTGTTTCTTATGCTAAAGCAGGTGTAGATATTGTAGCTCCTTCTGACATGATGGATGGCAGGGTAGACGCTATTAGGACAGCTCTGGATGAAAATGGATTTTATAATGTTATGATTATGTCATATTCAGCAAAATATGCATCTGCATTTTATGAACCATTCAGGGCAGCTGCTGATTCATCACCAACTCACGGAAACCGTAAAAGTTATCAGATGGATCCCGCCAATGCTTTAGAAGCAATCAGAGAATGTGAACTTGATGTGATTGAAGGTGCTGACTTTTTAATGGTTAAACCGGCTTTGCCTTATCTGGATATTATTAAAACAATCAGGGAAGAATTTACCTTACCTTTAGTTAGCTATAATGTAAGTGGAGAATACTCAATGATTATGGCGGCTATTGAAAAAGGATTTTTAACTGAAAATGCAATTTTGGAAAGTTTAATTTCTATTAAAAGAGCAGGATCAGACTTGATAATTACTAACTTTGCATCATATGTGCTTTTAAACGATTTGCTTTAAGTTGATATTATGGATTCAAAAACAATAGCTAAAATAGCTCAGATAGCTTCAGCATTGGAAGTAAGCGGATATCCGAAGCCGGGAAATGTTCATAGAACTCGCGATTTTGAAGATATGGAATTTGAAGACTTTGTAATAAGCGGAATTGTAATTGGAGATACTATTGAAAAAGCAACTTCAAAAGTCGATAAAAACAGCCTTCAAAATGCAGGATTAGGTAAATATATATTGGAGGCTGTAAAAGAAACAGACAAATGGATAGCCAACAATACAAATCTTGGAATTGTAATGATGATTACTCCAATAGCCTGCGGTGCAGCTATCAGTGATGATTTTTCTCAACTTAGGAAAAACACAGCTGAATTAATGAAAGCAACTACTGTGGAAGATGCAGTGGACTTGTATGATGCAATTAACATTGCAGATGCCGGGGGAATGGGAGATCAGGATGAGTATGATGTAGCTAGTGAAAATGCAAAAGAAGAATTAAGGACAAATAAACAAACCATGTTTGATGTTTTAGAGATTTCTGCACCATGGGACAGATTAGCTAATGAAATGACTACTGGAATGCCTGTTGTTTTTGAAAAAGGTTATCCTACCTATAGCGGTTTAAAAAAAACCATGAAAGCTAATGATGCATGTGTTTTAACATTTTTAACTATCTTGTCTGAAACTCCAGACACTTTAATTTCAAGAAAATACGGTGACAAAAAAGCAGATGAAATTTCATCTCAGGCCAGAGAATTGCTTTCATTTAAAGATGATGAGAGTTTTTCAGATAAATTAAATGAATTTGATAATTATTTATATGAAAATAAATTAAATCCTGGAACTACTGCTGATTTAACTGCAGCTTCCATTTTTGTCAGCTATTTGGAATCAAATTTCTAAATACTTTTTTTCTTTTTTTTATTATCTTCAAAGCTCATACTTAAATTAAAATATTTCTTTTTCAATTCTTCTTTTTAAATAAAAGCTATTTTTAGCTAACATTTATAAATTCTATTTACATATATTATAATATTATTTATTATTTAAGGTGTTTAAATGAGTGGGGATATTAAAAAAACCATTAGTGAATTACATATTTATGAGAAAAAACTTTTAAAAGAATTGGAAACTAATCCTGATGCAACTCCTGAGGAAATAGCTAAAAATACACAAATGGATATTAAATCTGTTATGAGTGCAGCAGGTTCCCTTGCTTCTAAGGATATTATTGAAGTGGATAAGGATGTTGAAGAAATTATTTCATTAACTGATAATGGAAGTGAATATGCAGACGGGGGACTTCCAGAACGTAAAATCCTAAGAGTTTTATCTTCCAAAAAAGAAATGAACATGGGAGATTTAGCTAAAGATGCCGATATTGATAAAAAAGAAACCAACATAGCTATTGGTTGGCTGGTTCGTAAAAACTGGGCTAAAATCAATAAAGGTATTGTAACTATTACTGAACATGGTCAGGAATCTTTTAAAATCTTAGGAACTGATGAAAAGTTATTAAAACATTTGCAGGAAGCTAAAAATTCCATTAAAAGCAATTTGCCTCCTGAATTGTTAGACGGATTTAAAAAACTTAATGACAGGAAAAATATTTTAAATATTAAAAAGAACACCTCACACTCTTTTAAAATATTAGATAAAGGTGAAGCTATATTAAAAGAAGGTTTCACTATTCAAAAACAAGCTACTCAATTAACACACCAACAATTAAAAGATGGAGAATGGAAAAATTTAGAATACCGTCCTTATGATATTAATGCTGAAGCTCCAAAAGTTTTCCCTGGTAAAAAACATCCTTTAAGGGAAATCATTGATGAAATCAGAGAAATCTTTTTAAACATGGGGTTCAGTGAAGAAAATGGTTCTATTGTAGCTTCTGCATTCTGGAACTTTGATTCATTGTTCCAGCCTCAAGATCATGCAGCCCGTGAAATGCAGGATACTTTTTATGTTAAAAATCCTTTAACCTGTGATTTGCCTGACCAGAAATTAGTTGATGAAACTGCTGAAGTTCATAATACTGGTGGGGACACAGGTTCTACAGGATGGCAATATGAATGGGATGAAGATGTTGCAAAACAAACAGTTTTAAGAACACATACAACAGGAATCTCAACAAGATATTTATATGAGCATGAAGCTCCGTTTAAAATGTTTTCTGTAGGCAGAGTATTTAGAAGAGAAACTATTACTTATAAACATTTGCCTGAGTTCCATCAGGTGGAAGGACTTGTTGGCGGTGAAGGTGTTAACTATCAAAACTTAATGGGCTTTTTAAAAGAATTTTATAAAAAATTAGGTTTTGAAGTTAGATTTAGGCCGGCTTATTTCCCATACACTTATTTATCTACTGAATGTGAAGTTTATCTGGAAGATAAAGAAAGCTGGATTGAACTTGGAGGTTCTGGAATGTTCAGGCCTGAAGTTCTTAAACCTTTAGGTGTAGATGTTCCTGTTCTTGCTTTTGGTTTAGGTATTGAAAGATTAGCTATGATTAGATACGATATTTCTGATATCCGTATGCTTTACAAAAGTGATATCAAATGGCTTCGTGAATTGCCTACAACAAATGGAGTTAGATTATAAATGTCAGTTAAGCTCGTTTCCTGGAATGTAAATGGTATTAGGGCAGCCAGTAAAAAGCCGGAGTTTTGGGATTGGTTCAACAGTACTAATGCAGATATTATTAATTTTCAGGAAGTTAGAGCTACTGAAGATTCAATACCTGAAAAATTAACTGATGTCGCAGGATTTAACTCTTATTTTAATGAAGCCGAAAAGAAAGGATACAGCGGTGTCGGCACTTTTTCTAAAATCAAACCTGAAAATGTTGTTAGGGGTTTGGGAGTTGAAGCACTGGACAGGGAAGGTCGTGTACTCAGACTTGAATATAGTGATTTCACTCTTTTCAATATTTATTTCCCAAATAGTGGAATGAATGCTAAAAGGTTGGATTATAAAATAGACTTCTGTAATGCTTTGCTTGATTTGCTTGAAGATTTGAAAAATCAGGGTCAGAATTTAATCATTACAGGTGATGTCAATATAGCTCATAATCCTATTGATGTTTACAATCCGGCAAATTGTGAAGGCAAGTCAGGTTATCTTATTGAAGAACGTGAATGGTTAGATGATTTACTGGCTAGTGGTTTTGTTGATACTTTTAGAATGTTTGATGATTCTGGAGATAATTTTACCTGGTGGAGTTACAGAACCCGTGCAAGAGACCGTAATGCCGGCTGGAGACTGGATTATTTCTTTGTAAATGAAGAATTTAAAAATAAAGTAAAATCAGCAACCATAAAAAATGATGTTTTTGGTTCTGATCATTGTCCGGTTACTTTGGAACTGGATTTATAATATTGTATTTACATCACCAATATTTTCAATAATGGTGATATCCAATTGCTCTTTTCTGATGTATGCTCTGTCTTCTTCTGTAACATCGGAATTAACAAGTATTGCACTCATTCCGGCATTTACTGCTCCAAGTGCATCTTCTTTAAATTTATTTCCAATCATTATTGATTTTTCGGGATCACCATTCATTTTTCTTAAAGCTACATCGTAGATTAATTTATCCGGTTTTTTTGCTCCCACTTCTTCAGATGTTATTACTTCATCAAAAAATGAGTATACATTGAGTCTTACTAATTTTTCCCATTGTTTAATTGTAATTCCGTTGGAAATAACACCTAAACGATATCCCTGACTTTTAAGATAGATTAATGTATCAATAGTTTCAGCAAATGGTCTTAAAAGAGCTATTTTAACATTGTGGTATGTTATCATACCTAACGCAACAAGCATAGGGTCTTCATGGCCTAAAACCACTTCTGTTAAAATATTAAAGTGTTTACCATAATTTGATCCTTTCTGTCTTATGATGGTTTTTAAAACACCATATGCTTCATCTTTGTCTAAAGGCAATCCATTGTCTACCATTAATTCAATAGCTGCTTTTCTTGCAGTTTCTGCAAATGTTGATGTGTCAAGTAAAGTATCGTCTACATCAAAAAATACAACACGGTCATCATTAGGGTTATTACGCATCATTATATCTACATATTATTTTAGTCTTATTTAAAGTTTTATTAGAAAAATGCATCTAAACTTGTTTGTTTTTCTCCTTGGGCTAAGTCTTCCAAATCCTGTTTTGTGTAGCCTAAGGAATACATTATTCTTCCAATAGCCGGAATCATCTGATTGTTTATATAGTAATCTCTATCATATTCTGCTCCTTCACTGTAGTCATAAGGAACTGCTCTCTGGCTGATGGAACCTTTTCCTTTTACAATCACATATTGGATAATTGTTCCTTTAGTTATTTTAATTCCGTGTTCTTCCATTTTTTTAGCTGCAACCACATGTGGTCCGATTTGTTTGTATTCGCTTAATGGTTTTGTGATTTGTGTGTGGATTATCAATTCCTTTCCTTCAATTTTTCCAGTTTTTAGCCTTTTTAAAACTTTTTTAACTGTATTTATTGCTTTGGTTGTGTTTCCTTCTTTTAGGATGTCCTTTAGGACGTCTTTTTGTGTTTGTTTAACGATTGGTGCCCAGTCTCTTCTGACTAATTCCAGACCTTTTGCTATGATTTCACCATCTTCAATAACTGCATATCTTTTTTTACTTACAAAAAAGCCTCTTCTGTAGAATCCTTCATATTCCAGTTCCATAACTTCTGGAAGTGTTGCATTAAGGTCGGTTATGAATTTTTGAGCCTGATTTTTAATTTCAGCTTCTAATTCCAGTTGTTCTTTTGTTTCTTTTGGCAATTTTTTTACACCAATTTTATTTTAGTTATTTATTATTATTGCTTTGATAATTTAAATTGTTATTGTTTTGAAATATTTAATCGGGTTAATACTGTTTATTTTAGAAATATTGCTTTAAAAATTAACTATTTAATTGAAAAATACTTATAATTTCTTTTCAAATGCTCTTATTGGTTAATTATTTATTTTATAAGATTATAACAATATGTGAGGTGATATGTCATGAAAACTCAAAGATTAATTTCTAGCTATGATGAAATAAATGATATTTTCTGTGGAAAAATAGACGGTAAAAATGGTTATTTTGCAAATTATGCAATGAATGAAGGAATTTTTATAAATATTGATAAAAATGGATGTCCTGTATCTGTTTTTATAGATAGGGCATCTGATATTTTAAATGTTAAAAAAGAAATTTTGGAAGAATCTGATATTAAAATCGGGCTTGGCTGTGATGATTGTTCAATATATTTTGATATTTTTGTAAATGGTGTAAAAATTTATAATAACAAATTTGAGAATAACTGCGGAATTCCTGACCTTAATTTTCTTTTAGACACTGATTATTAAAAAGGAAATATTCTTTCCTTTTTTAATTATCCCATATATTTATAATTTATTTTTGATATATCATTAAATGGGAAAACGAATAAAAAAATTATATTTTTTGACTTTGTTTTTAACTGATTATACTCAGAGTATCAGTTAACACATGGTCAAATTATAGGATAAGGTTAAAATAATGTCTGAAACTTTAATTGAACTGCGGAATGTTGTTAAAAAATATGATGATGTTGCAGTTGTAAATAATCTGTCTTTGGAAATTAAAAAAGGTGAGATATTTGGATTTTTAGGTCCGAACGGTGCTGGAAAAAGTACTTCTATTAATATGATGGTCGGATTATTAAAACCGACAAGTGGAAATATATTATTCAATGGAAAGGACTCCTCATATCTTGATGAAAAGGAAATAGGAATTTGTCCCCAGGATGTTGTGCTGTGGAACAATCTCACCTGTTTTGAAAACTTGTATATGATAGGAAAAATGTATGATATTCCAAAAAAGCTTTTAAAAGAAAGGATATTAAAAATTCTTGAAAAATTACACTTGACTGATAAAAAGGATGAGCTGATATCCTCTTTATCCGGAGGGATGAAACGCAGGATGAATATAGCTATGGCTACCATTCACAATCCCTCTATCGTTGTTTTAGATGAGCCTTCAGAAGGTTTGGATCCGCAGTCTAGAAGACTGCTGTGGGATTATATCCTTCATCAGAAGGAACTGGGTCATACTGTTATTTTAACCACGCATCTGATGGATGAGGCAGATATGTTAAGTGACAGGGTAGCTATTATTGATCATGGCAAGTTATTAAAATTAGACACTCCAAAGAAATTAAAGCAGATAATCGGTAACGGAGATACTGTTCAGCTTGAGCTGGATAATCATAAAGACAATGAGGGGATTATCAGTGAACTTAAAACCATTGGTGATTTAAACAATATCTTTGAATCTGATGAAAAAATAATTCTTGTTTTGCTGGATGCAGTTAAAAAACTGCCTGATATAATTCATCTTGTTGAAAGCAAAGGTTCCAAAATAGCTGATATCAGCA
The DNA here is from genome assembly GCF_000016525.1 of Methanobrevibacter smithii ATCC 35061. NCBI lineage: Archaea > Methanobacteriati > Methanobacteriota > Methanobacteria > Methanobacteriales > Methanobacteriaceae > Methanobrevibacter > Methanobrevibacter smithii. The sequence continues at coordinate 1,508,748 of NC_009515.1, forward strand.
TACGTCAGAATACTTTGGAAGACGTGTTTATTGAGCTGACAGGAAGACAATTAAGAGAGTGAGTTAAAATGAAAATATTTGATATTGTCCAGTTAAATTTTAAACAGTTAATCAGAGATAAGAAAAACCTCTTCTTCCTGTTGCTGTTTCCTGCAGTATTCATGCTAATATTCGGTATTGGTTTCGGAGATAATGTGGAAAGTGATATAGATATAGCTATTGTAAATCATGATGATGGGGATGTGTCCAATCAGCTAGTTAGCATAATTGAAGACTTTAATTCCAGTGAGGATGAAAAATTATTTACAGTTCATAAGATTGATGATGAAACTAAAGCCCAGGAAATGCTGAAAAACGGCTCTGTTTCTACAGTTCTGATTATTCCTCAGGATTTTACCAGTGATATGGGTAAAAATCAGTCCAGTTTAGGTGAAGTTACAGTTAAAGGAAATGCAATTGATACAGATTATGGTATTGCAAGCAGTGTTATTGCAGGAATTCTTTCTGAATTTTCTAAAGAAATCATAAAGGAAGTTTCAGGACAGACAATTCCGGAAATAGACTTGAAATATGATGATCTGGATATTTCTTCATCATCTCTGTTTGATATATATGCTCCGGGGCTGATTGTATTTGCTATTCTTATGACTATAACTGTAGTTGCTTCCAATGTAGCCAGTGAAGAAGAAAGCGGAATGATTAAACGTTTAAAACTTTCTAAAATGAAAACAATTGATTATGTAGTTGGAAATTTAATTTCCTGGTCTTTTGTCGGTGTCATTCAGGTAATCATAATGCTTTTAGTAGCTGTTTTAGTTGGATTTAAATGGGAAGGAGGAATTTACACATTGGTTCTGGCATGTATTGTAGGTATTGTAACCACATTTTCTTCAGTGGCTGTTGCTTTGATAATTGTGGCTTTTTCAAAAAATGCAAAACAGGCTTCAAGTATTTCTCCAATTGTTGCTGTTCCATTAAGTTTTATAGCAGGAGCATTTATCCCATTACCTGACTGTGTTATAGCTACTATAAATAATCAGCAAATACAAATTTATGAGATTTTACCTTGGAATCAAGCAATTACTGCCATTCGTCAGGTTTTAACTTATGGTCAGGGTCTGGATGCAATATTCATGAACCTAATAATTATATTAATAATGGGAATTATATTATTAGCTATAAGTGTTCTATTGTTCAATAGAAAAATTTCACGTGAAAGCTAATTTAAGGTTTGGTTTGTTATGAATAAAGAGAATATATCTTATGTTTGTATTATTATATGTGCATTAGTTGCTTTAGCTATTGTTTCAATTTATGCGCTGGAATATTCTCAGGAAAAAACTAATCTGAAAATTATAAGTGATTCTAATTTACATAATGGTGATTCATTCACTTTAAGGTTAAGTGATGCTTATAACAGACCAATTGACAACAAATCTGTTGAAATTACTGTAACTGATGCATTAGGCGAAAAAAACTCTTTCAATGTTACAACTGATAGCTGCGGAGAAAATACCTTTGGAATGCGTGTTACTCCAGGAGTCTATTCATTTGATTGTGTTTTTTCGGGTGACGGTAATTATAAGGGATCTAGTACTTCACAAAATATTTCAGTTTGTGATTACTAGCTATTTTCTTTTTTAAATGAAATTTTATTTTTTCTTATTTTGGAAGGCAAATAAAACATTTATATATAATGAAAGAGTAATATTTTATTATCATTATTCTTTAAGACTCTTTATTGCTCTCAAGATTTAAATTGTTATTTATCTTCTTGTCACAACAGTTTAAATGAAAGAGGCTTAATGACGCGATTATTATTTAATTATATTTATTAGGTGAAATAATGGCAATTTCTCAAGGAAAATCAACTAGATTACCATCCGGTGCAAGGAATGTTGCAAACCGTGGAAAAAGGAAAGCTGAATTAGGTAGAGACCCAGCTGAAACTAGAGTAGATGAAAAAAGATTGAAAAAAATCAGAACCCGTGGCGGAAACGAAAAACTCAGATTAGCTACTGCTAATAAAATGAATTTAACTGATCCTGCTACTGGTAAATCCCAAGTTGTAGATGTTTTAGGTGTAATTGAAAACTCTGCAAACCCAAACTACGTAAGAAGGAACATCATTACCAAAGGTGCTATTGTAGAAACTCCTGAAGGTAATGCAAAAGTAACCTCCAGACCTGGTCAGGATGGAGTACTTAACGGAATTTTAATTTAAATAATTTATTTTATTTAAATTTACTTTTTTTATTAAAATTAGAAAATTAGCTTTTTATATATTGACTTTTTTAAGTTATACTTTATTTTTTAAAAAAAGGAGTTAAAGGAATTTTTATTCCTTATTTTTTCTTTTCATTAAAAGCACTCCAATTGGTGCACCAATAAGAATACCTATTATTAATCCAATGAATAACGGCACAGCAAATGAACTTTGAGACTCTTCATTTTGTGTTGGTGCATTCATTATTTTATTTAATCCGTCTTCTATTGTATCATTGTTAACGTCGTCAACTACAATAACCCTATCAGATACTTCTGAATGTTTCTTTAAAAATTCATTTCCGCTGTCCTGATAAGCTATCATTAGTATGCGTTTGTTTGTGTTGTTTACACTGTGTTCTAAAATATGTTCCACATCAGCCTGTGAAGTAAATTTATAAACACTGATATTCATTCCGTTTGAATCAGCTATGTCTTTAGCTAACTGTCCGTTTGTTTCATCTGCGATAACCATTGTATCAGCAGTTACATCAACTCCATGTCCGTATACAGCAGACATGATTAAAGGTATTAATAAAATTATAATTAAATATTTTTTATTCATAGTATCACTCATTAATCTCCATTATTTCAGGTTTCATAGTTTTAATTGCACTTATAATAACCACATTTGCAGCTCCTTCAATTATTGATATAAATAAATAAAATGGGAGCAATGTTGCAAGTAATGCGTTTAAACTCATAGTTCCAGATATTAATAATATAATTATTTGTCCAAGTGTTGCGAATATAATTCCAATTACTGTTCCTCCAAATATTGCAAACTTTTCATTTAAGTCTTTGAATAAAGTGTAGAAGAAGTATGCTGTTATGGATATTATAAATCCTATTACTATAAAATTAGCTCCAAGAGAAGTTAGTCCACCCATATTCAATGCTAATGCCTGTATAATTAAACTTATAAATGCAACTATACTTGAAGAATATGGCCCTAATATAATTGCAATTAATGGAATTAAAAAGAAATGAATCGGAACACCTAGGGGTGAAGGAATAGACAGTGATGTAATGATTACTGTAAATACACTAAAAATAGCCATTGAAACAATTTTCTTGTCTTTTTGACTGTCTTTTTGAAGTTTATAGAAACATATTGCCATAATTAATATTGTTAAAATCCAGTAGATAAGTGCCTGGTCTATAGTTATTATTCCATCGGGTATATGCATTATATCACTTTTTCATTTATATTCTTATATATTTAAATATAATATGTATTTAAGTCTTTTTATTACTTTTTTTATATTTTTCATTGAAAAGTATTACTTTTTAAACATTTTTACTAATTGTATGTCGTTAATTGGTACTTTGTCAATATAATAAGTATTACTTTTGATTAAATGATATATTAATTAAATTGCCATAGGTTTAACGAATATTATAAACATTGTTCTGTTTGTAGGTCTTTGAGACTGATTTGGTGATACAGGATAACTTGGTATTGGTATTGGTGCTTTCTATGAAGGGTGTTTCATTTTTTTTTAAAAAAAAAGTAATAATATTTTTGCTTTTTTTCCATAATTTGTAATAATCATATTTATATGGGTATTACTTTTTATATTAGAATCGTATTCATCTTTCGTGAATACGAGTTTAATTAATTAAAAAGGAGGTTTGATTTAATGGTTGTTAAAAATAACGGGAAGCGATTCGTGTTTATATTATTGGTCGTGACATTAATTGCTTTAATGATGGGTAATGTTTGTGCAGAAGATGTTAATGGTACAAATGTTGATACAATAACACCAACTAAATCAATTAATGTAGATGTTAATTACGAATACGCAAACGATAATAATAATGTAATTCCTGATTTTTATATTTATTCAGGTGAAGATAAAATAGAATATAACAAGGAGTTGGTTAGCTCAAACAGATTTGTTCTTACATTTAAGGATAATTCTTCTAATGGGTATAATATAACTGCTTTGACTGCAGGGTATATCTCTCAAAGTCAGATTATCAGTGATTCCATTACTTTTAATTTAAAAGCTAGTGATGCATATAAACTTGGTCGTGATGTAACTGCTGATGCAGACAGATTATTGGACTTTAAAACTGCTGATGATATTCTTGTTGTAACAACAGCAGGAGTTACCAAGTTAAATGGTAAATCAACTGAAGATGCACTTGAAGCTATTTTAAACTACGGAACTAAAATTAAATATTCAAATGTTTTAATGTTACGTGACACTGCTGTTAATCCAATTGATTTTGCTTTTATTGTTAAAAAAGGAAATGAATTAAAAGCAGTAATTTATGAAAACGGTTCAAGATCTTATTCTTACTTAGGTACAATTTCTGAAAACATGACTAGAGAACAATGGAACAACTATATCAGGTCTATTCATGGCCAAAATGCTTGGTCTTTTGCAAGTTTAGCTAATGGATGGGTTGCAGGTGTTTCTAGAGAAGTACTTCAGGAAGCAGCATTCCACGGGCATATTTGTGAAGGTACACTTGGTGGTTATAGTATTGTTAAAGCTTTAATAAAATATTACCCTCCAGTTCAAGAAACTTTAACTGGCGGAGGATCTCCAGCTGATGTTACTTCCTACAAAGTATTAGGAGTTCCTGGAGGCTCTGATGATGATGCAGTACTCTTTTTCTTAGATGCTACAATTGGTAAAACTTCATATGTTGGAATTGACACCACTGCAACTGGTGCTACTGAAAATATGTTAGGTTTTATTAGATGGGATGCAAAATCATTATCTGGTGATTTAATTATAATGAGTTTTGATTCCAAGAAGATAAAAGCTGATTTTAAAGCTGAAACTGGTATTAATGCTGATGCTGGAAGCTTAGAAGAATTAAAATATTGTACCTGGTGGATTAATAAAATTAATAAAAATCCTGAAGAATTAGCAACATTTTTATATGAATTTACTAATTTAACTGAAGAACAATACTATTATTTGATGGGAACTGCAAAAAGTGTTGTTCATGGTAATGTATCAATTGCACCTGTTGAATCTCACGGTTTAGATTTAAAATATATTTTATCATTAAATTTACCAAAAGCAACAAGAACTGTTCCTTCTGGTGAATCTGGTTCATTATCCGATGAAGAAATGAAAAATATTGGTTTTGAAGCATATAATAAAGCTAGCGCTATTTTTAAAGATGAATTAAATATTAATTTAGGTAAAGATAATGTGGATTTAGGTATATTTACTTCTGCAGGTTATGTTTATTTAAATGGTAAAGAAACTGTTGCAGTACGTGACGGACTTTATGAAATTGCTGGTGCAACTTTATACAGTAAAAACTTGTTACAATATCACCAGGCATTATGGAAACCGTTATGGTTTACATTTATATTGCGTAATCCTAATTCTGATGTTTTATACTCAGTTTATTTAAGGTATAATCCTGATGGAACATGGTTTGTCGGTGAATTAAATGGAAGTAATGTTGTTGATATTGGAATTGAAACTTTAAACAGTTCTGCAAAAGTAAAAGCAATTCAAAAAACTTTTATGCCTGACCAAAATTGGAATAGTATTCAATCTATTGCAAATGCATGGAAATCAAATCCTAATTTTGATCAAATAATGGCTTTTTTATACCATAATCATGTTTGTCCTGGTGTACAACCTGGATTTTTCATAACTGATTATATTCAACAGAATCATCCGTTAGGTGAAAATGAATCATATAATTACATTGCATCTAGTACTTATTGTAAAGATGACAGTTTGACTTATCTGTTAGGTGTATCTCCAGGTATGGGAACTTATTTTGTTCAGAAATTACCTGATTCTGATGTAACTTCTACATATGTAGATGGGGCTACTGATGAAGGTGCTTTAGTTATTTGGGATAATAACTTAAATATTGGTCGTGTTGTTATTGTTTCATTTAAATGGCCTACAATAGATACTAGTATGTATGCTACTTCTGAAGCAAAACGTGCTGCTCAAATTCAAGCATTCATTGATTTATATAAGGGAATCAATAATCCAAATGTTTTAGAAAATTTTGTTGTTAAAACCAGTGAGGAAAAATGGATTACTGCTGAGCAATTTAATTTATTAAAGTCAGGATCTGGTGAATTAAACACTATGGATTATATTAAGAGTCTTGACGGTTCAGTAACTAAAGAAGATTTGTTAAAACAATTAGAAAAGAATAACAATTCAAACACTAATACTAATACTAACACTAATACTAACTCTAATTCCAACTCTAATGTTAATGAAAACTCTCATTCATCAGCAAGCAGTGCAGGTGTTTCTAATAATCGTAACATGCCACAAAGCAGCAATTCTAATGTTGGTGATTCAAATAATGCATTAGATTCAAGCAGTGCTGATTTAGGTTCTGATGATGGTAAATCTTACGAAGTTTCTAAAAAATCTCCAGCTAAATCCATTAATCCAGATTATATGCCATATGTAGTAATTGTCATATTAATTGTCGGAATATTAGTTGGTGTAGGTTATATGAAACATAGAAAATAGGAATTTTTGTATTTATGGATTGCATATTAATTTTTTAGTATGCAATTCTTTTAATATTTTTTTTGATTTAAATGAATTTTAAAAATATATTATTGTTAATCTCAATAATTTCTCTAATATTTGTTTGTGTAGGTGGAGTAGCTGCACATCCTGGACATGGACATGAGTATATTGAAGAGGTTTCTTCATCTTCAGATTCTCCCCAGTCAGCTCCTTCACATTCAGGTTCATATCAACAGTCACATTCTTCAGGTGGTTCTTCTGCTTCTCACACTTACCAATCTAAAAGTTCTCAGGGAGTAGCTGAAAAAACACATAGTTCTACTGGCGGGAAATCTGCAGGATCTGGTGTTGATTCACAGAATGATGTGTCTGATTCTGGAGATATGAATGTTGATGAGGTTAATAATTCAAATACAACAGATAACAGTACTGCAGAGGAGGTAGTTGAAGAAACTAATCCTTTATTCAGCACATCTAATATTTTTATTTACATAGTGGTTTTTTTAGCAGGTTTGTTCGGTTCAATAATTTTAATGAAGATATTTTCTAAATGAAATGAGATTATAAAATAATTATATTGTTTGGATGTTTGATATTATTTAAAATAATTGAATGGATTCTTAAAAATCATTTTTTTATTTCTTTTTTTTCTACATTTGTCAAAACTGATTTTTTTTATTACTTTTTATTGAAATGTAATACTTTTAAAATATTTTAACTAAATGGCGTATTAATTAAATTGCCTTTGTTTTAAGTAATTTTTTAAAATATTGCTTTATTGATATCTATTTAAAATTAATTTGCTGTTTTTAAATAGTTTAATATTGATATTCAGCTATTTTGTGTAGATTATTTTTAAAATTATTTTTTAGAAAGTAATAATATTTTTAGTTTTTTCTCAAAATTCGTAATAATTATGTTTATATATGTATTACTTTTTATAATGATATAGTATTCATTTATTATGGATACGTGTTTTATTAATTAAAAGGAGGTTGAATTTAATGGTTGTCAAAGATATTGGGAAGCGATTCGTGTTTATAGTGTTGGCTGTGACATTAATTGCTTTAATGGCCGGTAATGTTTGTGCAGAAGAGGTTAATAATACAAATGTTGATACCGTAACACCAGTTAAATCAGTCAATGTTGAAGTTAATTATGAGTATACAGGCGATAATGCTAAGGTTATGCCTGATTTTTATATTTACTCAGGTGAAGATAAAATTGAATATAATAAAGAGCTGATTAACTCAAACAGTTATGTTCTCACATTTAATGATACTTTTTCTAAGGAATATAATATAACTGCTATGACTGCAGGTTATGTTTCTCAAAGTCAAATCATTCTTAGTGATTCTATTATTTTTAATTTAAAGGCAAGTGATGCATATAAACTTGGTTATGATGTAACTGCCGATGCAGATAAGATATTGGATTTTAAAACTGCTGATGATATTCTTGTTATAACATCTGCAGGTGTTCCTAAATATAATAGCAGGACAAGTGAAGATGCTGTAGAAGCTATTTATAATTATCAGTATAAATATGGGCAGTCTATTCCGTATAATAATGTTTTAATGTTACGTCAGACTGCAGTTGACAATATTGATTTTGCATTTATTGTTAAAAGAGGAAACGAATTAAAAGCAGTAATTTATGAAAAGGCTTCTAAAACTCCTGTATATGTCGGAACTATTTCTGAAAACATGACTAGAGTTCAATGGAACAATTACTTCAATTCACTTTCCGGTGAAAATGCATGGGCTTTTGCTAGTTTAACTAACGCATGGGTTGCAGGTGCATCAAATATTATTCTTCAGGAAGCTGCATTCCACGGACATGTCTGTGAAGGTACTCTTGGAGGATACAGTATTGTACAGGCTTTATTAAAATATTATTCTCCTGTCGGGGCTTCTGATTACTATGATATTTTAGGAGTTCCTGGAGGATCTGACGACGATGCAGTTATATACTTTTTAGATGCAACACCTGGTAAAATAGGGGATGTTGGAATCAATATGAGATTAAATGGATATATTGGATTTAACACCACTTCTACTGGAGTGTCTGAAAATATGATTGGATTTATCAGATGGGGTGCTTCAAGCGGAACTTTAATTATTATGGAATATAATAAAAGTAAAATCACTGCCCTTTTTGAAAAAGAAACAGGTATTAATCCGAAAAGCGGAAGTTTGGAAGAGCTGAAATACAATACCTGGTGGGTTAAAAATATTAAAAATAATCCTGAAAAAATGGCAGATATTATTTATGAATTCGATAACTTAACCAGAGCTCAGTATTTTGAACTTATTGGTGACGGTAAAACTGTTGAAGCTCGCGGTTTAGATTTGGATTATATTCTTTATTTAAATTTACCTAAAGCTACCCGTAATAGCGCAAGTGGTTTGGATATTAGCTTGTCTGATAAGCAAATAGAACAAATTGGTGTTGATGCTACAAATTTAGCTATTTCAATTTTTAAAAATCAAAAAGGAATTGATATTACTAAAGACATGGTGGATCTTTCTGTATTGACTTCTGCAGGTTATGTTTATTTGGGATCTTCTGATACTGTTTTAGCTAGAAATGGTATTAATAAGGTTTTAGGTGCTACTTTAACCAGTGCTACTTTATTGCCAATACATACTCCGGCATACAAACCGTTATGGTTTGCTTATGTTTTGCGTTCACCTGATTCTGATATTTTAGATACTGTATTTATCAAATATAATCCTGACGGAACTTTCTTTGTTGGCGAATTTAACGGCAGCAATGTGGCAGATGTTGGTATAAATTCAATTAACAATTCTGCAACTGTTAAAGCTTTGTCTTCAAAATTTGCAATTGATGAAAGTTTCTTTGGTGTACAAAGTATTGGAAATGTTTGGATGTCTCATCCGGAATTTGATCAATTGCTGTCTTTCCTATTCCACAGTCATGCATGTCCAGGTGTACAGCCAGGTTTCTTTATAACTGATTTTATTCAGGAAAATTTCCCGTTAGGTGAAAATGAATCTTATAAATATATAGGTTCAAGTATTTACTGTAAAGACGACAGTTTAATTTATTTGTTAGGTATTTCTCCAGGTATGGGTGATTATTTCCTACAAAAATTACCTGGTAATGAAACTGATTCCACTTATGCAGACGGTGCAAAAGATGAAGGAGTTCTTATTGTTTGGGACAGTAATTTAAATATAGGCAGAGCAGTTATTATTACTTATACTTCTGCCAAACTTAAAAAAGTTGCTGTAAATACTCAAGATGCAAACAGACATGTTCAAATTCAGACATATCTTGATATTTATGCTAAAAAAGATAATTCGTTGGTTATTTCTAAACCTACAGTTGAATCTAACGAAGAAAAATGGATTACTTATGAACAGTATTTGGAATTGACTTCAGGTTCTAAAGACCTTAATGCATTATCTTATCTTAAGGGCCTTCCTAGTGTATCTAAAGAAGATTTATTAAACTCAATGAAAAACAACTCAGAAAGTAACTCTAATTCTAACACTAACACCAATTCCAATTCAGATTCAAATGCTAATGAAAATTCTCATTCATCAGCTAATGTGAATAATGTTGGTGTTTCCAGCAATTATAATAATATGCCGCAAAGCAGCAGTTATGATGTAGGCAACTCAAATGATGTGTTAGGATCAGATTCTGAAGTTTCTGAAGATGAGGGTAAATCTTACGAAGTTTCTAAAAAATCCCCAGCTAAATCCATTAATCCGGATTATATGCCCTATGTAGTAATTGTCATATTAATTGTCGGAATATTAGTTGGTGCAGGTTATATGAAACACAGAAAATAGGAATTTTTGTATTTAAGAATTGTATATTAATTTTTTAGTATGCAATTCTTTTAATATTCTTTTTTTTACAAATTTGTCATTTAAACAGACATGGTTCAATATTTTAACTGGCATAATATTTCAAAAATATATTTGTAATATAACAACTATAATTAAATAGTTGATATTACAGACAATATAACTATAACTTTAATTATTTTTTAGGAGATAAAATGTCAGAAGATAAAATTAGTATGAATCATGGTGCTGGTGGAGAAGTAATGGCTAATTTAATCTCCAGTGCTGTTTTGGATAATATCACTAAAAAAAGTGTTAATGGTGGTATTAGCTTAGACGCTTTAGATGATGGTGCAACTATTCCAATAGGTGACTATGAGATTGTTGTAACTACTGATGGCCATACTATCGACCCGTTATTCTTCCCTGGTGGAGATATTGGTAGGATTTCCGCAGCAGGAACTATTAATGATGTTTCTGTTATGGGTGCTAAACCGCTAGCTATTTCTAATGCGATTATTATGCAAGAGGGTTTCCCTATTGCTGATTTGGACAGGATAATGAAATCCTTAAATGAAACTTGTGAAGAAGTTGATGTTGCTGTTATTACTGGTGATACCAAGGTAATGGAGCAGGGTAAGATTGACGGTATTGTAATGGTAACAACTGGTATTGGAATAGCTAAAAAAGGAGAAATTATTCGCGATTCTACTTTGGAAGTTGGTGATAAAATAATTGTCACAGGTTCTTTAGGTGATCATGGAATGAGTCTCATGTCTTTTAGGGAAGGTTTCGGTTTTGAAACTGATTTGAAATCTGATACTGCTCCGATGTGGAATGTTGTTAAAAAAGCACTTGATGTAGGGGGAGTTACTGCTATGAAAGACCCTACTCGTGGTGGTTTTGCAAATGCAATTAATGAAATGGCTTCAAAATCTGGAAAAGGTGTTTTACTTCATCAGGAAGCAATTCCAATTAAAAAAGAAGTTCATGCAGTTTCTGAAATGTTAGGTATTGATCCCTTTGAAGTGGCTAACGAAGGAAAAGTCGTTATGGGTGTTAAAGCTGATAAGGCTGAAGAAGTTCTTGAAGCAATTAAAACTGAAGAATATGGAAAAGATGCAGCTATTATTGGTGAAGTTATTGAAGGAGATTATGTTGTTGTTGAAACT